>NZ_JAJKFT010000002.1:300000-600000 GCF_020966755.1 Blastopirellula sediminis
AGATCGCTGCAACATGGTGCGGCGATTGATCGCGTTTAAATGGTTTGACGGCATGACGGCTAATCCACAAACAGGAATTCGTTGGAGAGGAGTAAGACTTGAGCGAGTTGCTCCCACGCATCGAGCTCGCGATCGCTTCCGCCGGTAAAGTTGCGATTCGCGTCCCATTCCGGAAGCGGCGAATCGGCGGCGGCAGATTGCGACAGCGCGGTCACCTTGGGAGACCAAAGATGCTGATCGCTATTGAGGACTTCGAGAATGTCGACGACGAAGTCGAGCGATTCCCCCTGCTTCAACTCGACGCTCGAGAGGTTGATCTCACGCGTTGCGTTGTGAACGTGCTCTTTACGCAAAACTTCGCCGCGACTGGTGAGGACCCAGCAGCGAATCCCATCGGCGACCGGCTCTTCATGGACCACCGTCGAGCGCACCGCGTAGATGCCATCGGCTGGAGCAGTCCAGCGACGCACGATGGCATGTTGCAGATCGTTTCCGGGATGTCCTCCTTCGGCGGTGATTTGGGCCCAGCCTGTTTGGACGTCTGGCCAGGATGATCCACCTTGCCAGGCGTCGCCGGTGAAGTAGGGAAGGGGAGTGAAGTTGGAAAGCGTGCCGGTTACAGGATCAATTTGGCCATACCCGTACGACCAGGCGTCGGCCAGCGGCACAGCTTCCGAATCCTGCTGCCGCAGATGCGACGTTTCGACAAATCGAAGCGCGGCGGTACGCTCGCCCTGACTCGGCGACCGTTGCAGGATCTGGCGAAAGAGGGAATCGACCGCTTGCGCCGGCTCGGCCTCTTTTTCGTCCACGCTTGCCGCCAGCACACGAGCCCGGTCGGCGAGGAACGTATGGTTCAGGCCGAACAAAGCCTGCTGCGGTACCGTCGTTTCCGAACGCTGCGGCGTATGCAAGTCCGGATTGGCGAAGTCGAACGTTTGCAGGATCGTTGGGAGGGACTCGCGGTCGATGCGGGTGTAGATCGTGCGCCGCGCCCCTTTATCGCTTACGTCAAACAGCGGATCTCCCTGGCCGCCGGCGCGGCGATTCAATTGGTCGGCGACCGCCAGACTCGCGTCACGGAACTGTTCAAAGCTCAGTCGACGCGGATTCATCCGCCAGAGCAGGCGATTCTCGGGATCGGTCTGATTGGCTTGGACAAAAGCGGCAGGACTCTCCGGACCGTCCGATCGCTGTTGGTAGGCGGACGAGAGCATGATCTCGCGATGGAGTCGTTTGGTGCTCCAACCATTGTCGATAAGGGTACGAGCGAGCCAATCGAGCAGGTCAGGATGGGTCGGCGGATCGGCTCGCGTGCCGAAGTCGCTCGGCGTACGGACGATTCCCTGACCAAAGTGATGCATCCAGATGCGATTCGCCCAGACGCGCGCCGTCAGGGGATTGTCGCTCGATGCGATCGCATCGGCTAACTCGCGGCGTCCGCTTCCTTCGGCAAACGGCTGCCGATCTTCGCCGGAGAGGATCTCGAGGAAGCGGAGCGGAACCTCGTCGCCGGGATTGTTCACGTTTCCGCGGCGCAAGATTCTGGGTTGCACAATCGTCGGCTTGTCGACCAACTGAACGGCGTGCGGGATCACGTCGGCGTTGGCGATAATCCATTGATCAAACGCGGTTTGCAGCTTCCACATCTCGATGCAGGCGCTGGTATCGACGTCGAATTCGATGTTGATAAAGTCGAGATCCGCAATCAGGCAAGGGGAGTCAGCGGCGTACATGACCTTACGCAATTGTTCCAGGTCCATATCGCTAAGCGATTGGGGGGCTGCGTTTCCGGCGTCGGTCGCCGACTTCACCTGTTCGTCCCAAGTGCGGCAGACTTCGGAGAACAGCTCTGCGTACCGCGCGATCATTTCCTGCCGCGAACCAGGCGCCGTTTGAAATGCCTTGGCGACGTGCGGGTTGATCGGCGTTTCTGATTCTCGCAGTTTGTTGAGCGTTTCTTGCGCCTGCGGGGCGAACGTTTCGTCGGGCAGCTTCGCTAACGCGCGCCAGACGACGAAGACGGGATCATCCGCTTGCGTCGCTTCGTTCAGGTAACGTTGCCAACGCCACACCGTCGACGGGAGCAAATCCTCCTTGGATAGGATCTGGCTGAACGCTTGTTGCGGGTACTTTTCGAGTTCGAATTGGGCGGTTAGATAGTCGCCAATCCGACTGCGGGTCAACTTCGCGAATTCGTCTCGCGTCGCCTGCAGTCCACTCTGCAGTGCTTGGCGGCGTTTTTCCAACTCCGCCTGCGCCTCTGGGTTCTTCGACGTGGTGAAGATTGGCACGGTCGATTCGGCCGAATTCTGGAAGACGCCGTAGAGCGAATAATAATCGGCGGTCGGAATTGGATCGAACTTGTGGTCGTGACAGCGGGCGCACCCGACCGTCAGCCCCAACAGACCGCGTGTGACGACGTCGATCCGGTCGTCGATAATATCGGGTTCAACTCCCAGAAAACGTCGCCCCAGCGTCAGGTAACCCATCGCAGCGGCCGACTTGGGATCGTGAGGCGCTACCTGGTCGGCGGCCAATTGCAGCCGCACGAACTGGTCGTAGGGCATATCTTGGTTGAAGGCCTGGATTACCCAGTCGCGATAGTGGGCCGAGTGAACGAAGTTGCGTTCTTCGCGACCATACACGTAGCCTTTGGTGTCGGAGTAGCGCGCGACATCAAGCCAATGACGCGCCCAATGTTCGCCATAAGCAGGCGACGCGAGCAAACGTTCGATCAGCCGCTCATAGGAATCGGGACTTGGATCGGCCACGAACGCGTCGACTTCTTCCTGCGTTGGCGGCAGTCCGGTCAGATCGAACGTCGCACGACGAATCAACGAGCGACGGTCCGCTGGCGGAGACGGCGCGAGATCATGTTCCTGAAGCCGCTGAAGGATAAACCGATCAACGTCTGTCTGCGGCCATTGCGTGTCCTTCAACTCCGGCGGCGTCGGAGAAGAAATCGGCTGGAAGGCCCAATGGTTGCGCCGCGCGGCGTCGTCTAAATCGGGCACGTCGGACTCAGGCCAGGCGGCGCCTGAGGCGATCCAATTGCGGAGCAAGGTGATTTCGGCCGGCGAAAGTTTCTTTCCGCTCGACTCCGGAGGCATTTGCTCAAGCTCGTCAGTCGACTCGATGCGACTGATGAGAAGGCTGTCGGCCGGCTTGCCTGGAACAATGACCGGTCCGCTATCGCCCCCTTCCAGCGCAAAGCGGCGGGCGTCGAGCCGCAAGCTGGCCCATTGCGTTTTCGCTCCATGGCAGTTGAAGCATTTTTCGGCCAACAGGGGACGAATCTGCTTCTCGAACTGTTCGATCGCTTCGGCGCTCGGCTCGGTTGAAGTCTGCGCGGCAGCCTCTTCCGAGACGGTTGCGTTTGACGCAAGCAGGGCAAATGCCAGGATGCGAATTAGTTTTGCGGCGGGAGACATAATGCGATGGTAGGAGACGATTGTGACGCTTTCAATCAACATTTACTTGCGGGCGCGGTTCGACGTCTTTTTCGTCGAATCGAACGACACCGAAAGGGGCTCGTTTGCGTCGGCGCCGATTTCCAACTCTTGTTCTGGGAATTCGACATACCGAATTTCATCGATGATCTGACCTGGGGGGGAGGGAGGAGGCGCTTCCATCTGGCGCCCCGTTTTCACCGCTCCGCTCACCTGGACGATCACCTTGCCCGGCGACAACTGTTGCGAGGCGTTGATCTTGAATTTTCCATCCGTGATCGTCGTTCCGCGACTTGGTCCGACTCCATCGGCCGGTATAAAGACGATGCTGCCGCTATCTAATGGCTGGCCGTTGTAGGTGACCTCGCCTAGCAGCGGTATGCCGCCGCGCCCACAACCGACCGCAACTAGGATGGCTGCGGCGCAGATCCATTTCCCACGCAAGGCGGAACAAAGCAAGTTCGCCATTCGTTTCATCCGTATCTGGTTAAGGAAAGTTGCTTCAGGACGAACTGCCGCTTGCAGTCGCCACTTTGGAAAGCGCTCCCCAGCCGGGAGACGCCGTCTGTTTGAATCTTCGACGCGTTCGCTGGTTTCTCGTTCAAACCGAAGCGAGGCGATGGAAACTAAAAGCCCGTGAATAGGACTTCGCCGTTGATCGCCTGAGGCGTTCCCAGCGACCGCCAGACGTTAAGTTCGATCGTCTCGCCGACAAAGTGAACGCTGCCGTCTCCCGCGAGGAGATTCACCCCGCCTGGATGGTTGCTTCGAGCCGTGGTACGCAGCTGCCGATCCCAATAGCCGTTGAATACGCCGACGCATGGAGCGAACGTGGTGGAGACGCAATGGCCATTGCGGGTCTGATCGGGCGTCGAATCACCTGGCGTGTAGTTGTGATGGTAGTAGGCGCCCTCCGAGTAGTTGGAGCCGCGTTGATCGCCGGTCGTTCCAGCGGCGGGAACATTGATGATTTCCGTCATCATCGCGGTGTTTGTGGTTCCGTCGGTCAGATCGGCCAGGCGCAACTTGCTATCGCAGAACATCACCCCTTTTTCGGCGCGTGGACGAATATTCGCGTGGCTGGCGTCACCTTCGCGTCCAGGACCAATCCCATTATTGGCGACATAGCTGCGATGCGCGGCAAAGTTCAGCCAGTTGTCGACCGGCGTGTCGGACGGACAGAGATAGGCTTCCAACTTGGCGCCGGTCACCAATTCGTTGGCCGCATTTCCGCCCCCGAACCCGGCTTTGAAGTTGGCCGAATCATACAATGCTTTCTGCTCGATAAACGGCAGCAGGTAGATCGCCCAGATCGATTCGTCGGCGGCGGTATTGGAGACCACGCCGACATTTCCCGGGGGCAATACGCCGTAAGTATCGTGATGCATGTGACACGCCAGGCCGATTTGCTTCAGCTTATTGGTGCAATCCATTCGTCGCGCCGCTTCGCGAGCTTGCTGCACCGCCGGCAATAACAAGGCGATCAAGACGCCGATAATCGCGATCACGACCAGTAGTTCGACCAGCGTGAACCCCTGGCGATGACGGGAATGGACGAAGTTGAACGAACTCATGACAGACTCCAAGGAAGGGACGGGATTAGGAGTGCAAAAAAAGGAGAGAACGGCGCTATCGCTGAAATAGGGCTTACGGCAACATTTCGCTCGTCGTTTGCTCTATTCAATAAACTTCGCCAGATGTTCAGCTCCAAATTGTCAACAATCTATTCTGGATTGTCAACAATTTATTTCCCAAGCATTTAATGCAAGCGGCGTGCCAACTTTGCGCCCAAACCTTCTTTGCAAAGCAAAGTACCCTTGGAACCAACTAAGGCCACATGAAGGGTGGATAATCTCGCCTTTAGTGAGAAGGAACTGGTGCCATTCACTGCGCAATGCCTGGGAGGCGAGCGAGTTGCCGAAGGCAATGCTGAGAAAATGGGCGGGCTAATCGTCCCGATAGCGACTACTCGATCTTCTCGCTCAACAACTCGAGAGCCGCTTGCAGGTCGCCCGCATGGATGCAGTCGACGATCGCCCGATGCTCGTCATAGATGACCATCGGGTCGGGGCAGCGGCGCTGCGTGCGGCGAAAATGAGAGCGGATGCGATAGACCATCGCTTCCCAGATTACCAGCAGATCGGGTTGGCCGGCCCGCTCCATCAGCGAGCGATGAAATGCAATGTCGGTCTCGGCGATCGCCGCATAGTCGCGGGCCGCACATGCCGCTTTCATGCGTTCCAGCAACTCTTCCCAGCGCTGAAAGTCTTCTTCATCGAGCTCGTCGAAGATCAGTTCCAGGGCGTAGCCTTCCAACATGCGTCGGATCGGCACGATCAAGTCGCGAATTGGCTTCGGCGGTTCGGCCGCCACCACGACGCCTCGATTGGGCCGCGTGACGAGCAGCCCTTGATGCGTCAGTTTCTGAAACGCTTCACGAATCGCGTTTCGTCCCTGATTAAATCGCTTCGAGACGTCCATCTCCGTTAATCTGGCCCCCTCGGGTAGCTGGCCAGAAAGGATTTCTTCGCGCAATTGCTCGACAATTTCCGTGGTGCGGTGCGATTTTTTGCTGTCCACCATGTCGAGATTCGCCATTGATCGAGATTACTTTTTGCCGCAGTTCGCAAATTGTCGACAATCTTGTCTTCCTTTCAAATGTGCACGCTCGATGAGGGTATGTCAATCGCTGATCGTCGCCTCGTAAAGAAGGACGATACGCGTTTTTTTCCTTGCCAAAAGCGGCGCAGGCCAGGCGAAGCGCGATGCGGTAAACGCTCTTCCATTTGTGAAAGCGTCGGCGCCGCGGGACATCATTTCGATCGAGGAAGCGCGGGCAGGAACGGCGTAACAGTGCAGTTTGCGCACGCGACGAGCACAAACGCTTCGCTGCCGTCTTAACCACTACAAAAACGCCACTGAAGGACGACGAAACCGAAGGGCGCAGGTTCGCATCCTGCCATCCGCACATGTTAAAGCCGCGAGTCTCTTTCGACTGGCGTTTTTTTGTGCGCCGTGGGGTTTCTTCGCCGCTTCTGGCGACGGCTGCCCCCGGAATCGCGACGATTATTGGGGGGCGGACGACTGGGGAGCAGGGTCCGGCTTCGCTTCGGATGCGGGCGTTTCCTCGGGTGAGCCGAGTCCTTTTTTGATCGCATCGCGGAGTTGCGCGGCGAGCTGGGGACCACCGCCGACAAATAGATTCGCCACTTTCCCTTCGCGATCGATGACCACGGTTTGGGGAATCGCGGTTACCTGGTACTTCTCGGCGGTAGCGCCGTCGATATCGAGCACGACCGTGGGAGAAACCTTGATCCGCTCCAAGAGGGCCCGGATCGCCTGACGGTCTTCCTGCATGTTGACCCCGATTAGTATCACATCCGCTTCGTCGAACTCTTGGACCACGCCGTCGATTTGCGGCATCGCTTGGATGCAGGGGCCGCACCAAGTCGCCCAGAAATCAAGGACCACAACCCGACCCAATTGCTGGCTCAGGGTGAACTTTTCCTCGCCGTCCAAAAGATCGAGCGTAAAGTCGGGGGCTGGCGCGCCGACTAAGGAAGAGCCGCCTCCGCTCGGCGATTCGCTTTCCTGCGCGAAGAGGGGATCCTGGGCGTCCTTCAGTTTCCAGACGTCAGCCAGTTCGGCGGCCGCTTGACCGATTCGATTTCCGAGGAGCAACTGATTGACGTCGCTCAGTTTCACATGGCACGCGCCAAGGGAGACGCAGCGTCCTTGGATGACCCCTTCGGCAACGCCTTCCGGCATGAAGGTCAAGCGGAAACCGTCTTGATAGACGGCCTGCACAAGCGGCGATTGGGAAGATCCCTCCGGCGTTTCCCCCTCGGTCGATTGATCGTCCAACTTTTCCTCGACGAGCCAGACGATCCGGCGAACGAGGTTGCGGTCGATCTTCCTTTCCTCGAGCCGGACTTCCAACGTGATCGACTCTTCGTTCATGTTGATCAATCGCCCGCGGAGAAAATCGCCGTTGACCGATTCGATCATATGCGTCGGCGGATCATCCCGTTGACGGCGGGGGAGAGTGAGGAGTCGATCCCGTTTGTCGTCGTGCAACTCGTTCAATTTGGTGGCGGCCGAGGTGTGCCATGATTGGATCAGACTGCGGCGAATACGCTGTACGTCGACCAGATCGCTGGCGAAAGTGACGTGCGTCTCATCAATCGACTTCAGTCGGCAGACGAAACTGTCGCCGGTTTGCAGCGTGAGCGCTTCGCCGCTGGTTTCGCTAGAGACGTTCCTGCTGTTGGAAGGATAGAAGCCAAAAGCGCGGCGAAACTGATCGGTGGCGGTCAATCCGCCGGCGACCGGACGTATTCCTCGCGTCGCCTGAAGATCGCCGAGCGTCGCCGTGCGAAAGCGAATTCGGGCGGAGAGATCGGGGTAAAGTTCGGCGACGTTTGAGCTTCCCCGTGGGCGCCAATAGAGGCGGTTGGGATCGCCGCCTGCGGGAGTGTCGACGAGTTCGCCGTGGGAGCGGACCCCTTCGGCATCGAGGAGCGGAACAGCCGTGTCGAGCCCGGGCATGGGGTCTTCGGAGAGGCCGACGAGCGAGTCGATCTGGTCGATCGGAACGCTGAGGGGCGCCCCAATCTTGTCGACCTGCAACTGTAGCGCGCGATCACGCACCGCGCGGACGTCGCCGCTGACGCGATCTCCATTCCGCAGATTCAAACGTAGGGAAGAGGTCGCAACCTTCGCCGCCGCCGGAAAGGTGATCACCGCGACGTCGTTCCAGGGAAACGCTCTGGTCGCGTCGTCAGAAGAGGTGAGTTCTAGCTGTTGCGTTTCGGCATTGAAGTGAAGCTCGTTGGCGGAATGGGCGTCTCCCTTCTGGAGATGAACCAGAACACCATCTCGAGGCGAATCGTTCGGCAGAATGCCGTTCCAAATTCGGATTACCAACTGCTCGCAGCGCAGCCGGCCAGCGAAGTTTTTGACGATCAGGGGCGCTTCGCCGACCTCACCGCTCGACGGCACTTGGACGGAACCGAGGAGCTTCCCGGCGACGTTGCAAACGGCGACCTTGCCCTGGGGAATATCAACAAAAATATGGAATGCAAGCCGTGAGTCGCCCTGGCGAACCTTTTGCAAGGAAGCGATATCGGCCGCTTCGGCCGTTTCGCGGACAAGCGTCAGATCGTCGCCGAACGTTTCAACAGAGAATAGGTCGCCCACCGCCAGGAGGAGACTGGCGTTTTTGGCGGCGACAAGAGAAACTTCCAGACAGAATCGGGGTGGCAGCGGAAACGTTTGTTCGATGTCGGCGACCCCTTCGACTGCAAGCTGACCGCCGTCAACTTGCCAGGGATCGCTTTCGGGCGAAACTTTCCAATTGACTAGTCCCGACGGCCCCGAATAAATCATCGCGCGCCCTTCCTGGCAACGCATGAGACGTAAGACGCGATCGAGGGGTACGCTGACTTCGTCGAATAAGGTCGTCTTCAGGGTGATCTTTTCGGGCGTCAAATCGAGGACATCGCCATAGAAGATGTCGCCGTCGACAAGTTCCAGGCAGTGCGAAGCTTGCTGCTGCGACGGCTGCCCGCCGCGACAATAGAGGGCGTTGATACGCGCAACAGGAAAGTCAAGCGGCTGATCGCTCAGCGGCGATCGCCAGCGCAACGAATTGGGTTGGTCGCCGTCGACGAGCTCTCCATGAAAGAAGTCTTGATTCTTGAGATGGAGATGGGACGACGTGAGCGTCCCATCATCGCTCGCAGCGAGCGTCGGACCAGCGACGGTCACGGCGACAAGAACCAAGATCCAGCGAAGCGAACTCATAACAAGTTACCGTTCGTAGATAGGCAGAAATCGGTAATTCAGCGCGAGCGCCAAGAGCGACATCGAAGTCGCCACCGGCGTTCCGAAGCTGCCGTCGAAGCTTCCATTTTCCCGCTGCTCGGCCTTGAGCTTGCGGATCAGCAGTTTGTTCCACTTGTCCCAGGTCTCAGCGTCCCCTTGAAAAAGGGCCTGGGCCTGATAGTAAAGCGTGTATTCCTTGTAGTGACCGCCGCTGGCGTCCAAATGTTGCGTCAAATACGTTTTGGCTGCGGCGTATTGGGTCAGGTCGTGACGACGCCCGACGGCGAAAACGAGCGTGGCGATCGATATGCGAGCGAGCGACTCGTTGAGACCGCCGATGCCTCCTGCGTAGGCGACCTGTCCGCTGTCGGCGGTCATCGATTTGAAATAGCTAATTGCGCGATCGATCGATTCGTCCGGCACCTCAATGCCCGCGTTACGAGCCGCCAGCAAACCGACTAAAATGGATCCGGACACGGAGGTGTCGGCGTCCGAAGCCTCGGGAGAATACCGCCAGGCGCCAAGCGGGTTCTTCTTTTGCGAGGTGATCGCCAGTCGCACCGCAAGTTCGAGCGCCTCGCCGATCGAGCGTTTGGCGTCAGCGTCGCCGGCCTGCCAGAGATTCCGATCATCGACCGCTCCGTAAGCTTCCGCCAGGGCGAGCATCCCAAATCCGTGATGATACATGCTCGGCCCCATATAGCCGGTGTTCGCATCCTGAGACTGGATGATCTTACGCAAGCCTTTGCGGATTTGATTACTGTAAATCCCAAAATTGGGATCTTCGCCGGACGCCAAAAAGGCGACGACGCAGAGACCGTCGACGCCGGGACCCTGTTGACCGCCGCTCCAACCCCCATCCTCTTCCTGCGATTCGGCAAGATAACGCAGGCCGCGATCATACATCTCGCGCACGTCGCGGGGAACGGTTTCTCCGAAGCGGAGTTCGGGCGATTGGCCGACGCACGGCGCCGCCGCTACGAACAGCAGCAGTGCGAGAGCGCCAGTTTGAATTGGATTGCGATACATCAACGGCATTTCCACGCAACGGTCGTCTATGGCAAGAGGTTTTGAGCGCGTAAGGTTGGCTCCATTTGGGCGTATTGAGCGCCAAAGCGTCTTAGCGCGTCGACTTGCGCCCCATCGAATTCGGACTTCAGGTCTTCCGCCGATAGCTGACCCAGCCGGTAAAACGTATAGAGCTGCATGTAGACGATGCGCGATTGCGAGCGCCGAGGAGGGATGTCGAGCATCTTCACCAACGCGTCGCGTTGTTTGCTGGTCATCGGAATCGACTGCTGCAGAATGGCGATTTGCGCTTTGACGCAGGCCAGATATTGGCGATGCCAGCGGTCGGAGAGATAGTTTTCGTACTTTTCTTGATCCTCGGATGAAATGGTCGACCGCATCACCTTGTCAAACAGCGAGTTTTCGTTGAAGAGGCCCGCCTGAATCTGTTGGGAGAAAGGTTGAATCTTCTGGTAAGGCTCCTGGATTTTGTTCGGTTCGAAGGACTGACCGACCAGCGTCTTACGAAGCGCTTCGACCTGGCGATGGAAGCGGGCGATGTCGCCGGATCCCGCCAGCCGCAACCGGGATCGCTGCTCGTCAGAAAGTTCAATCTGGTTTGCGAGCTGGTTGACTTTCAACGTGAGTTGCGATTCCAAATAGGTTTCCGGTCGTTCGGACTGTCCAGTGCCGCTCAAAATCCAGGAGTTGAACTGCTGTTCGGTCAAGAGAATCTGGTTGGGGACGCGGCCAACTTGAGCGAATGACGTCGACCCGCCGCCCAGAACTAGCGTAACGGCGGTGAACGCGATAATGACGCTGTTTCTCACTGGGCGGCTCCTTTCTCGAATTCGGGATCGCTGAGGTCGAATTCATTCTGGAATAGATTGGCGTCGAATCCGATCTGGTGCGAGAAGTTCACCTTTTGAGTGTTGTTCCAAATCTGGCGTTGACCGACCTCTAAAAAGGGGACGATCGCGTCGTCGGGAATCGGCGGGAAATAGCTCCCGTAGTTGACGAGCTTGACCGGAGTCGGCGCCCAGCTGTCCGACCAATGCCGTTTCATGCCGGCGGCGATTTGCTCGGACTGACGCGAAGTCAGCCTAAGCTTCTCCTCCAGCGGAAACATTAGAAGATCAATCACGGTTTGCTGTTCAAACTCTTTCCGCGCCGCGATCTCTTCCTCATAGCGCTGGCGCTGCGGACCGTCCAAGAGCTTGCCGAATTCCCCTTGGAGAGAAACGAGCAACGACGCGCGCAGCTTTTCCACGTTTCGCACCGCCGGCCTCGGCTGCAGCGCCTGAACCTTGGCGCCGTTAGCGATGGCGAATCCAATTTGCCGTAGTTCGTCTGCGTTGGCGAGCGGGGTTGGCGGATTGGCGGAGGATTCGCTCAGGATCTGACGGGCGCATTTTTGCGCCGATACCATTTGCTCTTCCGACAAGTCGACGGCTCGCTTCAGGAAAGAGAGTTCGTGACTAGCCGTTGGAAGTAGCGCCAGACGAACCGCCGCCGCCTGTTGCCGATTCTCGGCGTCCAGCGGCGCCCCTTCCACAGGAACGGCTTGCACCAAATTTTGCGCCTGCAAAACGCCGCCGTTGATGAGCAGCGAAACGAGCGGCGGCAAAAGAAACAAGCATTTCCACAGCTTTCGTTTTCCCGGCGTCATTCTTCCCCCAAGTCGATGTCGTCAATGACGATGGCGCCGCCAAATGGACGAGCCGCCGAAAACGAAACCTGACGCATTCCTTGAAAGATCAGTTGTTGCTTCTTGTCGAGATGAGGAACGACCGCCTGACCGGGTACCGTGGGTATATAGTGATCATAGTTGTTCAAAACCTGGAGTTGCTGCTCCCAATCGGCCTTCCAGTATTCCTTTAGTCCAGTCGTTACTTCTTCGCGCTGCGCTGCACTCAGACCGAGCCGATTCTCCAAGACCACGACAAGGTGTTCCACCACCGCATCGCGCGCGAAATCGCTCTGACGTTGCAGCTCTTCTTCGTAACGATTCTTCTGCTCGGCGTTTAGCAGCGGCAGCAACCGCTGGCGGATCGCATGTTCCAGGGAGTCGCGGCTGAGCGGCTGTTGGCGAGCCCGTCCCGCAAGGACCATCATGCCGCCGTTTTCGACCCCCACGTTGCGAGCTACCGCGCGGCCAGGGGCGAATTCATGTTTGTCAATTTGATCATTCATCGCCTCTTTTCCCGCTTGGATGGCCTGCTCCAATTCGGCGGGAGAAAGTTGGCAGATTCGCTGCAAATTCGAGAGCTCTACCTGGAGGACCGGAAGGTAGGTTTTCCGCATCTGCGCCTTTTCCGCCGCGACCAGATCTTCCTTTTCGTCCGCCTGGACGGCGGATACAAGCGACAGCAGGCAAAGCGTTAACAGCAGGCAGGTTTTCATCGCTGAGCTCCCGACTTTTCAATCTGCTCGAAGTATTGATCGAGCCCGTAACGGAATTCTTCGGGGAGCGCTGCGTCGGTCGTACCGACGTTTTGGGTGACGGCCGGCGCCGTCTTCACTTCATCCTTATTCAGACCGGCGCCCAACAGCGCCAGGGCCGCATCTTGCGTATCGCCGGAGCCGCCGCCGCCGGGGCTGTCCCCACCGCCTCCGCCGCCGTTGGGATTGATCCGCTTCGATTGCAGCAGCAGTTCGATCGCTTCGGTCTCGGCGGCGATCGCTGTGGCGCCGGTCTCTGGTTTGCCCAGGATCGACGAGGCGTCTTTCATGACCGTGGCGACTTGTCCGAGCAGCTTGATTTCTTTGCCAAACTCGGCCGCCGCGTCGGGAAGTTCGAGAATTCGATCGACGACTTTGTGCACGCGAGTTTCGAGCGTTTCCTGCGAATCGGCGAGTCGAGTCGCTTCCTTCGAGAAGTCGTCCCCGCTGGCGCCTGGGCGAGCTTGTTCGGCGACGCGGGTTTCTTCACGGAGATTGACTTCTCCTTCAAGAATCTGCAAAACCTCGAGCACGATCGACGGAGGCAGGCTCCCTTTCGATCGTCCGCCGGGGCACGAACCGCTGCAAGCCGGATCGACCAGGTTTTCGGCCCATCGATCGAGCGTATCGGACCAGAACTCGCACTGGGCCAGCGAGATGCCCGGTTCGGACTTTAGTTCTTCCGCCAAGCGGCGCAGGCTGCTCAGCACATCTTCGTTCCGCATTTCGTCCAGCACCAGTTTGAACTTGGCGACGCGGCGACGTTCGAAGTAGGCTTGCATGTCATCCATAATTAACGAGACGGTCGAGCTGCTCGTATCGATTTGCTCGGAGAGGAAACCCATCGCCTCGGCGTCGTCGTCCGGTTGATGCTTCTCGGCGACGCCAAACGTGTCGGGGACGTGATCCGAGATCCGATCGGCGATTTGATTATGCTTGCGAGATTCGGCCTTGAGACGCTTGATCAGCGTACTCCCTTCCAGGTTCGCCAGGATATCGTTCAATTCGTTCGCCACCTTTTCAAACTCGGCCAAGAGGTCCTTTTGTTCGGCGACCGCCTGTTCTACTGGAGGCGCATCGGCCGGCGCCTTGTTGGAGGGTTTGCCCATCACGGTGGTGGTTGGCAAACGCAGCGAAGGAGACGAAGGATTCTTTTTCTGCGGCTCTTGCGATTCGCTTTTGGCGATCGGCTGATCCGACGACTCCCTATCGGTGATCGTAGGAACGGCGGTCGGGGGAGCGCCTGGTTTCATCTCAACCGGCTTTCCGCCGCCGGAAGCGCGGTTTTGTCCGGCGCCCGGTTGCGGTTTCGTATTGGCCTGCGACGAAGCGGCCGGCTGCGCCCCTTGTTCCAGCAAGTTGGCGACCGACGGCATCCGGTTTTGGGAGATGTCGCCCAGAATTTTCAGCATCTCAGCCCAGCGCTCGATGTGGCCGACGCCAATTTCAGGATTGCGCGCCGCCTGACGAAGCAGATCTTCGCCATGCTGCGTCAGCCCCGTCAAATGTCGGCCATTCGACATTTCGGCGGCAGCTTGTTTTTCGATCTGACGCTGCGTCTCCGGCATGGCTAACTCTTCCGGCGACAGTTCACGGAGTCGCTTGTTCGTTTCGTAGAGTTGCATTTCGCGATCCCGAACTTCGAGCGACTGGCGATGCCAACGGGCCAATTGCTCGGTGACCCAGATTGCGTGTTGCTCGGCGTTAAGGATGTAAAGCAAGTAGGTGGCCGAGACGACTCGCTCGCGACCAGGCAAATAGTCGGTTACGTAAACTTGCAATTCGATCGGCTGCGGTTCGATGCCAAGCGAGGTGGCGGTAAACGCTCCTTGAACTTCCAGCAATTCCTTTTCCGGATCGCCGCTGGCGAGCAAGCGTTCTCCGGAGACCGGCGCCGAGATTTGCTGATCGCCATAGGAACGCCACTGCATGCCGACTTCTTTCACGCCAAAATCGTCACGAGCCGTCGTCGTAAACCGCAATTGTTCGGAATCGAGCACGACTTTCTTGTGCGGCAACCCTTCGCAGAGCAGCGTCGGCGCTTGATCGTCTTCAACCAGCAGCGATAGCGGGAATGGCTCTTTGCCTTGCAGTTTGTGCACATCCCGCCACTCAAAGGTCACGTTGCGGCTTTCGGCGAAGGCCAGCGGCGACGAGGAGAACGACTTCTCAGTGATGACCGCCGGGGCGCCTTGGATCGAAGCCGACTGAAGCTCACGCGTCGCGCTGGCGGTGAACTTGATTCGCGAATCGCGAACAACGGAGAGACTTCCGCCGCGAACGTCAATCTCCAGGGGATCGGTACGCTGCAAATAGGCTGGCAATTCGACCTGGGCGTGAACGCCGGTTAGTTCAGGGCGCAACATTGGTTGCATCTCGACCTGTTGCGACCAGTCGCCGGCATTGAAATGAAGCTGCCCAGGGGCGATTTGCGGCGGTAGTTCAAATTGATAGCTGTCGCCGTCTCGCTTGGCGGTAAACTGCTGCGAATTGAGATAAAGCTGCGCTTGATCGGGTCGCCAGGCAGCGTCCTCGGTCAATTGGAGAGCAACAGGAAACGGCTCGCCGTGCGGCACGATCATTTCGCTCGCCAAGGGATGCAGCGCCGCGAAGGTATAGCGGGGCGTGTTCCCCCAAGGCGCTGCAAATCTCGCCCAAGAGTTGCGCGCGGCGAGCGGAAATAGCAGGAAAAGGAGGGCGACGCAGCCCGTGGTAATCATCGCCAGCGAAATCGCCGTCGCGTTGCGGGAGTTGGGCATCGCGGTGCGGAAGTCGCGCTGCTTTGCGTCGGCTGCGACTTGTTCGATCGCCGCGTGGCAAAGTCGCAGCGAGCCGGTCTGCGACTCTTGGTTCTCAGCAAGTTCCAACACGCCCAGCAACTGATCGCCAACGCTCGGGATTTTGCGGCGAAGCAATTTCGTCAGTTGTTTCAGGCCGCGATAGCTCCAGACCCAGCGGTGAAGATAGTAGGGAACCGTCAGAATGGCGACAAACGCCGCCAAGGCGGTCAGCCCGCGTAGCCAGGACGGCGTATCCCACAGCCGATCAAGCGCGAATACGACCAGATACATCGCGGCCAGCCCGGCAATCGCGAAGCCGATCGCTTCCACCATTTTCACTTTCCAAACCAGTCGCCGAAACTGGTAGAGTTGGTCCGAAAGTGAGGAGGGGATTTCTAACCGAGACGTTGAGGGACCTTGGCTCATGGCTTCCTCGATCGGTAAATGGCGTTTGAAATGGTGGTGAGACTAGTAATCCTGACACTACGAATCATATCAATCCGGCGACTTTTCTCGCTATCCAAAAGCCGCAGAGGAGCAGTATCAAAATCGCGACCGTCAGCGGGTGACTCCAAATTTGCAGCCGCCGAACCGCCGGAGGGGGACTAGGAAGGGTCTGCAAATAATTGATCACGTCGTTAACTTGCGTGATTTGTAGTACTTTTCCGTTCGTTACGCGGGCAATTTCCTCCAGGACCTCGGGTCGAGCCGGCTCGCCGATCGGTTCGATGGAACTCCCTTGGACGAAGAACGATGCATCGAGGGTCGCATCAGTCTGCGGAGACGTAAGCGTTACTTTATGCATGCCCGGCTCCCGCGAAGTGAACTGGGCGGCGAAAGCTCCCCATTCGTCGCCGGTCGACGTGAAGCGTAGATTCTCGATGGCGCCGGAAGGAGCGATGATGGCGGCCGTCAGTTCGCCGTTGGTCAGCGGTTCGCCGGAATTGGTCATAACGTTCGCGTGGAGCATGGTCGTTTGCCCAAGCTGCGGTTGATCGGGGGAATAGTAGAGACGCATCGATTGCCCTTCGGCCATATTGCGCTGATAAGCCATCCAACGGACGACTTGCCCCCAAAAGCGATAGTGATATTTGTCTTCCACTCCTTTTCGCCACCGCCAGGCGCCGTCCGTTCCCATGAACAGAACTTTGCCGGAACCGTAGGTACGCGTCGCCAGCAATGGAATCCGGCCATAATTGTTGGACGCATCCTTGTGCACGCATAAGACGTTCGACCCCGCCTTCGCTCTTGTGACAGGAGCATACCACTGGAAGCCGGGAAGACCTTCCCACACTTCGATATTCTCTTCCGCCGTGTCGGCAAGTTTCGTCAGTAAGCTGGTGCGTCCCTCAGCCGTCAACGCAAAATGGTCCGCGACGCGCGATCCCCAGCCGCCAGGCTGCGCCGGATCCATAACGACGGGATAGAGTTTGCCAAGTTCGGTATCAAGCAGCGAAAGCTGCCGACCTTGCCAGCCAGGCAAGAAGACCAGGCCGCTGGCTTGCTTTTCAACCAGGCCCGCGATCAGACGACATTGTTCGGCGGTGAGTTGGCCATCGTCCAAGCCGACGTCGCCGAGAAAGATGACGTCATATTCCGAGAGCTCATCGCGCCCTTCCGGAAACGTCTTGATGTAGTCGCTATTGCCGCCGCCAACCTTGCTGAGCCCAGGATGAAACAGCAGACAGGAGACGTCTACGCCCGGATCACGAGAGAGGGCGTTCCGTAAATAGCGATACTCCCAACGAGGAGAGGATTCGACGATCAACACGCGCAGCTTTTCCTCGCGAATGGCGATGGGCGCCGAGAGGCTGTTGTTGTCGGCGATTAATTCCCCTTGCTGAACCGGAATCTCGACAGTGACGGTATAGTCTCCCAGATCGGTCGGCTGCCAAACGATCGCATCGGTCGTACGTCCCTGCGCCGCGACGCGAACCTCTTTCGTCACTTCTCCGCCGCTGGAATCCTTCAGGCGAATGGTGGCGAGAAACTCGCGTGGCAAGGAGCTTTCGATACTGAACGGGATCCGCACCGATTTGCCGGCGACGCCAAAAGTTGGCGCATCGAGACTCAGCAGTTGAACGTCTGGAAGCCGAGTGGAGCTGCCGACCGGAATCGTGATCACCGGGATCTTTTTCAAACGCAGCTGCGCCGACGCTTCGACTGGAGGCTCCCCTTCATTCCAGTCGCCATCGCTGACGAGCACGATTCCCAACAGATCTTGCGACTTCTCCGCCGCACCCACCAACGGCGCGTACAGGTCGGTCCCGTTAGACGATCCTGCGGCGCTGATGGGCTGGATCGACACGTCGATTCGCTCCTCCAGCGGCGCCCAGGCTGACTTGCTCAAGACGGGCGAGATCGCCTCGGCTCGCGTCTGTGCGGTGGGGGAGGATCCTTCCGAAGCGACGACGTCGGCCGTTTGCATGCTGCGAGAATCGTCCCACAGGACGACGACCGTCGGTCGTTCTTTCGGGCGAAATTCTTCAACATACTCCGGCTGATTCAGCAGAACGCCCGCCATCGCGAACAAGGCGAGACGGAAGAATTCGAGCGTCGCGATTGACCAGCGATAGCCGCTCCGCCGCCAGGCGAAATAACTGCAACCCGCCATCACCAGGAAGGCGGCGATCGCCAAAGCGAGCGTCCAGGGGGTCCAGAGAAAGGTAAGCTGAGCGGTCGTCGTCACTTCATCGCTCCCGCGGTCGTAGCGCGTTTGGGAATGCAAAGCAACGATTCGACGAAGAGTGCGATCATCATCATGATCAGAAAGACGCGCCAGATTTCGCGAGCCAAGGCGGACGAGTCGCCGGCGGCGTCGCTGACGCGATCAAACCGGAGTCCCTGAAACAGTCCGTCAATCCGCTCCAACGGAAGAACTTCACCTTGGTCTTCGGCTTCGGTCCGATTGACCGCCACGGTTCGATTTTCGACGGCGTAGACTCCAGCGACGTAGGGATATTCCGACGACAACGCGGATTGACCGCCGGCCAGCTCCCGCCATGCCAGGTTCGCCTCATCGGCCAGCTCTCCCGCCACGACGTTCTGCGCATCGCCACGTTCCGCCGCTCCCGCCGCCAGCGCTCGCTGGATCATGGCGTAAAGCACAACGCCGTCGCGGGCGAGGGAGGAATCGGTCGGTTCCACCGACGTCGCCAGGAACCAAACGCCGCCATGCGCGCTAGGGGCGCGGGCGAGCAGAATCGCTCCGTCATGTAGCCAGGCGAGACGCACCGCCTCACCCGAGAATTGACAGTAGCGGCGAATCTGCAACTGTCCGACAGGAAGCGCGGCGCCGCTTTGCGTGCGCGCCCACAAACCTTCATCGCTACGCCAGTTTTCGATCGCCAGCGGCGACGGCGTCTCTTGCCACTCGGTCCACGCGACGCCGCGATACGCATTGCGATCGGGAGATGAAGGAGGGAGGAATAAGACATGGCCGCCGGAGTCCACGAACGCATCGAGCAGCGCCGCGTCCTTCGCGTTCGGCAAATTGGCCTGCCAGACGACGAGCGCAATTTCGGCCCAGGTTAAAGAGGCGATCCGGGAAGCGGGAAGCGTTTCGACAAGATTGCTTTGACTGACGTCCGGCGAGAGCCCTGCCGATAAGATCAGCGGCCGAGAGGCGGTTCCGTCGTCGGTCACAATGACCGTTTTGCGAGGCATCGGCTTGGAAAAGACGAAGTAAAAGCTGTCGTCGGACGGATAGACGTCGGCTGGCAGCGAGACCGTCCCCCATCCCTGCTCGAGCGACTCATCAATCGGGATGGCGAAATCGCGCAGTTCGAGCCGCGGCCCGTCCCACTGGACGACATGCTCGGTCGTCGCCCCTTCGATGTCAAAGCGGATCGGAACTTCTTTCATCCCCGTTTCTTCGCTCGAGGTAAGATCGAGCGAAAGGAGAAGTTCCGTTGTGCCGTCAATCGTGCGACGGCGGACGTTCGTTACCCGAACTCCCAGGTTTCCCTGTTTGGATTCGGGATAGGCCAACAGATGGAAGCGAATGTCTTGTTTGAAGTCGAGAAATCCATTGCGCAGAGTGCGCCAATGTCCATCATCCGCGCCCCAGTCGTTGGAGCGGAGATCCGACAGGATCCAGATCTCCGTAGGGCCCGTTTTATTCGAGCTGATATAGTCGTGGGCGGCTTGCAGCAGCTGCGGCAAGTTCGCGCTGGCGCTGACCACGTTGCCGGCGATCGTTTCGGGCAGAACCTCAGGCGATTCGATCTCTTGCGGGGATAGCGTGGCGCTATCGATGAGGACCCACCGCTTCGAGTTGACGAGACCGAGCGTGCCTGCCAGTTGTTGGAGGCCGGTGTCGAGCTTGGACATGGCTGCGGCGGCGTTACGCTGCTGCATGCTGGCCGAGCGGTCAACGATGATAATGGTCGTGTCGCTTCCATTTCCGCCAGCCAACCCCAGCCACCCGCTGGCCAATGGGCGCCCAATGACGAATATCAGGGCCGCGATTGCCAGCGTGCGGCAGGCGAGAATCAACCAGCGGCGAATTCGCGAGTAGCCCTGCGACATGCGGTTGGCGTGCAGCAGGAACTGCATCGCGCCCCATTCGATCGTATGAAAACGACGCTGGTTAATCAGGTGAATCAGAATTGGGGCTGCGCAAATCGGCAGTGCGAACAGCAGTAGCGGTTGGAGAAAGCTCATCGTACGCCCCCCGCTTTGCTGCGACCGGCCAAAAACCGCATTAGAGCCGCATCGTACGATTCGTTGAGCAAGACGCGGTGATAGTCGACGCCGCTGGCGTCAACCGCGTGTTTCACCTCGGTCAGGTAAGCGTTCATGGCTCGATGGTAGCGATCGGCGATTTCGCTCGGTTCGGCGAAGATCGCCGGACCTCCTTCCGGATCAAGAAACCGCGTTGGGCGCTGAAACTTGAACTCGATCTCCTGCGGATCGAGCAAGTGAAATGCGGCCAGATCATGCTTGCGAAAGCGAAAATGCTCGAAGCATTGTCGCAATTCTTCCGGCGGGACGAAAAAGTCGGAAATGAGGATGATCAGGGCGCGCTGGCGAATCGTTTCCGCGAGTTCATGCAGCGACTCGATCAGTCGCGTCGGTCCGGTCGGCTTGGCGCGCTCTAGCAGGTCAAAGAGGAGTCGCAAATGCGCCGGATTGCGTTTCGCCGGAATCTCGGTGACGATCCCATCGGCGACGCAAGCCATGCCGGCGGCGTCTCCCTGTTGAATCGCCAGGTAACTGATTGCGGCGGCCAGTTTTTGGGCGTAGGCGAACTTGGTCGTTCCCGTGGAGCCGAATTTCATCGAACCGCTGGTGTCGACTACCAGACAGCAGCGGAGATTCGTATCGGCCTCAAACTCTTTGATGTAGTAGCGATCGGTTCGTCCATGCGCACGCCAATCGAGTCGGCGGAGATCGTCCCCAGGGACGTACTTCCGATACTCGGCGAATTCAACGCTCGTACCGCGGTGCGGACTGGTATGACGTCCCGAGACGTTGCCTTGCATCGGACGCCGCGCGAACAGCGGCATAGCGGCCAGACGCGCTAAGACGTTCGGCTCCAGGAAACTGCGCTGCGTCGGGTCAACCGCCATAGGTGAAAAGAGTGCCGGGAGAAGGGAGAAGATCAAAAGGATCCGGCGACGCCGCCGGCGATCAGCGCAGCGACGTCACCGAGGTAGTCTCTATAGTTCGCGATTCGATTCTTCGACCAGTCGCCGCACAATGCTCTTTGCACTGATCCCTTCCGCCTGGGCGGCGAACGTCGTGATCAAGCGGTGCGACAGGACCGGCTGGGCGACTTCCTGAACGTCTTCGAGCCGCACCATATAGCTGCCGAGAAGCGCCGCTCGGGCGCGAGCGCCCAGGATCAAGTTCTGTACGGCTCGCGGTCCTGCCCCCCAGCCGACCAGCGGCTTGAGCCAACCGGGAGCCGAATCGCCGCCGGGGCGGGTTTTGCGAACCAGTTTGGCGGCGTACGCGAAGATATGATCCGGCACCGGTACGCGCCGCACCAGTTGCTGAAAGTCGATGATCTCTTCTGCGTGCAGTACATGTTCCAGCTGCGGCGCATCGGAGCCGGTCGTCGCTCGAGCGATTTCGATTTCTTCCGCTTCGGACGGATAATCAAGCTCGATCAGGAACATAAAGCGGTCCAGCTGCGCTTCGGGCAGCGGATAGGTTCCTTCCTGTTCGACCGGGTTTTGCGTCGCCAGAACAAGAAACGGCGCCGTCAGGCTCAGCGTCTTACCCGCGGCGGTAACGCGTCGCTCTTGCATCGCCTCCAACAGCGCCGCTTGCGTCTTTGGAGGAGCGCGGTTAATTTCGTCAGCCAGGATTACGTTGGCGAAAATCGGCCCATGTACGAATTGAAATTCCCGCCGCCCGTTCATACCGTCCTGCAAGATTTCGGTGCCGGTGATATCCATCGGCATCAAGTCCGGCGTGAACTGAATGCGGCTGAATTGCAGCGACAGCGTTTCCGACATCTTGCTGACGAGCAGCGTCTTGGCCAGTCCGGGAACCCCCATCAGCAATGCGTGCCCGCGCGCAAACAGGCAGATGCAAAGTTGCTCAACTACTTCTTTCTGCCCGATGATGACGCGTGATAGCTCCGTACTCAAGCGCGCATAGCTATCGCGAAGTTGATCAATCTTTCGTACGTCGTCCTCGCCCAGTTGCGGCGCCGAGGCGTTATTGGCAACGATGGTCATTCACCATCTCTCCTGCGTTGACGTCTATCTTGGCTCGGCAGATGGAATTCTCCGCCGTCTCCAGCATTACTTTCCATGATTCTCTTCCGCGCACGCATTATCTAGCGAGCCTGTGCGGTATTCCAGGAATTTTTTGCGAAGCCCCGAAAAGTTGCGCAACTTAGAGAGTGAATCACTCGAAAGTAGAGAAATCAGATGCCAGCAAGCATGGTATCCAAATCTCGGAATTAATCAGCAAATTGAAGCCAATAATCAGCCGAAACGCAGGGTGGTCGGAGGATGCACGCCGCGGTGATATGGAGCAGCGACGCAGGGGACCGTTTACAATGTTAACAAGCGACGCACAGCTCCAGCATGCGCGGCATTCGCTCGGCTCTTCGCCGGAGCGATTGCTGCGAATCGACTTCGACCAGTTCCGCCGAAACCGACCTGAGGATCTGAAATGATGCGCATTTCACGAAATTGTTCAGCACTACTGGCATTGTCCCTGTTGGGCATCGTCGCGCAGATTGGTAAGGCGGAGCGGCCAAATCTGGTCTTCCTGCTCACGGACGATCAGCGCTACGACACGCTCGGTTGCACCGGCAACCAGTTCATTGAGACGCCTAATCTAGACCAGCTCGCAGCGGATGGAATTCTGTTTGCGAACGCATCGGTTACCAGCGCAATTTGCACGCCGAGCCGCGCTTGCTACTTTCTCGGCCAGTACGAACGGAAGCATGGCGTGAACTTCAATTCCGGAACGGCGATGTCGCCGGCCGCATGGGCGAAAAGCTATCCGGTCGTTCTTCGCGAGGCTGGGTACTACACCGGATATGTCGGCAAGAATCACGTGCCAGTCGGCCGGAGAGGCTACGGGTCCAAGGTGATGGAACCGAGTTTTGACTTTTGGTACGCCGGACATGGCCATTTGACGTTCTACCCGAAACAGCAACACGCGATCTTCAAGCATGCGAAAGCCGATACGCAGATCGAAGTGGTCGCGGAAGGGGCGGCGAGTTTTCTAAATGCGGAAGAGGATTACGTCGCAGGAGCCGAGGCTTTTCTCAGTCGGCGCCCCAAGGACAAGCCGTTTTGCCTTTCGATCGCCCTTAATCTTCCGCATGCGGCGGGAACCAGGTCGATGAAAATGTTGCCGACCGATCCGGAACTCTATCGGACGAAGTATCGAGACAAGATTGATCAAATTCCTCTGCCGAAGACGTACGTCGCCAAAGATCAGATTACGAGCCCCCGATTGCCGGCCGATGTGTTGTACGCGCAACTTCGTCAAACAAGTTACGACTATGTCGATACGCCGGAAGGCTTGAAGGAACAACTGATCCGTAAGGCGCAGACGATTACCGGCATCGATCGCATGGTTGGCGAGATCCGTGAGGCTTTGGCCGCTCAAGGGTTGGATCAAAATACGGTGATCATCTTTAGCAGCGATCATGGAATCATGCAGGGCGAATTTGGCCTGGGAGGCAAGGCGCTGAACTATGAATCGTGCTTGCGGATTCCGATGATCATCATGGACCCGCGCGTCGATCGCGAGAATCGTGGGCGTCGATCGATGGCGCTCGTAGAGTCGGTCGACATCGCTCCAACGATGCTTGACCTCGCCGGAGTCGACGTGCCGGATTCGATGCAAGGGGTCAGCTTGAAAGAGATGATCGAAGGAAGGTCTGAATCGGTTCGCGAAAGTAGTTTTGCGGAGAACCTTTGGTCAACTTATTTCGGCAATCCGAGGATTGAGAGCGTCAGGACCGGGGAGTGGAAATATATTCGCTACTTCAAGAACGACCGCGAACTCTTTGCTGGGGTCACCGGTAAGACGCAATACGGCGTCACCCCGACTCAGGCCGAAGGCTACGCCCATTGGCTTACCAGTTCGATTGAGGGCGAACTTCCGGTCTATGAGGAGCTATTCCATCTTCCGTCCGACCCCAGCGAAAGCGTCAACCTTGCCCAGCGCCCCGCTTATTCCGCCACGCTGACGCAAATGCGAACGGAGTGTCAGCGACTTGTCACGTTCGCCAAGGGGGACAAAAACCGTCCGCCGCAAACGGTCCCGATCGAAGCGGCTCGAGAAGGAAGAGGGAAAAAATAGCGAACTTCAAGTTCGGTCGGCGACACGTTGGTTAAGTCGAATGTCAGTCAGGCCAATCGACTATGCGGAGTCGCGATCTAGCCACTTCCTGACAAAGTCGCGCTGGGTGTCGTTCTCGGGCGAATCGCGGTTACTGCGCTCTTGATCCTGAAGTCGCAATTCTTTCAGCACTTTCAACACGTCGTCTGGTTTCGCCAGACCGTGACGCAACATCCAGCAGCCGATGACGGTGCCGGTCCGTCCGACGCCGCCCCAGCAGTGAACATAGACGGGGGCGTCGTTGGCGAGCGACTCGTCGATCGCGTCGAGGATCTCGCTCATCGTATCGAGCGTCGGGATGTAGAGGTCGCGGATGGCGTACCGACGCATGCTGGCTTCCGAGGCGCGGCCCCTCGCCACATCGTCGTAGGGGACGAATGGTTGCCCCTTTTGGTTCGTCTCGCCGGTCTCCATCAGATTCACGAACAGCCGGATGCCGGCATCGACGAGCGCGTCGATTCTAGCTCGGTGCTCGGCCGGATCTGGGTGTCCTGGATAGGCGCCGGCGAGCAGACGCGACGGAATTACCCAGTACGTGAACGATGTCGGGGGCGTGGCGGACTGGTCGGCGAGTTGAAATTTCATCGGGTGCTCTCTCAGGTAGGCGATCGTCATTACTGTTAAGAAGCGGTTTATGGACACTGTCCGCCGGACGTCTTCTCATCGAATTGCCCCAATCGTATCACGGACCGACCTGAAACTGACATCAGCCCGAGATGGTCGCGCGTGGCGAATGTCGCACAGAGGTTGCTCGTTGTCGGAATGGGAACATCGTGCGGCGATTGCTTATTTGGGCCTTGGGGCGATTTTCCTCCCAAAACAGGCCAATTCCTGCGGTTAGGAAAGTCCTTGCCGATTGGCGCGCAAGTTGCCTTGGGACGCTACGTAAATCGATCGTTGACGGCGCTTCGGCGATCGACTGGGAGAATCGGGCGCGATTCTTACTTTCGAAACCACACTGAAGAAGAGACTACCAGAATGGCCATTGCACAGATCAAAGGGTTTTCGCAACAAGCGAAAGAAGATGCGACGTTGGGCGAAAAGTTGAAGGCCTGCGTGAAGCTGAAAGAGTTGATCACTCTGGCGAAAGAATCAGGCTTTGAGCTGGACGAAGTCGAACTCTATCCGCCGAACGAACCGCAATTCACCGAAGACCAATTGTCGCCGCAACTGGTCAAGGCGCTGCTACGAGCATGATCGAATTGGATCTGAAAAACGGGGACGCCGTTTTCGCCAAGGTCGAGATTCGCAACGACGGATCGATTCCGCACGTCGAGAAGGATGCTCTGCTCGCAGAGCCCGGAATGATGGGAATGCTGATCAACACAGGGCATCTCGAAGAAGCGACCGACCAGAAGCTGCTGCTGATCAGCTTCGTCGGCAAGGATGGCGAAATGGGTCCGCTGGTGACCTGTTTCGCGGAAGAGATCTCGACCGAGCCATTGAAGTGAACGATTGCCTGACTCGCTGGGGAGTGGGGCAGGCAGTCGTCAATTAACAAAACGCACGGAGTCGTGGGCGATTCCGTTTCGCCAGCCGGCGATACCTGCGAAGAATCTGGCGTGGGAAATCAGTCCGGACTCGTCGATCTTTGGGAATCTCGATACGGAGCGGCGCTGTTGACGCGTCAAACGCCCAATTTCGCGAGCGTTTTCGGCAACTTTCTTCCACTTGGGGCCTCGGAAAAAGCGCCGGGGAACACCCCCCCCTCCGTCGGTGGTGTTGCCCTCTTTGCGTTCCTCACCCCCTCAAATGGTTGAATCCGCAAAAGGGGCCGACTAATCTAAAAGATAGGGCAAATGCGCTAGCTGGGAAGCTAGTGTAAAATGCTTGTTCTGGATTGGTTCCGAGGGTTTCCGAATGCTGCTGATCAATAGTCTTCCCCGGTTTCGTCGAGCCCGGATCGCCTTGGCCGATTTCGCCAAGCGCGAGTCGTGGTCGCGGTCAGAAATTGAAGCCTATCAGCTGGAGCGGATCAATTCGCTTTGGACGGCTGCGATTAGCGATTCCCCTTATTATCGCCGCTTGCAACTCGAGCGGAATCTGCCGACTCGGTTCGAGGACTTGGAAGAGTTTCGCGAGAATGTGCCGGTCCTGTCGAAAGACAAAGTCCGCTCCGAGCCAAAAGACATTCTCTCCAATAAGCCCGAGCACGGCGAATGGCACTACACCAGCGGCTCGAGCGGTGCGCGGACGGGGATCTACCGTTCGACGAGCGTCCATCGGAAGCTGATTCAGGGACGGTATCGATTCAATCAGATTTGGGACGTCGATTTTCTCGATCGATGGGCGTACCTCTGGGGAAACGCCGAAGGCTTAGCGCCTGGCTGGAAAGGGATGCAGGCGCGAATCACCACCCCGTTTAAAGACTGGCTACGCAATCGGCTACGAATCGCCCCTTATGACCTGCGGCCGGAAACGCTGCGAGGCCACCTGGCGAAGATTGCCGCCTACAAGCCGGTCGCCATTTACACCCATAGCAAAACGGCCCATCTTTTGGCCCTGGAAGCTGAGAAGATCGGGTTTGAGGCCCCGTACTTAAAGTTGGTCGTGATGACGGCAGAACCGGTCCGGGATGAATACATTCAAGACGTAGAACGGGCGTTCAATACGAATGCCGTTTCCGAATACGGCTCGATCGAGTGCGGCTTCATTGCCGGTCAGATCCGCGATCGCACGTTGCGCGTGCGCGAAGACAACGTGATGGTTGAGACGCTTCCCCGCATGGATGGCCGGTACGATATTGCCGTGACGCTCTTGGAGGAATCGTCCTTTCCCCTGATTCGCTACAAGATCGGCGATGTCACCGACGCTCCGCTGACGACGCCCAGCGAAGGGTTCGCAATTCTCCACAACATCTCAGGGCGTGACTTTGACCTGATCGTCACCGGATCAGGGGCGTTGCTTCATGCCCAGATTTTTGAGGACATTCTCGATAAGTTTAATGGCATTCGACTTTGGCGAATGCAACAGAACAGTCAAGGAAACGTCCGCGTTCAACTGGTTTGCATCGATCACTTCGAACCAGAGGCGATTTCTCAAATCCAAAATCGATTCCTCAGCCTCATGGAAGGATATGAGGTGTCGGTAGAGATCGTTTCCCACATCGAGGCGACGAGTTCGGGCAAACATCGAACCGTCATTTCTGAACTTGGCGCTCAAATTGTACGTTCTCCTGCGGTCGCAGGGAGCGCCGCACAATGAGTGACCGTAAACTGGTAGGGGCAAGTGAGGCGGACGCCCGGAAGGTCGTTCTGATCTTGGGTAACCGAAAACAGACTTTGACGGTCGTTCGAACGCTGCGCCGCTCAGGCTGGAAACCGCTTGTTGGTTTCAAAACGTCGAATGAGAGAAACGGACACGTTTGTTGGTCGCGAGATGCGGCAGGGACGTGGCCTCATACCGATTGGGACTCCGACGAACAGCTGTTCGCCGAAGAACTGATTCGACTGGCGCACGAGCGACCTGATCTCGCGGCTATCTATCCGATCGACGAAGAGGCGATTCTCCAGGTTCGTCGCGTCAAGGACGCCTTGCCGCCGAGCGTCAGCGTGGTTCTGGCGAACGAAGAATCGCTTCGACTTGGCTTCGACAAGCAATTGATGCATGAGACCTGCACGCAAATTGGAATGCCAGTTGCCGAGTATCGAGTTGGAATAGGGAGCGGCGAGCTACAGCGTCATGCTCTCGAACTCGGCTTCCCGTGCATCGTCAAACCGCTGGATTCCGCGGAACTTGTTTTCGGAACCAAGGCGGCGATTCTGCGCGGCGAAAGCGATTTACAACGCCTACTTAAGAATGGTTCATTCGAGTCGCAGCGGTTGATGATCCAGCGACTCGTCAATTCGCCGCGATATAACATCTACTTCGCCGCCAAAGACGGCAAGCTGCTGGCCGCCGTCAACGTTCTCATCCTGGAAACGGATCGAGCCGATGGAACGGGCTTCGCCGTTTCGGTCGTCACGATGGACCCGCCGCAACAACTGCGCGAGGATTGCGAAAATCTAGTTCGCCATTCCAATTATACGGGGCTTGGGTGCGGCCAATGGCTGACGACTCCCGGAAAGCTGGAACGAACGTTTCTTGAGCTCAATCCGCGATTGGGCGGGAACTTTCGGATTACCGAACGGGCTGGCGTTCCTCTTTCGTTGATCGGGCTGCAATTGGCGCTAGGACATGAAGTTGAGTTCTCCGGTGGTCCTTGGAGTTACTTAAGAGGCGTCCGCTTCGCCTGGTCGACCGGAGCTTTGGCGGGCTGTCGTTACGAATGGAAGCGAGGCACGATCTCTAATTGGCAAGCGATTTCCACATTTTCGCGGGCGATCTGGAATGGATTGCGAGCGCACGTTCATGCAACGTGGCAGTTGCGCGACCCTGTGCCAACGCTGGTCGAGATTGGCGATTCTATTGGCCGGCTATTCACGCCTAGTGCGGCTAGAATGACACCGAATGTGATTCCAACTCCGGTCGATTCGAGCGGAAATGGCTAACCATGACGAATCGTCCTGCCATGACGTCCCCTTTCCGTTTGGTGAGGGCGTTGCAAAATCGCTGGTTTGGGGTCACAGCCAAGAAAGGGGTCTGGGCAATTCTCGACCAGGGCGTCGTCAGCGGCGCCCGGTTCGTTGCGACGGCGATTATCGGTAGGTTTGGCGGTCCCGATGAACTCGGCATGTACGCGATGGGTTTCTCGATCGTCATACTTGTCAACGTCATCCAAGAATCGCTGTTGTTTTCGCCATATGCGGCGCGAGGACGTCTTGAGTCCGAGACGAGCCGAAAACGTTTCGCGGGAGGCATTCTCGTTCATCACGTCGCGATATCGCTGACGACGTTGCTAGGGTGCCTTGTTTTGGCGGCGATTCTCGCCGCCGCCGATGTACGGCAGCTCGCAACGCTATTCGCTGTGCTCGCTGGGGTCATGCCGGCGGTCTTTCTGCACGAGTTCGCTCGCCGAATTTCATTCGCCCACTCTCATGTGCTGGTGGCGCTGTTGATGGACGGAACTGTCGCCATGGTCCAGCTCGCCGCGTTGGCGTATCTGGCCGCCAGTGAGCGATTGAGTTTCACGACCGCCCTGAGCGTTTGGGGAATAGCTTGCGTTTTGGGAGGGGCAGTCTGGCTGTACTGTCATCGATCAATGTTCCACATCCGGTGGCGTCGGGTCTTGCCTCAACTTGAACGCAATTGGGCGTTCGGCCGCTGGATCTTGGGAAGTCAGCAGATAAAGGCTCTGGGGACCTCCGCGAATATTTGGGTCTTATCCGCGGCATGCGGCGCAACGGCGACCGGGGTGTTCGCCGCCTGCTCGATTGTAGTGACGGCAGTCAACCCGCTGATGCTGGGTTTGTTCAACGTGCTGGAGGCGAAGTCGGCCCAAGCCTTCGCGGAAGCAGGAAAGCGGGAACTGCTGCGCGTCACTCGTAAGGTGACGTTCATATTGGCGCTGGCGCTCAGCCCATATCTGTTGGCCGTGGCGGTTGCGGGAGAATCGCTGGTGATCTGGATTTTTAACGACCCAATCTACAGCGGTCAGGGGCACACCCTTACCATCTTGGCGCTAGCGACTGCGGTTCGTTGTTTACGATTGGGCTGGAACTGCGCCATCCGGACGATTGGGCTGCCGGAATGGAATTTCGTCGCCGGCGTGGCGGAGTTCGTGGTTACGATTGCGTTCGTCGCTCCGCTCTCGCTCTCCTATGGCGTCTTGGGGGCCGCCTATGGAATTCTGCTTGGGAGCGTCGCCGGGTCGCTTACTCGCTGGCTTGCATTCCATAAGCTGCAAGTCTGGCGGGAAGATGCTCTCGTTTAGATTCTTGCTCACCGCCATCCGACTCTCGAACGTACGGATGGATGGCGATTCCCAAGATCAGGGCGAATACGACCGACTCGGGACGAATCGGACCGATAAACGAGACGCAGCCAAAGGTCCAAATCAGGTACCAGAACAAGAGAAACGCAATCATTGGCTGATAGGTAAGGTTGTCAGGAGCCAGCACGACGTCCAAAAGCGCCTTGCCGAACGCGCGGCACATTCCCCAGAGAAATAACAGCGTACCCACGATCCCACCCGTCGCCAGCAACTGAAGAAGTATGTTGTGAGCAGTGGGATTGGACCAGCTATTCCAGACGAAAAGCTTCCCTTCAGCCGACGTGCAGAAATAGCCGTGACCTATCCAGGGAGACTTTGAGAACTCGGCGCCAACCGCCTCCCACATTTCAAGTCGGCCCGAAAAATCTTTCAGCTGCGTTACCGTCTGTCCACGCTGCATGTAGCCGATTCCCAGGCTGAGAATCTCGCGCGTCTCCCGGAAGCCGGGGTCGAGCAGCATGTACCCCAAAATTCCGGCTCCTAGCAGAAGGAGCGGCCAGCCCAGTTTGCGCGGCTCGATCGACCAAATGGCGATAGCGACGCAGACAACCGCCCCGGCCGCAAATGCGGATCGGCTGCTCGCCAGGATCAACACGGCGAAGTGAACGACAAAAGTAGACGAGGCCGCCCACGATGTGAAATTGCGCGGCCAGACGAATCGAGCCAATACTCCTAATACAAGTCCCAGCGATGCGGTCGCTCCTGCGGCGGTCGGATGTACGAAACCATCAGAACCTGGGATGTCTAGCGCTCGATCTAGCCCTGATAGTTCCGGATTGACGAGATGCAGCAGCAACGTCGCCAGGCTCGCGGCAAATAGCATCCACAACGTATGGCTCACGAAGTTAGGCAATGCGCTAGCGGGACCGCAGCCGATTACTGCGGCGAGCAGCAGAATCGCCGCCATGCCGCAGACTTGTCCCACCGAAACGATGAGCAGCGGCGACCAGAAAACGGATAACACGGACCAGCCCAGCCAGAACAGAAGCGGCGTCATCGCCCAAATGGGAGCCCCTGCCCGAAAGTCGAGCTTGCGCTGAATCAGAATCCAAGCGGCGACCAGCACGATCAATGCGCGGGCGCCGAGTTTCCCCACGGCGATAAGGTCAACGGACGATACGCCTTCCGGACTAAGTCGCCCCGGCAAGGAAAAGCAGAGCAGGCCAAGCGCCCAGATCGATACGATTGGGAACCACTTGGCGATCAGCTGACCGCCGTCTTCGTCGACTAAACTCGTCAGAGCGGCTGCGTTTGAATGGCTCATCCGTCTCATCCCTTCGCCTGCGGGGCTAGCGCGGCTTACGCGGTTCGAGCGTTTGGGGAGTCATTCGCTCATGGAAGACCAGGTCTCCCGGTTCAGCGGAGCCGTTGAGAGCATGGACGACCGGTTGAGAGCGGTTGCTCCTCACGAGAGCGATTCCGACCGCGCTGAAACAAGCGGCGGCTAAGCCGATCAGAATGCACAGTTTCTTGTTGGGAGTCACCGGCAATTCTTCGAGACTCGGCCGCTGGACGACGTTGATACTGGTCAGATCGTGATGGCGAATCGCTTCATCCAATCGCGCTTGTTCCAGCTTTTCCGTGAACGCCCGATAACGGGCTTCCAGAGTCGCGAGTTTTTCGACCGATTCGGCGACTTCCTTCTCTCCGTCGTTCATTACCTTCATTTCCTGCAAGAGACCGGCTTGATCTTTCCGCAGCGTCTCCCGCTGAGCTTGCAGGGACTGGAAATTCGCCTTCTCGAGCAGTCTTTCCTTTTCGAGCGAGACGAAGGTTTCGCTTCGCTGTCGACTTACCGTGTTGCGGGATTCGTCTTGCGTTTGGATCGTACGTCGCGCCTCTTCTACCTGTTCGCTAATCGCGATGTAGGACGGATGCGACTCAGTCATCTTCGACTGTAGGTCCATCTTCTTAAGCTCCAGCTCATACAGCGTTCGCCGCATGCCGTCGTGCGCTTCGTTGGCGATCCCCGAAACCTCCTCCGCAAGAACATATTCCGGCAGTTTTCCCATGCCGTCCTCGATCTCCTTGAGTCGAGAAGTAGATGCGGAGAGCGAGGCGTTCACAGTGATGAGTTTCTCTTGTACCTGGCTCAGTAACTCGGCCTGCGTCGCCTGCTGATGATCCAGCGACACGAGACCATGCTCGTTCTTGGATGACCGCAGACGCTCCCGGGCGGCGTCGAGCTCCTCCTTCAGAACTGACTCTTGCTCAGCGAGAAAATCGTAGGAGCCTTGCGTCCGATTGAGCTCCGGATACTTCTTGAGAAAGGTATCTACCCACGATTCCAAGATCTTCTGCGCCGCAGCGGGAGACTTGGACGTGAAATGGATTGAGACGACGTTCGATTCGCGTTGCGTATCGAACTCGACGCTATCTTCGAGGGCGCGAATCGCTTTTTCCCGATCGCTGATCGGGTCGAGCGTCAGGAAACTCTTTAGCCAACTTAACGGCAAAAGGCTTATTCCGTCCTCTTTCGATTCGTCCGCAAGATGACCTGATAGGATGACGTCCGGTCCTTGGTTTTCGACGACATCCTCCAGAATCTGGCGACTCTGCAGGATATCAATGGCGGCGAAGACTTCGCTCTGGAGCGTACGTTGAAGATCAACAGTTTCCCCCGCCGAACTGGCGACCGGGTCAAGCGTCATGCTTTCTCGACCGGCCCGAACGAGGACCTTCGCGGTAGACGCGTACTTCCGCGGATAAGCCACAAGAATGACGGCGACGCAGCCAAGGACGAAGACGAACGCCGCGAACGCGGAGTATCGGTGTTTTCGTAAGGCTTGTAATACGTCGAAGGTTTCGGGGCGTTTACTCATGGTTGCACTTTTTGAACGCTAGTTGACTCCCGTCTTATTCGGCGGCCGGTTCCGACTTGGCGAGTCGGGCCGGGCGAAGAAGTCGGTCGACGATTACGGTACGCAAGATCGAGCCTACGGTCGCCAGCATGATGCGAACGTCAAAGAAAAAGGAGGTTTGCCGCGCATAGCGGATGTCCATTCGCATCCATTCGTCAAACGTAACGTTCCTGTCGGGATGAGCTTGCCAAATGCAAGTAATCCCCGGCGTGACATCCAAACGGGACTGGTGCCACGGGGCGCTGGCCGCTTGTTCGTCGCAGGGGAGGGGACGCGGTCCGACCAACGACATATCGCCGCGGAGCACGTTGAACAGCTGCGGCATTTCGTCAATACACGACGATCGCAGGAAATTGCCCAGGGGCGTCACCCGCGGGTCGCGTTTCAATTTAAAGGCCGGCCCATCGCGCTCGTTCAGGGCCATCAGCTCCGCTTTGCGGGCTTCAGCGTCGTTCCGCATGGTGCGAAACTTGTACATCGTGAACGGCTTTCCGCCCCGTCCGGTTCGCTGTTGGCGAAAAATCACCGGGGAACCTGACGTCAGTCGGACCGCAATGGCGGCGATGATCATGATCGGACTGAACAGGGCCAATAGCACCAGCGCGCCGCAGACGTCTTCGATTCGCTTCCACCGCGACAAAGGGCGCGCCGAAATCGACACCATCGACACTTGCTGCGAGTCTTTCGGCATCTCCTGCGATTCGGCTCCTTCATCAATCGCGTTGGCGATTTCAGCGATGCCGAGCCACGCGGGATCGCCGATACGGTCGCGAAGCTCCGTCGCCATGGTCGCGGCGCTCGCGTTATCCGTTTCAGGAAGAAGAATCAGTAGCGACCTATCTTCAAGGAGCCCGACGTGATCGTAGATGCGCAACCGAGCGTCCAGCTCGCGCTGGACCTGGGCAAGGTTCTTTTTGAACGATCCGTTCGACTCGAGACGAAACCGGATCACTGCGAAGGGGCGACCGCTGCGCAACGAGCGCGTCCGTTCGCAGTCAAGATGAAAGCGAATTTCTTCAGCGCTACGCAGGCCCCGATATTTGTCGTCCCGGCCGTTTCGCGATTGCAGGAAAGGCATTTTCGACATACTTACGCTCACTTTTGCTTAGTTCAGCGGCTCTGGGCCAATGCTAAACGCTTCGATCCGCTGCGCCATTGCCGACGGCGATCCCAGCCGGCGCGTCGGAGCGATGCCGCTCGGCGATGTCCTCAAAGACCTCTTCCAGCGAATAGGTAAGGGACCAATCGGGATAGTCCTGGCGGAACTTCGTCAGATCGGAGATGTAGCAAATGTGATCTCCGAGACGGGATTCGGGAACATATTCCCAGCTCAGCCGTTTTCCGAGAAGCTGCTCAAATCGATCGATCGCTTCGAGCATCGAGACGCTGTTTTCGCGACCGCCCCCCAAGTTGTAGACGGCGCCGCACTTCGGGTTCTTGTAGAACGCGTGGAACGCGCGACAGACGTCGAGCGAATGGATGTTGTCGCGAACCTGCTTTCCCTGGTGGCCAAAAATGCGATAGGGACGCCCTTCGCTGGTGGCGCGGGCCAGGTAAGCCAGAAAGCCGTGCATCTCCGCCCCTTGGTGACCTGATCCGGTCAAGCAGCCGCCGCGAAAGCAGACAGTGGGCATATGGAAGTAGCGGCCATACTCTTGAACCATGACGTCGGCCGCCAGCTTCGAGGCGCCGAACAAGCTGTGCATGCTGGCGTCGACTCGGCAGCTTTCGTTGACCCCGAGGTAATCTTCAGGGCGAGCGTAGTCGTAACGCGTCAGCAATTCCTTGAACTCGTATTCGTTCGGAGCGTCGCCGTAGACCTTGTTCGTGCTCATAAAGACGAAGACGCAATCGCGGCAAGACTGACGAACGCTTTCCAGCAGCGTCAGCGTTCCCCCTGCATTGATATCGAAATCGTCGAACGGGCGGTCCTTCGCCAAGTCATGCGAAGGTTGAGCGGCACAATGCACGAGCAGATCGGGCTTCAAATCAGCGATTGTTGATGCGACCAGCTCGCGATTTCGGATGTCGAGATTGTGATGCGTAAACCTCTGGGTCACGCTCTGCAATCGATTCAGGGTGCGAGTCGTGTCCCCATCCCGCCCGAAGAAGTCCATCCGCATGTTGTTGTCGATACCATGGACATCCCATCCCAGCTGGTCAAAGTACTCGACCGTTTGGGAGCCAATAAGTCCACTACTACCAGTAACTAGCACCTTGGGCATTGATTTCTCCCGCACGTCCTCGAAAAACACCACATCTCGGTCGCATAAACATATTTTCCGATCGATTCATAATAATCAGCACATTTGTCACAAACTACCTAAATACACCAAAAACCGTTGTCACCCCAGAATTCGCCAACCCTTCACTCCCTTGGCCTGTTTACGATAGGAAGACTGAGGTATCGGCTTTGACTGCGGATTTGGGTTTTCGGCGCCAAATGAAGGTCCTGCTTTGCCACGGGTATTACACGCAGAGGGGCGGGGAAGACCTGTCGTTCGAGGATGAGGCGCGGATTCTCGCGCGCAGCGGCCATACCGTTCTGCAGTACACGATCGACAACAAAGAAGCGGAGCGGATGGGGAAGCTTTCCCTCGCTCGCAACATGCTCTGGAACAAGCGAACGTATCGCGACGTTCAAAACATCGTCCGCAGCGAACGCCCTGACGTCGTCCACTGCACCAACACGTTTCCCCTGATGTCGCCGTCGGTCTATTACGCTTGTCGTGAGACGAAGACGCCGATCGTGCAATCGCTGCGCAACTACCGCCTGCTTTGTCCGGCCTTCAATTTTCTGCGTGATGGGAAAGTCTGCGAAGCTTGTTTGCAGAAGAGTTTCGCCTGGCCGGCGGTGCGGTATGGCTGCTATCGAAACAGTCGCTCCGCGTCCGCGATGGTGGCCGCAACGTACGGGCTGCACCGACTGCTGGGGACCTGGTCTGCGCGAATTGACATGTACTTCACGCTGACGCAATTCGCACGACAGAAGTTCATCGACGGCGGGATTCCAGCGGAGAAGATCATGGTCAAGGCGAACTGCGTTGACCCCGACCCCGGACAAGGCGCCGGGCAAGGAGGCTACGTCATCTTCGTCGGTCGGCTCTCTGAAGAAAAAGGTTTGCCCTGCCTGCTGGAAGCCTGGCGGAAATCGCCCGATCTGCCGCGATTGAAGATCGTCGGCGGAGGACCTTCCGCATCACTGGTCCAAGCGGCGGCGGAAAGCGATCCGCGGATCGAACAGGTAGGTCCGCTCTCCCAACCGGAGGTGATGAAACTAGTTGGCGACGCTTCGCTATTGGTTTGCCCTTCGATTTGGTACGAGACCTTTGGCCGGGTCATCATCGAAGCCTACGCGACAGGAACGCCGGTCGTCGCATCTGATTTAGGGGCGATGTCGGAGTTGATTGAAGATGGAATAACCGGGCATCGTTTCGTAGCGGGCGACGCCGATGATCTCGCCGCGAAAGTTCGCATGCTGCTCGATCGCAACGATCTGCAAACGACGCTCCGACGGGCCGCACGAGCGAAATACGAGCAAACCTACACCCCACAGCACAACTACCAACGACTGATCGAGATTTACGAGGCGGCGATCGACTCGCGAGCGACCGCCGGCGTAAATCGAGAATCGTCGACAAAACGCGGCATCCCCGAGGAGTCCCCTTTGTGATTGATTCTGGAAAACATAGCGTCCTGGGCATTCAAGTCGACGCCGTCGATTACGAAGCGGCCGTTCAGCGCGTGATTACCGCCGCCCATGAGAAGAAGTCGTACATCGTCTCCGCACTCGCCGTCCACGGCGTGATGACCGGCGCTCTCGATGCCGAGCATCGGAAGCGTCTCAACCAGTTTGACCTGCTGACGCCAGATGGTCAGCCGGTGCGTTGGGCGCTGAACTTGCTCCACCGGGCCAAGCTTTCCGATCGCGTCTACGGCCCGAACATGATGCTCCGAATTTGCGAGCGGGCCGCCGCGGAGAATCTTTCGGTCCTCTTTTTCGGCGGTACTCCGGAAATGCTGGATCTGCTAGAAGAACGCCTCACCGAGCGGATGCCCGGTTTGCGAGTCGCAGGCAAGATCCCTTCGCAGTTTCGCCAACTGAATGAAGAGGAAGCCGAGGAGTTGGCGGTGCAGATCGAAAAGACGGGCGCAGACATCACGTTCGTTGGAATCGGTTGCCCGCGACAAGAGATTTGGGCGTATGAATATCGGGAACGTCTCTCGTGCCCGATCATCGCCGTCGGCGCCGCGTTTCCCTTTCACGCCGGTCAGCTCTCCCAAGCCCCGCCGACGCTGCAAAAGTATGGGCTCGAATGGGCCTATCGTCTGGTCTGCGAACCGCGCCGACTTTGGCGGCGATACCTCTACCTCAATCCGCTTTACGTCGGCATGTTACTTTGCCAGGCGACTGGTATCCGAAAGTACGATCGGGAAGACGCCGGTCCGCCGCCGGAGAAACTGCGGTTCGGTTAGCGGCTGAATCATTTGTCCGTCGTTTTCGCCGACTTTACTTTTCGCTTCCTTATCCTCGCGCTTTGCGCCAAGTATTCTCGGTGTTGCAGAGCATCTAGCAAAAGAATGGGGGGAGAACTGGGGGAAAGTGCACCCTAAGTTCCTGCCGTTTCCCCCATGTTGAACGCTGATTTCCGTGGGGAAGAAATGCCCGAGCGGCCGGCCCTATTTGCCAGTTTCCTGCTTGTCGTTTGGGCAGGAAAAACTGGAAGCTTGTCTGCGTTTTTTGTTTAATGAAGGACGCTCCCTTCGACCCGCTTCCACATCTGGTGGAGACTGGTTTCCCATCGTCGGCATTCCTTCCCCCACGGTTCGGCCTAGAAATGCATTGCAAGCGAAGCGTTTTGCGGTGTTGGGTACCTTCTGGCGCCGCCATTGGCGCGATTGGTTTCACTCTCTTCGTCATCATGCTTGCTGCGACTCGCTTGTCGTCGGCGGCAGAGACGTCGTCCGATACGAAAGCGGACGAGTTGGCCGCAAAGGTGGCGATCCTCTTCCAGCAAAAGTGCCTGGCATGCCATGGCGCCAAGCCGGACGACATCAAAGGAGAGTACGACCTCACCAATCGGGCGGCGCTACTCCGCGGCGGCGAATCGGGGGACGCGGCGGTTATTCCTGGCGAGGCCGAAAAGAGTCCGTTGTTCCTGGCGATCTGCTGGGATGAGTTGGAGATGCCTCCCAAAGAAAACGATCGGCTTACCAAAGACGAAATCAAACTGGTTCGCCAGTGGATCGACGCCGGAGCGCGCTGGCCCGAAAGCGGCGCAGAATTTACCAAGATGACGGCGGCGCCTCAGAAAGAGGCCGATTGGTCGCAACCACGAGAGGATGGCCGCGCGGTTCAGACCAGCGGAGGACTTTCGCCGCAGTGGAACAATCGTTTGTATGCCGCGGAGGATCTATGGGCTTATCAACCGATCTCGACGCCCAAGATTCCAACCGGCGGCGCCGCGCATCCGGTCGATGCGTTTCTCGAACAGAAACTGGTGGAACAAGGGTTAAGGCCGGCCGAGGAAGTCGATCCACGAACCTTCGTTCGCCGGATCACGTTCGACTTGACCGGTTTGCCCCCGACGCCGGAGGAGATTGAGCAGTATTTGCAGGAAGTCGCCGCCGGAGAGGATGCGAAAGAGCGTCTAATCGATCGCCTGCTCGCCAAGCCGCAGTATGGCGAACAGATGGCGCGGCATTGGCTCGATGTCGTTCGCTACGCCGACACCGCAGGCTTTGCGAACGATTTCGAACGTCCCAACGCCTGGCGATACCGCGACTACGTTATTCGCAGCTTCAACAGCGATCGACCCTTCGATCAATTTGTGCGGCAACAGATTGCCGGCGATCAATTGGAACCTGACGATTCGGAAAGCTTGATCGCCACCGGCTATTTACGAATGGGGCCTTGGGAACATACCGCGATGACGGTCGCGGCCGAAACACGGCAGCACTTTTTGGATGACGTCACGCATAGCGTGGGGGTGACGTTCCTCGGACAAGGTCTCCGCTGTGCGCGATGCCACGATCACAAGTTCGATCCGGTTCCAACGCGTGACTACTACCAGATCCAAGCGGTCTTCGCTCCTGTCCAATTTGCCGAACGCGATCTCCCTTTCTTGCCGGTTTTAAACACCAAGGCCGATCTGACTAGCCAAGAGGCGCTCCAGATCTTAAGCAAGTTTGAAACGGAGCAAGAAAAAGAGGCGAACCAGCGACTCGAGAGTCTGCGTCAGGAACTCCTCGCGGAGTATCAAGTCCAAGAGAAATCGGAGCTTCCGCCCGACGCTCAAGAACGACTCCGCAAAGAGGAAGATCGCGCCGATGCGATTCGCCGCAAGAACCGCAAGCACAAAATGTTTTACGCCAAAGCGATGATTCGGCTGGAGCCGCTGGCTTATTCCGTCTACAACGGCCCGACGAATAACTATTCTTCGAATCCCGCCAAGACGCCGATGCCGAAGGAAAAAGATCGGCAGGGGAACTGCGAGCCGACCTATATCTTGACCGGCGGTTCGCTCGCGACGCCGAGTGATGAAGTTTCACCGGGCGTCTTGAGTGTGGTGAACGCCACCGTTCCTGAACTCGAACCGCTTGCAGCGATACCCACAACAACGAGCGGTCGTCGCGTCGCGTTCGCTGACTGGGTGGTCGCCGAGCAGAATCCGCTGACCGCCCGCGTGATCGTCAATCGCGTTTGGCAGATGCATTTCGGCAAGGGGATCGTCGCGACTCCGAACAACTTCGGCAAGATGGGGGATCGCCCGAGTCATCCGGAACTGCTGGATTGGTTGGCCGCGTGGTTTATCGAACATGACTGGTCGATCAAGCAGTTGCATCATTTGATCCTCACCTCGTCCGCCTACTCGCGCAGCTCGCTCCATCCCGACTTGGAGCAACTATCGGTCGCCGATCCCAACAATAAGCTGCTGGCCTATTTTCCGGCACGCCGATTGGCGGCCGAAGAGATTCGGGACTCAATGCTCGCTATTTCCGGCGAACTGAACCCGGAGCAGGGGGGCCCCGGCGTCTTCCCCGAAATCAACTGGGACATCGCGCATCAGGTACGCTATACGATGGGAACCCCGGCCAACGCGTGGCAACCATCGCCGCGGAGAGCCGATCGCAACCGTCGCACGATATACGCTTTCCGCCAGCGAACACTTTCGGACCCGATGCTGGACGTCTTTGATCGCCCCGATGCTGAAAACTCGTGCGAACGCCGCAATCAAACGACCGTCTCGCCGCAGGTCTTCGCCCTGTTCAATAGCGGCTTTTCGCAAGATCGCGCGGTCGCGCTTGCGCAGAAGATTTCGCAGCAGTCGACTTCGCCGGAAAGCCAAGTTGAGCTAGCCTTTCTGGCCGTTTATGGGCGGAGCCCGTCTGGCGAAGAAGTCAAACAATGCTTGGCGTATCTCGACGCCATGGAGGCTCATTTGCAGGAGCATCCAACGCAGCCGATCATCCAGCCGACCGAGTTGTTTCGAACGATGTATGACGAAGCGTCAGGGGGAACGTTCAACTATGTCGAGCCGCTCCCCGGCATGAATAACTATGAGTACGACCTCAAGCCGTGGGACGTCTCGGTAGAGACCCAGGCGCTGGCCGACTTGTGTTTGGTCCTCTTCAATTCCAACGAGTTCGTCTACGTACGCTAACGGAAACGTAACGATATGCCTTTCTCCCAAGTACGTCGCGATTTTCTCTACGGGCTGGGCGCGTCACTCGGCGCCGTCGCGTTCAATTCGCTGTTGGCGGACGAAGCGTCGCAGCGAGATCCGCTCGCCGCGCGCCAAGGGCATCACCCCGCGAAGGCGAAGTCTTGCATTTTCATCTTCCTGGAAGGGGGACCGAGCCATATCGATACGTTTGATCCGAAGCCGGAGCTCGAGAAACTTCACATGAAGGAGTTCGTGCGGAAGGATCAATTCGCGTCCGGCATGGCGAGCGGAAAACGGTACTACATCAAAAGCCCCTTCACCTTCTCTCCCCGCGGCAAGTCGGGGCTGGTAATGTCGGACCAGTTTCGACATCTCGGCCAGGTCGCCGATGAGCTCTGCATTTATCATGGCTGCCAGGGGGAATCGATTGATCATCCGACTGCGTGCTATCACATGAACACGGGAAATCGCTTTGGAGGCGATCCCGCGATGGGCGCGTGGACGACTTACGGACTCGGGACCGAAAACCAGAACTTGCCGGCCTTCGTTGTGCTGCCTGAGGTCGCCTATCCGCAGGGTGGCGCCGCCAATTGGTCCAACGGTTTTCTCTCGCCGACCTATCAGGGAACGCCGCTGCGCGCGAGTGGAGATCCGATTCTCGACTTGCGTCCGCAGCCGGGCGTCACCGAGTGGCGGCAGCGGAAGAACCTCGATCTGCTCGCCAGTCTCAATGCGGCCGATCAAGTGCGCTATCCGCAACATCAGGAACTAGCGGCTCGGATGGACGCCTACGAGTTGGCCTTCCGCATGCAGGCCGAAGTGCCCGGCATTGTCGACCTGAAATCGGAAACGGAGGCGACGCTCGAAGCGTACGGACTCAACAATCCCGAGACCGAAAGCGTCGGCCGGCGTTGTCTGCTGGCGCGGCGACTGGTCGAGTCAGGCGTCCGCTTCGTCCAAATCTGGATCGGCGGTTGGGATTCGCACGACTATCTAGAGCGATCGCACTCCGCGCGGATTCGGGCCTTCGATCAACCGGTCGCGGCGCTAGTGGCCGATCTTCGCAGTCGCGGATTGCTCGACGAAACGCTGGTCGTCTGCACCGGCGAGTTTGGACGTTCTCCGGACAATGGAGTTCGCGGAGGGGAAAATAAGGTCGGGCGCGATCACAACGCCAAGGCGATGTCGATGTGGATGGCCGGCGGCGGCGTGAAGCGGGGAGAACGAATCGGCGCGACCGACGAAATCGGCGGCTCCGCGGTCGAAGTGGTCCATCCCATTCGCGACGTTCATTGCACGTTGTTGCACCTGCTGGGGCTCAACGACAATAAGCTGACCTTCTTCCACGAAGGACGCTACAAGCAACTGAGCCAAATCGGCGGTAGCGTCATCAAGGAAATCATAGCCTAACGCTACGACGTCGGCGACCGCTGTCGGCGATACTCACCAGGCGTCTGGCCGGTTGTTTGGCGGAAGACGGTAGCGAGGTACTGAACCGACGCAAATCCCGTCTGCTGGGCGATCGCAGCCAACGTGTGGTCGGTCGTGGCCAGCAGATCTTTGGTGAAGTTCAGGCGCACCCGTTCGATTTCGTCATGCACTGTGCGGCGCAGGATTTGTTTGAAACGGTTGTCGAGCGTGGATCGCGACAGGTCGACCGCTTTGGCGACATCCATTACTTGAATCCCGTCGCCGATGTTGCTGCGAATGAACTTCACGGCGCGGGCGACCTCTTGATCGGCGATCGCAATGGTGCTGGTCGACTCGCGCGGTACGATGCCGATCGGCTCGATCGCCAGCGTCCGTCGCCGCTTCGACACCGCCTTGCCAAGCATCAGGTCATTCAGCAAGTTCGCCGATTCGTAACCGATCTTGTCGGTGCCAAGCGAGATGCTCGACAGGGCAGGGGTCGTCAGGTCGCACATCAGTTCGTCATTGTCGACGCCGAGGATCCCCACGTCTTGCGGAATGCGCAGTCCCAAACGGCGACACCCTTCCAATACGTGACGAGCCCGCGCGTCATTGCAGGCGAAGATCGCGACCGGCAGCGAGAGCGTTTCGAGCCACTTGCAGATTTCGGTCTGGACCGACTCCCACTGCCGCGCAGTCGTATGACGGCCGTAAAACTCAGAACAGGAAAAGCCCTGATCGCGAACCGACTCGGCGAACGCTTTCCCCCGAATTCGCACCCAGGGATTGAAGAGCGTACGGCGAATACCGCAATAACCAAAGTTGGCGTAGCCTTGATTCATCAGATGGTCGGCCGCGATCTGGGCGACCACCGGATTGTCCGACGTAACGTATGGCGACTTGAACCTCCAAGCCGGGTCGAGCACCCCGCCGCCAATGTTAACCAGCGGCGTCTTGATGCCGTCGACTGCTTCCAAGACGTTTGGATCGTCCAAGTCGGCGATGATGCCGTCGCCGCGCCAATGGATGAGGTTCGGCACTTTCGCGAGCGGCTCGTCTTCGACATAGAGTCGCCAGTTACCGCGCTGGCGCGTGAAACGAGAGATCCCAGCGACCACCTTGCGGCCGTACGGCTTGTTGACGTTCAGGATCAGAGCGACTTCGCGTTTGGCCATGGTAGCGGTCGAGTAGCTGTTCTCAGGCGGTCTATCTGGATAACCAAATATTATAAACAGTTTCCAATATTCCAGAATGGAGAATTTCGGCCGCGGCGTGCTACATTGAGCGAGTCGCGACTCGGCAAGCCCCGAAATTTGCCGCCGACCGCTTCTCATCCGACGCCAAAATGACCGCACGGCGTCGAATTTCCCCTGCTACGAAAGTCCATCATGCGTCCGATTGTGCAAATCTCGCTTGACCTCACGAATATCGATGAGGCCCTGGAAACGGCGGAGCTGGCGATGCGAGCCGGCGTCGATTGGCTCGAGGCCGGAACTCCCCTCATTTTGGCCGAAGGGCTGCACGGGGTCCGTGCGCTCCGGGCCGCATTTCCCAAGACTCCGATCGTCGCCGACCTGAAGACGATGGACGGCGGCTATCTGGAAGCGGAAATGATGGCGAAAGCCGGTGCAACGCACGTCGTGGTGATGGCCCGCGCTCACGAAGAGACGATCCGCTGCGTCGTCAAAGCGGGCGCCGATTTCGGCTGCCAGGTGATGGGGGACAATATGGTCTGCGAGGACATGGTCGCCGGCGCGAAATGGCTGGAAGACCTTGGTTGCGACTACGTCATTCATCACATCGGTTATGACGAGCGCCGCGGTATTGCGGCGCGTGGATTGCGCATGCCGAGTCCCCTCGATCAACTGCGGGAAGTGGTCAACGCGGTGAAGATTCCGGTGCAAGCGGTCGGCGGCTTGTCGCTTGAGCAAGCGATTGCCTGTCCGTCGTACGGCGCTCCGCTGGTGGTGCTGGGAGCTCCGCTGACGATCGACGCCGACGCCTTTAAGACGGCCGACGGCAATCTGGAAGCTTCGCTCAAGCTGATCTGCGACGCCATTCACGCCCACGAAGACGTATAGGACCCTCCAGACATGAAATCCGCCGCCGTCGTCAATTTCGCTCCGGAAAAGGGAGCGGTCGAAATTCGCGAAATCGAAAAGCCTGAGATCGGCGCCGAAGACGTTCTGCTGGAAGTGGCGAACGTCGGCGTCTGCGGGAGCGATTTGCACCAATGGACCGCCGATCATTCGTGGCCGGTCAACTATCCCGTCGTGCTGGGGCACGAGTTTGGAGGTCATATCGTCGAGGTCGGCTCGGCGGTCGAAGGTTGGCGGGAAGGAGATCGGGTCGTCAGCGAGACTGCCGCGATCATCAGCCCCCAAAATCCGATGACCCGCCGCGGGCTGTATAACCTCGATCCGACTCGCAAAGGGTTCGGCTATGGGGTCAATGGCGCGATGACCAAGTACGTGCGGGTACCGTCGCGCATTTTGCATTCGGTTCCTGATTCGCTGCCGTTTGAGCATGCTTGTCTGACGGAACCATGCTGCGTCGCTTACAACGCGGTGGTACGCAACGCGCGAATCGAACCTGGCGATCGGGTCGTCGTGCTGGGACCGGGGACGATCGGCATTCTGTGCGCCGCGATGGCGCGACTTTGCGGCGCGCAAGTCGCGATCGTCGGACTGGAAGCGGACCGAGAACGCCTGGCGATCGCCGAGCGCAGCTACGGTTGCGAAGCGATTATCGGCGACGTCAGCGGTTGGGCGCGTGAGCGTGACGGTCTTGGTTGCGACGGCGTGATCGACGCCGCTGGCGCCAGTGCGACGTTGAAGATCGCGCTCGAAGTCGTCCGGCCAGCCGGCTGGATCAGCAAAGTCGGTTGGGGACCGCAGCCGCTTGGTTTTAATCTCGATCCGTTGGTGCAGAAGAACGTCACGCTGCAGGGAAGCTTCAGCCACAACTGGCCAATTTGGGAACGCGTGCTGGCGCTGCTTTCCAGCGGCCAATTGGACGTCAGCCCGATCATCGGCGGCGTTTGGCCGCTCGATCAATGGCACGAAGCGTTTGAAAAAATGCATCATGGCGATGTGGTGAAGTCGGTCCTGAAGCCGGTGTGAGAAACGACATGCGACTCTTGGACAAAGTTGTCATCATCACCGGCGGATGCACCGGAATCGGCAAACGAATCGCCCAGCGCGCCGTCGCTGAAGGCGCGTCGGTCGTGATCAACGGTTTGCAGCAAGAACTGGGCGACAAGCTGTTGGCCGAGCTCGGCCAAGACCGCGCGGCGCTACATATTGAAAACATCACGCAGGAAGGGTGTCCCGATCGGCTGGTCGCCTTGGCTATCTCGAAATTCGGTAAGCTCGACGGCGTAGTGAACAACGCCGCGCTGATCGCCCCCGGCGACATTAGCACGACCAGCGCCGATTTTTTTCGGATGATGCTGGAAGTGAACACGTTGGCCCCGTTCCGTTTGATTCAAGCGGCGCTTCCTCAGCTCAAAGCGACGCAAGGTTCGGTTCTGAATATCGGCAGCGTCAACGCCTATTGCGGCGAGCCCAATCTGCTTCCGTACAGCGTTTCCAAAGGAGCGCTGATGACGATGACGCGGAACTTGGGGGACGCGCTGCTGCGAACCGACGGAGTCCGCGTCAATCAAATCAATCCTGGCTGGACCTTGACCGAAGCGGAACAGGAGCGGAAGGAGGCGGAAGGTCTGGGAGACGACTGGTCGGCTGGATTGCCGAATTTGTTGGCGCCAACTGGCCGGATACTCTGGCCCGAAGAGATCGCCGCGGCGGCCGTCTATTGGCTGTCGGACGAAAGCCGTGCGATCAGCGGGCAAGTGCTCGACCTCGAGCAATATCCGATCATCGGACGCAATCCACCAAAAGACCGCATCTCGATTCCTGCCGCACGGTAGACGCCAAAACCCTCTCACCCTGGTGATTCTCGATGCCCCAACTCGCCGCGTTTCCAAAAGCGTACATGCAGGCCCTCGTCAAAGATGGCACGATGACTTTGGCCGAGTGGTTCGCTCTGGCGACTACCCTCGATATCGACGGACTGGAGTTCTACGCCGGATTCATCGAAGTCGCCGATCCTGCCAATTGGCCGGTGCTGCGCCGTCAGGTGGAAGACCTGGGAATGACGATCCCGATGCTCTGCTGTTCGCCCGATTTTACGCATCCCGACGCCGCCTTTCGTGAAGCGGAAATCGCGAAGCAAAAGAGTTGGATCGATATGACGTATGCGCTCGGCGGAAATTACTGCCGGGTGCTCAGCGGCCAGCGCCGTCCTGAGCTGACAATGGACGAAGGGGTGAAGCTGGCCGCCGATAGCATCTATGCCTGTTTGCCGTACGCCGAGGAGCGGAACGTTACGCTGATATTGGAAAACCATTACAAGGACGACTTTTGGGAATACCCGGAGTTCGCCCAGAAAATGGAGGTCTTCTGCCAACTGGTCGACGCGATCGATCATCCGAATTTTGGGGTGAACTATGATCCGAGCAACGCCTATCTGGCCGGGGACGATCCAATCGAACTCTTGAAGCGGGTATCTGACCGCGTCGTCACGATGCATGCCAGCGATCGCTACCTGCTGAGCGGAACGTTGGAAGACCTGCGCCGCGAAGAAGGAGGCTCGGTCGGTTACGCCAAGCGACTATCGCATGGCGAGATCGGCAAAGGGCTCAACGACTACGACGCAATCTTTAGCGAGCTGCGCAGCAAAGGCTTTGATAGCTGGATCAGCATCGAGGACGGGGTCGACGGGATTGATCAGCTTCGCCGTAGCGCCGATTTTCTCCGGATGAAGATCGCTCAGCACTGGGCGTAAGCGAACGCTATTCGGCGCTCTCGATCGCTTCCAAGCGGCGCGGTTGCGGCAGCGGAATCAGGCTGGCCAGCGTTCCGGCGACGACACCAACGATCAGCGAGCCAGGCATGATCCAGAAGATGTTCATGCCGAAGAGCTGATAGAACGAGATCATCACCGCAACGGCGATGCTCAACGTGACGCCGATCCAGGCTCCCAGTGAGTTCGACCAGGGAATGTAGAGCGCGAGGAAGAAGAGGACGAAGAGTGGCGCCACAAACAAGTTGACTACCTTATAAGTGACGTCCAGCAAGTTCCCTTCAACCGTTCCGGCGAAAAGACTCAGGCCAATGACGACCGCGCCAATCATCCAGGAGATGTGCTGCGACATCCCAACGCTTTCTTTCTCCGATTCCTGGGCTTGCTGGCGAAAGCGATCGACGAAATCGACCGTCACAACCGAACAGGAAGAGTTGAGTCCGGACGAGAGGGATGACATCGCCGCCGCGAGCAATCCGGCGACGACCAGTCCGCTGACGCCGGTCGGCAAGGCGACCAGGATGTAATGCGGAAAGAGCTTGTCGGCGTCGGCCTGAATCGACATCCCTTCGCCCAGCATCTGCGGATTGGCGGTGAAGTAGCCGTGCAAAGCCAAGCCCAGGATCGCGAGAAACGTCGTCGAGAAGATGGCGACGCCGAGCGACACGAAATACATCTTGCGAGCGGCGGCGACGTCGCGCGTGGCGAGATAACGCTGGACCGCCATTTGATCTGAGCCTGCTGTGCAGACGTACCAAGTGAAGCCAGACAGCGCAGCGCCCGCGATCGTACGGGGAGAAGTCGGCGAGAACCAAACCTGAATCGGCGCCCAGTTCGACGCCCACTCAGTCGGCCACCAATACTCAACTCCTCCCAGGCTATAGGTAATGGTCGCCATGGTCAGGATCGCTCCGCCGAGCAAGATGAAGGTCTGCACGACGTCGGTATAGACGACCGCCCGCAGTCCTCCCATCGAGGTGTAAATGACAGTGATGATTCCGAGAATTGCGCAGATGTAAGGAGCGGCCGATTTGTCCCAACCAAGCATCGGAATCAGCACCGTGTCGACGGTCGCGTAGACCACCACCGCCATCCACATCAAGCGCAGCGAAAGAAAGAGGCCCGAACCAAGCATTCGCACGCTCAACCCAAGCTTCTTTTCCAGCACTTCGTAGGCGCTGGTGACCGGAAGCTCCATGAACCGCGGGATAATGTACCAGCCGACGACCCACGCGATGAGCGGAAACGAGGCGATCATCGCGATCACCATCGGCCCATGCTTGATCATCTCGCCAGGCATCGAGAGATAGGTGAGCGTGCTCAGCAGCGTCGCAAAGAGGGAGAGCCCAACCGCCCACGGATTCATTTGTCGGCCGCCGAGCAAATAGTCGTCGGTCGTCTCCGTGCGACGACTAAAGTACCAACCGACCGCCAGCATGATCGCCAGGTAACTCCCAATCACGCACCAATCGAGCGCGTGGAGTCGATTAGCGGCGAGCGTAAGTTCGGATGAGCCCATATCGATCCGTTTCTAGGGTTCCGTCTGGCGGCGAGGGATTTGGGGGGCGACCAACTACTGGGCCAGCTTAGAGAAACCAAGAGAGGATTGCAAGTGGTACGTATCTCAAAGTCGACTATTTAGTCGCCGGCAAGATGGCCGCGGATTCCTGATCGAGGCTCTTTCCTGATTTCTATAAAGGAAAACACGAGAACATGCGTTTCCCTCGTGGCATGTAGCGTTGTCGGCGTAATTGGCGAGAGAAAACGATAGGTACGTACAACTTTAATCCGGAATGAGAGAGGCTACTTTCGCGAGGATGATTTCGATTTACGTGGCCTCGGGTCGTATCAGATTACGCATTTTCTGTTGCGGAATTGTGCGATAAGGCAGGCCTCTCGCTCTGCGACAACGAAACTTAAGCAACGTTTGTTTCGTGAGGGAGATTTCATACGGAAATCTCACCTCGATATGCGGTAGCAAATAGATAGCAGGATGCCGGCGTCTTGGCGGCCTACGGGTCGCCAAAACGTAATTGGCATATTGCCTGGAGTTTGCCCATCGAGGCGGCGGACAAATACGGACGCTTGAGCGAGCTAGTCGTTCATCGGCGGTGGGACGGGATTATCCAGCACTTCGTCAATGGGAAGTTTTTCGTTGGCGTTCGGAGCTTCGATTTCCTCGGCATTCGGCTCCGGCGTTACGGCGAGCGGGCGATTGAGGTAGGGGGAAGGCCAACCGCCGCCGAGAGCACGATAGATCGAAACCACCCCTTGGGCGACGTTTCCTTTGGCGGTCGCCGCGGCGACTTCCTGTTGGGTTTTCGTATTTTGAACGTTGAAGACGCGGTTGAAGTCGATCTCTTCCCCTTCCGCATACTGCAACGTGATCAGCTCGTTCGTTTTGTCGGCCGCTTCGGCCGCTTCCAGTTGCAGACGGAGCAACTCTTGCGATTTGAGGAATTGAACAATCGCGTCTTCCGCTTCCTGATTGGCGGTCAGGACCGACTGCTGGTAGACCGCCAGCAGTTCTTGGAAGCGTGCGTCCTGGAACTGCACATTGCCGACGATCCGGCCGTAGTTCAGGATGTTCCATTCGAGGGACGGTCCCACCGAGCCAAACCCGGAGCCATGACGGAACAGATCCTTAAATTGCTGAGCGCTTCGCCCGACGGTGCCGGTGAGCGTGATGTGCGGATAGAGTTCCGATTCGGCGACGCCGATCAAAGCGCTTTGCGCCGCCAGATTCCGCTCGGCCCGACGAACGTCAGGACGCTGGAGGAGCGATGCGGCTGGAATGCCAAGGGCGATTTCCGACTCCACATTCGGAATCTCCCCGGCGCCGAGCAGTTCCGTAATCTCTTCCGGCGGCATGCCGAGCAAGACGCACAATTGGTTTTGCGACTGCCGCAGCGACGTTTCGACGGCCGGAACGAGCGCCTCGGTTTGCACCAGGCTCGACTTGGCCTGCTGGACGTCGACCTCGCTCGATTCGCCGTTTTTGAAGCGAATCTCGGTGATCTCGTAGGTCTTCCGCTGGTTCTCGACGTTCAACTGGACCAGCTCCAGCCGAGTCTGCAACGTCCGGATATCGATGTAGGTGGCGGCGACGTCGGCGACCAACGTCACGACGACGTCGCCATAGTCGTAGACGGCGGCGTCAAGATCGGCGTCGGCCGACTCGATTGCGCGACGATATCGCCCCCAGAAGTCGATTTCCCAGGCCAGTCCAAACGAACCACGCCACGTGCTGAAGTGACGATCCGGTCCAAATCCGGTCGAGAGGTTGTGAGAGTACAGGGCCGAGAAGTCTTGCTGCTGCGGGAAGAAACTGCCGACGGCGATCTGACGCAAGGCGCGGGCTTGCATGATTCGCGCCCCAGCCTGGCGGACGGTCAGGTTCTGGTTGTACGCCTCGGCGACCAGCTCGTTCAAAACCGGGTCATTAAACGAAGTCGACCACCACGCGGCGCCTTCGACCGGGCTGGCCAAAACCCGTTTGTCGGTGGCGTCGATCCAGTCTTGTGCCACCGGAACCGCGGGAGTTTGGTAACTGGGACCGACCTTAAAGCCGTTGGCGATCCAGTCGCGAGTGCTGGTGCAACCGATCCCGGCCAGCCCGACGCAGGCAAGGGCCACCACCAGACCGATTCGGCCAATGGGGCTCGTTGCAGGCGGCTGGGGTGCACGTCGCATCCAATCTCTCGAAAAATCGGTAACACACGAATAAATTATTCCTTTGATACCATCGGAGAAACCGGTGCAATTCATACAATATTTTGTGCTTGCCCCGGAAAGGTCGACACCTTTGCCCGGTTAGCGGCGTTAAAGTTTGCCTCACCCAAACCAATGACCGGCAATTCGCCGCGGCGATCCGCACCTGGGCCGGGATGGGTGGCTCCCCGAATTTCGGGAGGTCCTTTGGCAAGATTGAATAGAATGACAAGATGGACCTCGGTCCACCGTCACCCACCGGCAATGCGTCGCGGTCGACCTCCCTGGCTGACCCCAGATTCCCACGCTCGAAATCTCACCTACCAACCGTCCGCTTGGTCCTCCTAAATGGCAGCCTCTTCCAACCCATTTTCGCACTTCGTCGGGCTCTTATTGAGGCTGGCGATCCCGTGCGCGATTCTGGCCGCCGGCTGGTTCGGCTTTCGATACTTGTCTGACAAGGTCGAACGTCCCCCCAAGCCCGCCCCCAAAAAGGTAGCGCTCCGGTCCCGAGTTGAAGACATGACGAAGATCGATTACCCGGTCATCGTCAAGACGCACGCCATCGTCCAGCCGCACAACCAGGTAACGCTCACGTCGCAGGTCTCAGGCGCCGTGGCGAAGATCAATCCTTCGTTCGAGGTTGGCGCCTATTTCAGCAAGGGCGACGTCCTGGTTGAAATCGATCCGAGCGACTACCAAACGGAGCTGGCGATCGCCGAGTCGAACCTGGCCGCCAAGCGATCCGAACTGAAGCTGGCGAAGTTGGTCGAAGAACGCAAGCTGCGCTTGGTCGAATCGAACGCCGTGTCGCAAGGAGAAGTCGAATCGGCCTCGGCCAGCCGAGAACAGTCGGAAGCGAACGTCGCCCTGGCCGAAACGGCGGTCGAGCAAGCGCAACTCAATTTGAAGCGTACGAAGATCGTGGCGCCGTTCGATGGCCGCGTGATGTCGAAGCTGATCGGTCTTGGTCAGATGGCGGGATCGAATTCACCGCTGGGCGAAGTCTTCGCGATCGACTATGTCGAAGTTCGCTTGCCGATTTCGGGCGATCAGCGGAAGTTTCTCGACTTGCCCGAGTTCGCCCAAGACGCTCCTCTTACAGTCGAGCTGCGTGACGGGATTCAAGCGTCCGGGGGCGCCGTCTGGACCGGCAAGATTGTGCGAACCGAAGGGGTACTCGATCCGAACTCGCGGGATCTGTTCGCCATCGCGCGCATTGACGATCCGTTTGGACGACAGACGGGCAAGCCGCCGCTGCGCATCGGCCAACCGGTGATCGCAGGGATCGAAGGGAATACGCTGCACGATGTGATCGCTTTGCCCCGCGGCGCCGTCCGTGAATTGGATCAGATCGTCCTGGTCAACCGTGCTGATCAGACGCTGTTGCCGATGAAGATCAAGCCGCTCTGGTCGGACGAGACGAAGGTGATCGTCGAAGCGTCGACGATTCCGAGCGAAATGTGGATAGCGACGACTCCGATGTCGTTCACGCCGAAGGGGGCGAAGATTGAAATCATTCCCCCGGCGGATGGATCCATCTCGATCGCCGACTCCGCCCCCGCTGAAACCGACAAGAGCGCCGCTAACTAACGCCTGCCCATGATTCGCTGGTTCGCCACAAACGGGATCGCCGCCAATTTCATGATGCTCGCGATATTGATCGCAGGCGTCTACGTGGCCCTGTTTCAAATTCCGCTAGAGGTCTCGCCCGAGCGGAGCTTCGAAACGGTCGTCGTGAACATGACGTACCGCGGCGGTACGGCGAAGGACGTCGAACAGGCGATCCTGATCCCGATTGAAGAATCGCTGGAAGGGGTCGAAGGGATCCGCGACATTTTCTCGGAAGGGCGGCAAGGAACGGCCCGCATGTTTATCGACGCCGAGCCGGGAACCGACCTGCGGGCGCTGATGGACGACGTCTCGGCCCGTATCGACACGATCACGACCTTTCCGGACGAGACGGAACGGCCGCAGATCATGATCCCGGACTCTTCCAATTTTTGGGAAGTGTTAAGCGTCGCCGTGACGGGGCATTTGTCTTCGCACGAACTGCGCGAAGTCGCACGCAAGGTTCAGGAAGACATTATCTCGCTGCCGGGGATCAGTCGCGCGCAAGTGCAAGGAGACAGCAAATACGAAATCAGCGTCGAAGTCGACACGACGAAGCTTTTGGCGTACGGACTGAGCTTGCAGGATCTGACTAGCGCCATTCAACAGTTTTCGATCGACTTGCCGGCGGGTTCGATCGAGAGCGACAGCGGCACGTTTATCGTGCGCACGCGCGGTCAGGCTTATTCGGAACAAGAGTTCGCAATGGTGCCGATTCACGCCTCCAACGGCGCCGACATCTTGCTGGGGGAGGTCGCACGGATTACCGACGGCTTTGAAGAAGGAGAGAAGATCGTTGAGTTCAACGGTCGGCCGGCTCTGTTCGTCGAAGTGCTGCGGACCGGCAAAGAGAGCGCGATCGACATTTCGGACCGCGTACATCAATACGTCGAGAACGCGCGGACCCGCTATCCCGAAGGGATTGAGCTGTTCATCTGGGACGACGAATCGATCGAAATCCGCGGACGTTTGACGACGCTGATCGAATCGTTGGTCCAGGGAAGCGTGCTGGTGATGATCCTGCTAGGGCTGTTCCTTCGCCCGGGACTAGCATTCTGGATCGTCGCGGGGATCCCGGTCGGTTTCGCCGGCGGCGTGATGATGATGCCCTATTTCGGCGTCACCGCCAACGTGATGAGCTTGTTCGGCTTTATTATCGTGGTTGGGATCGTCGTCGACGATGCGATCGTGACCGGCGAAAACGTCTATCTGAAGATGAAGGAAGGGCTTGATCCGCTGGAAGCGGCGGTCGTAGGGACGCACGAGGTCGCGACGCCGGTGACGTTCGGCGCCCTGACGACCATGGTGGCGTTCATTCCGCTAATGTTTTTTGAAGGAAGCTGGGGAGATTTTGCGTCGCAGGTTCCGCCGGTCGTCGCGCCGGTCCTCCTCTTTTCGCTGATTGAGTCGAAGCTGATCCTGCCGGCTCACTTGAAACATCTGCGGCCTATCCCGCACGACAACCCGTTTACGCGGTTCCAGACGAAGATCGCCGATGGGCTGGAATACTTTATCGAGCGAGTCTATCAACCTTTGCTCGAATTCTCGGTCCGCCATCGCTTTTCGGTGTTGGCGATGTTCGTCGCCGGCATGTTCCTCATGGCGGGCTACTGTCTAAGTGGGCGAATGGAGTTTATCGCCTATCCGACGGTGGAACAGCAGCGGATTTCGGCGGAACTCGACATGCCGGACGACACGTCGCTAGAAACGACCGCTCGTTACATGACGCGGATCGAGAACGCGCTGCTCCAAATGCGGAAGGAATTTGTCGATCCGAAGACCGGCGAGTCGCTAGTCAAAGACATCTCGAAACTGGTCGGCGCAGTCCGCATTCATCGTAACTTTGACAAGTCGCAAGGTTCGATTTCGTTCGAGGTCTTAGCGCCTTCTCTGCGCAGCTCCTCGGGACCAAAGAATAGCGATCTGGCCGCACGCTGGGCGGAATTGGTCGGTCCGATCCCGGAGGCGAGCGAATTTCGGATTCGATCCGACTCGAGCATTAACCGCGATCGCAACGTCGACAACCAGAATTTGAATATCGAACTGCGTGGTCCGATGTCGCCGGAAAAGGGGGAGGTGGCGCGGAAGATCAAGAGCCTGTTGGAAGAGTACAAGGGTTTCAGTTCGACCTGGGCCAGCATCAACTATGGCCAAGATGAACTGGAACTTCGGCTTAAGCCGCAAGCGGCCGAATTGGGACTGACGCAGCAGCTGCTCGCACAGCAAGTTCGACAGTCGTTTTTTGGCGAAGAGGCGCAGCGTCTGCAGCGCGGCGTCGACAGCATCCGCGTGATGGTTCGGCTGCCGCTGGAACAGCGTGAAACGCTTCACACCCTCGAACAAATGCGGGTACGAACGCCGCGCGGCGCGGATGTGCCCCTTTCGACGGTCGCCAACATCGTCTTTACGAAAGCTCCTTCGTCGGTCGAACGAAAAAATGGCGCCGAGATTCTCCGCATCGGAGCGCAACCGATTGACGAGGCGATCGACATCTTAGCGATCGCCGACGATCTTTCGCCGAAGATTCAGGAACTCTGCCAAGAGAACAACCTCAGCTTTCGCTATGTCGGGTACGTCGCCGAAGCGGAAGACGCCCAGCGAAAGACGATTCTCGGATCGGCGCTGTTAGCCTTCGTGCTGTACGGCATGTTGGCGGTGGCGCTAAAGTCGCTGGGTCAGCCGTTCTTCGTGATGCTCGCAATTCCCTTCGCCATTATTGGCGCTCTGCTGGGCCATATCGCGATGGACATTACGCCGTCGTACCTTTCGGTCTTCGGCATGTTGGCCTTGGCCGGGGTCGCGGTGAACGACACGCTGGTGATGGTTGACTACGTTAACCAGAAACGGGCCGAAGGAGCGACGCTACATGAAGCGGCGCTCCAGGCCGGCGCTCGCCGCTTCCGCCCGATCATGCTTACCTCCGTCACCACCTTCGTCGGCATGTTGCCGCTGTTGATGGACAAATCGCTCCAGGCCCAGTTTTTGATTCCAATGGCCGCTTCACTGGCGTTCGGCGTGATGTTCGCCACGATCGTGACGTTGTTCTTGATTCCGTGTGCGCAGCTGGCGGCGGACGATGTTGGTAAGGGGCTCTCGGCGATCAAACGTTGGTATTTCCGGCCGTTTGTCGCGGAGAACGCATCCGACGATCACGTTTCGCACACGCACTCTCCGTAGTCATGTGATCCATTCGGTGCGAATGACGAGGCAAGCGGCCTCGACTCGCGGCCCGATTTGAATTGACACTGGCGCCAGGCTCACCTAAAATCGTGCCAAGATAGGGAATATCGCATTCCGCCAATTGGAATGCAATCAACCTTATCCCCACCTCATGCGATCGCTCTCTGCTGGATCGACACCTACGCGTCCGCGTCCAGCGGAACTTTGCACCAGTCGGCACGTCCCCTCGGCCGCAGAATTATCAAGCCTGCGCCCTTGGGCTTCGTTGAGTCAGGACCTCACGCATGCGAGCCATCCCACCCTTCCTTATCGCACTTCTCTTGTCGCCGCTATTGATCGGGCGACCAGCGAATGTGCAGGCCGCAGAGCCCGACGCCGAAGGAATTCGCTTCTTCGAAACGAAGATTCGCCCGGTGCTCGTTGCGCATTGCTATGAGTGCCATTCGGCCAAGTCAGAAACGCTGCGCGCGGGGCTGTTGGTCGACTCGAATCATGGACTGCTAACAGGAGGCGATTCGGGAGCGTCGATCGTCCCAGGGAAACCGGACGAGAGCTTGTTGCTAGAGACCCTGCGCTACGATCCGCTCAGCTACCAGATGCCTCCCAACGGGAAGCTGTCCGACGCGGTGATCGCCGACTTTGAGAAGTGGATCAAGATGGGGGCGCCTGATCCACGCAATGATGCGCCGGACACTCCGGTCAAACAACCGTTTGATATCGATTCGCGGCGTTCTTTCTGGTCGTTCGTACCCCCAACAGCGCAGCCAGCGCCGGAGGTAGAACAGCAGGCTTGGCCTCGGCAGAAGATCGACGCGTTTGTGTTGGCGGCTCTCGAAAAAGCGGGGCTTCACCCAGCGGCCGAAGCGGATCGCCGAACGCTGATTCGCCGCGTCTACTTCGACCTGATCGGTTTGCCCCCTACTTACGACGAGATTGAACAGTTCGCCGCCGATCCTGATCCGGCCGCTTACGAAAAACTGGTCGATCGGCTGCTCGCTTCGCCCCATTATGGCGAACGCTGGGCGCGGCGGTGGCTCGACGTCGTTCGCTACGGCGAAGACAACGTCAACATGGGCCCGAACAATGGTCCCTATCCAGACGCCTATCGCTACCGCGACTGGGTCGTGAAAGCGATGAACGACGACGTGCCGTTAGACCAATTCCTTCGTCGCCAACTTGCCACCGACTTTCTGGAAGAGACAGGCCGAGACGATTTGCCTGCTTTGGGGCTGATTGGTTTGTCGCCGGAGAATCACAAGGAGCTGAAGCTCAAGGTTGCGACGCTTGAAGGGATTTACGCCGACGAGTGGGAAGATCGCGTCGACGTGGTCAGCCGCGGCCTAATGGGACTGACGGTCGCGTGCGCCCGTTGCCATGATCACAAGTACGACCCGATCTCCTCGCGCGACTATTACGCATTGGCGGGAGTCTTTGCGTCGGTGCGACAGACGACCCAGCCGATCATTTCTGACGAAGAAATCGCCAAGACGCAGCCCGCACGAGACGAGATCGCCGCGTTAGAAAAGAGCGTCAAAGAGAATGACGACAAGATTAAGTCGCTGAAAAAGGATGCTCCCAAGTCGCCGGAAATTGGCGAACTCGAGACGAAGAACAAACAAGCGAAAGCGAAGATCACCGAGATTCGGGCTGCGACGCCCGGCATCGATATCCCAACGGCCGCGGCCATCACCGACGAACAGGTTCGAATCGAACCCCTTACCGAAGACGAACAACAGATCGTCTACTACGCCAACAAGCCGCGTGACTTGCCGGTCTTTATTCGCGGGAACCTGGCTTCTCCCGGAGAAATTGAACCGCGGCGTTTTCTGGAAGTGTTGTCGGATGGGGAGCCGGCGCCATTTGCAAACGGAAGCGGTCGTTTGGAACTAGCCGCTGCGATCGCCGACTCGAACAACCCGCTCACGGCCCGGGTCTTCGTGAATCGGGTCTGGATGTACCATTTTGGGGAAGGACTGGTCGATACGCCAAGCAACTTTGGCGCTACCGGTTCACGCCCGACCCATCCCGAACTACTCGACGACCTGGCGGTTCGCTTCATGGAGCAAGGTTGGTCGACCAAGAAGCTGCATCGCGAGCTCTTGCTCTCGGCGACTTACCGGCAAAGTTCCCAGCCCGCCGATCCGGAGAAGTCAAATCTGCATGACCCTGGCAATCGCCTGCTGAGCCGCTTCCGCCGGCAACGTCTCGACGCCGAAGCGTATCATGACGCCCTTTTGGTCGCCGGCGGAAACTTGAATCGCACGCTGGGAGGTCCCTCCGGCGACATCGACAAGCCTGATTTTGATCGCAGGGCGATCTACGCCAAGATCTCACGGAAATCGCTGAGCCAGTTTTTGCAGGTCTATGATTTCCCCGATCCGACGATTCACTCCGAACGTCGAGCCGAAACGACGACCGCGCTTCAGCAACTCTTCGTGATGAACTCTCCCTTTGCGCAGCAGCAAGCGCGCCACCTGGCCGAACGCGCATCTGGAGAGACGCTGGTCGAAAAGATTCAGGACGTTCATCGCTTGTTGCTGGGACGCGAACCGACGCCGGAAGAAATTGCGCTCGGAGAAGCGTACGTCAGCGAGTCGTCCCAAGTCGACCGGGAAAAGCCGGAGACGTGGGAGCCTCCCTCCTTTGCAGGTTCTCGGGCACGCGCCGAGATTCCGTCGCTAGGGGACATCTACTCGGTGGAACTCTGGTTCCGCAACACGATGCCGCACGAAGAACGTCCGATCGCCGGCTACTTCTTTTCGCGTGGGGTAGAGACGTCGGTTCCGTCCGGGGGCGATCATCTGGGTATCATGGGCCGCCATCAGAAGGATTCTTCCGGGCGATTGATCTACTACAACGGCGACCGCTTGAAGACGGCGCTGTTGGGGCGAACGACGCTGGAAACGAACCGCTGGTATCACCTGGTCTTTACGCGGCAAGGTTCGGAGGTGCGGCTCTATTTGAACGGCAACGCCGATCCGGAGGTGAGCGGCGTCGCCGAGGTCGATTTCCCGCTGAAGGAAAGCAGTTTGTTCCTGGGAGGCCGAAACGATCGATTCGCCAACTTCCAAGGACAACTCGGCAGCGTCGCCGTTTACGACCGGGCTCTTGCGCCGAAAGAAATTGCAGAGCACTATCAACGCTCAGAGAACGTCGGAGACCGCGTGCAGTTCGCCCAACATGCGGCGGCGATGCTAAAGGGAAATCCCGTCGCGCTCTGGCCCTTCTATGAGTTCGAGAAGTTTCCGCAGCAGATCAAGAGCGCCAGCGGGGATAAGTATGCCGCGAACTACGAAGGGGAAGGGGCCGCCGATGCGGAAGCGACGCGGTGGGTGCTGTATTGTCACGCTCTTTTCTGCAGCAACGAATTGATGTTCGTCGACTAGAGGCGACCGAAAGCGACCAATCATGAAACCGTTCGAGCACGAATCAACGATGTCGTCCCCGCTCCTCTCGCGGCGATCAATGTTGCAGACGGTCGGCGGCGGGTTTGGCATGCTGGGGCTCTCCAGTTTGCTCGCCGAAAGCGGCGTCGCTTATGCCGCCAATTCGCAGACGCTCCCCCATTTCCCTCCCAAGGCGAAACGGGTGATTTATCTGTTCATGAGCGGTGGGCCGTCGCAGATCGACACGTTCGATCCAAAGCCGGGGCTCGCCAAGTACGAAGGGCAGCGTCCGGAGGGAGTCGATATTCGGACCGAGCGGAAGACGAACGGTCTGGCCGCTTCGCCCGTGAAGTTCACCCCGGCGGGAGAGTCAGGCATTCCTTTTTCAGAGTTCCTGCCGAAGTTGTCGAAACATGCCGACGAGATGGCGATCGTCCGTTCGATGCACACCGACTTTCCGAATCATGCCCCCGCGCTTTGCATGATGAACCTGGGAACGTTAACGCCGACGCGTCCCAGCCTTGGATCGTGGCTCACCTATGGTCTGGGATCGGAGAATCGCGACTTGCCAGGCTATTTGACGCTCTGCCCTGGCAATCCGGTGGTCGGGCCGAAGCTGTGGGGGAACGCGTTCTTGCCAGGCAAGTTTCAAGGGACCTACATCGATACGACGCGCACGACGCCGGACGCGATGATTCCGCATCTGCGCAACAGCACGATCTCGGCCAGCGAACAGAAACGCCAGCTGGAGCTAATGTCGGCGATCAATCACCAACATTTGGCCAGCCGCGGCGACGATCGCAATCTGGAAACCCGGATCAATGCGATGGAATTGGCCTACCGGATGCAATTCGAAGCGATGGAGGCGTTCGACGTAACCAAAGAGCCGCAAAGCGTTCGCGAAGCGTACGGCTCCAGCTCATTCGCGCAGTCCTGTTTGCTGGCGCGGCGCCTGACGGAGCATGGGGTTCGGATGGTGCAGATCTACTACGGCAACGGCCAACCGTGGGACACCCACTCCAATCATCACAACCAAAACGAAAAGCTCTGCCGTGATATCGATCAGCCGATCGCGCAACTGTTGACCGACCTCAAGCAGCGCGGCCTACTCGACGAAACTCTCGTCGTATGGGGTGGCGAGTTTGGACGAACGCCGACCTTGGAAGGAGGAAGCGGCCGCGATCACAATCCGTACGGCTTTACGATGTGGCTGGCCGGCGGCGGCATTAAAGGAGGAACGATCCATGGCGCGACTGACGAATTTGGCTTCCGCGCCGTGCACGACAAGGTGCACGTCCATGATCTGCACGCAACGATCCTCCACTTGATGGGAATCAATCACGAGAAGCTGACCTATCGCTACTCGGGGCGAGATTTCCGCCTGACCGACGTCCATGGACGCGTGGTGACGAACATCGTCGCGTAGTTCCCTTCCTACCAGAGCCGCTTAACTGAATGAAGATCGTCAAAATAGAGACCGCGATTCCGGAATCCGTCATGCCGGGATTGCTGCTGCTTCGCATTCATACCGACGAAGGGATCGTCGGCTGCGGCGAAACCTACTACGCCCCGGAAGCGGTCGCGGCGCTGGTGCATGATTGGATGCATCATTACCTGCTCGGGAAAGACCCGCTCGAGATCGAAAAGCATTGGCGGTTTCTGTACGAACGGACGACCAACTTCGGTTCGCGCGGCGCTGAGTTACGCGCCATTTCCGCGATCGACTTGGCGCTATGGGATATCTTTGGCCAGGCGACGAATCTGCCGGTTTGGCAACTGTTGGGGGGCTGCGTACAAGAGTCGATCAAAACGTATAACAGCTGCGGCGGCCCGTCGTACGGCGCCAAGACCGATGCGCAGGCGAGCCACATCTGGCCAGGGCATGGACCGATTGGGAACCCTGGTCCGCTGAACGATTACTGGTCGATCATTCACCGGCCGGTCGAACTGGCGGAGGAACTGCGGGAAGCTGGGTATGGCGCGCTGAAGACCTGGTCGCTCGACTTCGCAGCGCATAAGCCGAACGGTCCAATCTACGTTTCGGACGCCGACGTCGAGCGCGGGCTCGAGCCATTTCGGGCGATTCGCGAAGCGCTGGGGAATTCGATCGAACTGATCCTCGATGGACATGGATTCTTCCAGTTGCCGGTCGCCCTCCGAATCGCCGCTAAGCTGCGTCAATACGACATCTTGTGGGCGGAAGACCTGATTCGCGTCGACTCGATCGATACGGTCGCTGATTTCCGCCAGAAGGCAGGCATCCCGGTCGCGGTGAGCGAAATGTTCTCGGGGCCGGATGACTTTCGTTTGACGTTGGAAAAGCGAGCGGCCGATTACGTGATGATCGATCCGACCTGGGTCGGCGGAATAACGCAGACCAAAAACCTCACGCGGCTGGCACAGCTTTATAACGTTCCGGTCGTCATGCATGACTGTACTGGACCGCTGACGTTGCTCTCAGGCGTTCAAGTTGCGGCCGCATCGGGAAACGTCGCCTGGCAAGAAAGCGTGCGAGCGCATATCGGGATGCTCTATCCGAAGCTGATCGATACCGAAGTTTCGATCGTACAAGGCATGATTCCGATTCCCCGCCGAGCGGGGATCGGCGCCGCTTGGCTGCCGGAGTTGTTCCAAGGGGAAGCGGGCAAATATCGGGCTACGGCGTTATAACGTCGGCATCGCAAAAAGAGAAGCGACATGGATAAGCTCGCGACGCCGCCGATACCTGTGGAAGGCCAACTATGGGGTCATCCGAAGGGACTGTACGTGCTGTTCCTGACGGAGATGTGGGAACGTTTCAGCTTCTATGGCATGCGGGCGCTGCTCGTCTTCTATCTGACGAAGCATTTTCTATTTGGTGATCATGCGGCCCTTGGCTTGTATGGGGCTTACGTCGCACTTGGATACGCGACGCCGGTAATTGGCGGTTTGATCGCTGACCGATACTTGGGACAACGGGTTTCGGTCACCTTGGGTGCGATCCTGATGTGCTTGGGACATTTTGGGATGGCCTTTGAGGGAAGCGGCGCTGAGGTAGTCGCCCAAGCCGACGGTACGACGACGGTTCTGCGAGACGGCTTTGGGTTACAGACGTTCTATCTTTCGCTGGGCCTGTTGATCGTCGGCATTGGTTTCCTGAAACCGAACATCGCAACGATCGTCAGCCGGCTCTATCCCGACGAAGATCCGCGGAGAGCTTCAGCGTATACCTTGTTTCAAATGGGAATCATGCTGGGCGCCGCCCTTTCGGCCGCCGTCTGCGGATACCTGGGAGAGACCTACGGGTGGTCGTTTGGTTTTGGAGCCGCCGGGATCGGGATGTTGGTTGGGCTGCTCGTGTTTCTGGGAGGAGGGAAACATCTCTACGGTGTGGCCGAACCGCCAGCCGCCTATAAATCGAAAGTCGCCGGGCCGCTGACGACCGGGCATATCGTCTTTTTGGGGGCGATCGCGGCGGTTGTGCTGTTCTGGCTGCTTGTCCAGCAAACGGCGGTCGTCGGCTATTTGCTGGCAGCTTTCTCGGCGGTCGTTGTAATCTACATCCTTGTCCTCTCGTTCTTCTATTGCAGCCCGATCGAGCGGGATCGGATGTTGGTGCTGTTGGCGTTTCAGCTGGCGATGACCTTCTTTGCTACGTTGTTTGAACAAGCAGGGGGCTCGCTAAACTTGTTCGCCGACCGTAACGTCGATCGGGCGCTCTGGGGCTTTGAGGTTCGCGCTTCGCAATTGCAAAGCGTCATGCCGGCGACAATCGTGCTGTTGGCGCCATTTTTCGCGTGGCTCTGGCCGGCGCTGGCGCGAGTTGGCCGCGATCCTCGTTCTCCGGTGAAGTATGGACTGACGATGGTCTTCATGGGGCTCGGCTTTGGCCTGTTGGCTTGGGCGACTTCGGCGTTCACCGTCCAGGGACAGATTAGCGTCGCATGGCTAGTAGCCGCTTACGTATTGTTTGGCGTCGCCGACCTGTTGATCGTTTCGGTCAGCTATTCGACCGTAACTTCCCTCTCGCTCCCCCGAATCGTCGGCATGATGATGGGCACGTCGATGCTGGCGATCTCGGCCGCGAACTTTCTCGCGGCCAAGGTGGCGACGATGGTAGCGCTGCCAGACAAGAAGGCGGCGGTCAGCGCGATCCCGGTCGAAGAAACCTTGTCGGCGTACCATCAGTTGTTTTTCGGCCTGGCGGTCGCCGCCGCGCTTTGTGCGATGCTCCTATTTCTGACGACCCCGCTATTGTCACGACGCATGCACGGCGTTCATTAGTTCGCGACAGGAGCCAACTTCTATCCCTATTCTGTGGAGGGAATAAGCAAGCGTAATAGTTTTCCCTGTCATAAGTTACGACGCGTTGCGTTGCATTTGCATTGACGCTGGCCTCAAGCTAATATACATTGACACCAAAGACAAATAAGGCCGGGGCCAGCCCCCGCGAAGCAGCGGGAAACTTTGTCATTGGCCTCGATCTGTTTTACATTGCACTTTAGCGCGATGGCGGCCGTTTACGTCGTCGTCGCCAAAGCCAGCTGCCGCGATTTGGCCTGGTTCACCCTCTCGCTCCTTTCCCTCCGCCCCCAATTCACTCTCCGCCAGATCGCCGCCGGCGCATCGACTGCTGCAAAGGATTCGATCGATGCCTTTTTCGCTTCGCACGCACCGATCAGGTTTGTCCCCTTTTCGCAAGGTTCTTGTTCTTGTGATCTGGGGAGCGACGTTGTCTTCCTCGGCGGTCTTTGCCGAGGATGGGGCGGTCGATTATCAGAAGCAGATCAAGCCGCTGCTCAAAGCCCGCTGCTATGCCTGCCATGGTGCGCTGAAACAAGAGGGAAGTCTGCGACTCGACACGGCGGTGCTGCTCAAACAAGGGGGTGATTCCGGCGCGGTCATTGCACTCGGCGATGCGGCCGATACGAGCGAATTGATCCAGCGTATCTCGACCGAAGATCTCTCGCTGCGGATGCCGCCGGACCACGAAGGGGAGCCGTTTCATCCGCATGAAATTGATCTCTTCCGCAAGTGGATCGCCGCCGGAGCTCCGGCGCCCGAGGATGAGCGCCCCGAGGCGGACGTCAAAGATCACTGGTCGTTTCGCGCCGTGAAGCGTCCGGAATTGCCGCCGCTGAAAAACTCCGACTGGGTCCGCAACCCGATCGACGTTTGGGTCGCGGCAAGCCTGGAAGAAAATGGCCTAACGCCGGTGGAGGAAGCGTCACGAATCGTCCTTCTGCGGCGGTTGTATCTCGACCTGATCGGCGTTCCTCCTACGGCGGAAGAAATCGCCGCGGCCGAGGCCGACATGTCGCCCGACTGGTACGAAAAAGTGGTCGACCGGTTGCTGGCCGATCCACGCTACGGCGAGCGTTGGGCCCGGCACTGGATGGACGTTTGGCGCTATAGCGATTGGTGGGGTCTGGGAGACGGACTCCGTAATAGCCAGCGTCACATGTGGCATTGGCGCGATTGGATCGTCGAGTCGCTCAACGAAGACGAGTCTTACGACGAAATGGTCCGGCTGATGTTGGCCGCCGACGAACTGGCGCCCAATGACCCGGAAAAACTGCGAGCGTCCGGCTATTTGGCTCGCAACTACTTCATTTTCAACCGCGACAAGTGGATGGATGAAGTGGTAACCCATGTCGGCAAGGGGTTTCTTGGCCTGACGCTGAACTGCGCCAAATGTCACGATCACAAATTCGACCCGATTCCGCAGGAAGACTACTACCGGATGCGGGCCTTTTTTGAGCCGTATCACGTCCGGGTCGACATGACGGCGGGAACGACCAGCTTCGACCAGGACGGCATCTCCCGGGCGTTTGACGCCGTCTTGGATAAGCCGACCTATCTGTTCGTTCGCGGCGATGAGGCGCACCCTGACAAGTCGCGCGAGATCGCTCCCGGCGTGCCGGAAATCGTGGCCAGCGGCGAACTGCAGATCAAGCCGCTAACGCTACCGGAAGAAGCTTGGAAACCAGGTCTGCAATCGTGGGTGCTCGACAACTATCTGGCCGAAGCGCAGCAGCGTTTCGAGGGGGCGCAACGTCAGCTGGAACGATTGACGCCATCCACCGGCGACTCGCAACTTGCCGCCGCAACTTCTTTTGAACCAATCATCGAGACGTTCGATTCGCTCGATCCCAAACGTTGGAAAATGGAAGGGGAAGGGTGGACGCCGTCGGCTGGCAAGCTAGAGCAAAAGCTCGATGGTTCCGTTCGGCGTCAATTAACGCTGCTGGAACAGGCGCCGCCAGATTTCGAGGTGGAACTGCGGTATCAGTTGTTAGGGGGCAGCGTTCATCGAAGCGTGGGAATCGACTTTGACGTCCCGCCTAGCGGCGGCAACGATGCGGCGACGTTCCCCTACGTCTATCTGAGCGGCAGCCTGAAAGATGCGAAGGTCCAAGCCGCCTTTCAAAAGGAAGGGACCTCGCATTATCCCGGCGATGGTCGACAGCCCTATTCCGTTGAACTCAATCGCCCCTACGTCCTGACGTTGCGAGTGCGCGGCGATCTGATCAACGTTTCGGTTAACGGCGAACATCGACTCGCCTGGCGATCGCCGCTCGCCCGACGTCCCGGCGCGATTCGCCTGATGACGTTCGATGCGATCGCCGAAATCGACGAGTTTCAACTGCGCGCACTCGATCCGGCCGCCGAGATGGTCGGGATTGGCCAAGCTTCCGCGCCCAATGGCCGCGACGCGTTCGAGAAGGCCCAAGCCGATCTGGAGTTCGCCGAGGCCGAACTCCAATCGATCCAACTGCGCATCGCGGCAATCGAGTCGCAGCAAAGCGGGGAGTCCGCGGAGTTGCAAAACGAAAAACGACTAGCCGCGATCCGCGGCGAACGAAGACTTGCCATCGCTGCAGCTCAGCGTGATCGCCTTGTCGCCGAACAGTCATTAGTCTCCGCCAAGGACGACGCCAAGAAGAAAAGCCAAGAGCAACTTAATAAGGCCGACAAGTCGCTACAGGAAAAGTTGGCTCTGCTCGGCGCGGAAATTGGCGCCGATGCAACCTTCACTCCCTTTGTCGGCGCCAAGTGGTATCCGACGCGGTTCCAGCATACCGGACGGGATGATCCGACAATCTCTTTCGCGGCGACCAGCACCGGACGGCGAACGGCGCTCGCCAATTGGATTACCAATCGGAGCAATCCGCTGACTGCCCGCGTTGCGGTCAATCATCTCTGGGCGCGTCATTTTGGGAAACCGTTGGCGGCGAACACCTTCGATTTGGGACGTAACAGTCCAACGCCGACGCATCACAAGCTGATCGATTGGTTGGCGGCTGAGTTCATGGAGAACCAGTGGAGCATGAAGCAGCTCCATCGCTTGATCGTAACGTCCGCCACCTATCGGATGACTTCTTCCGCAGCCGGCGCCAAGGAGAACCTGCAACAGGATCCGGACAATCATCTGTTATGGCGGCGCGAGCCGATTCGGCTCGAATCCCAGGCGATTCGCGATACAATTCTCGAACTTTCCGGCACGCTCGACGTGCAAATGGGAGGCCCTTCGGTTCCGCCGGCCCAGCAAGAAGCGTCCCGTCGCCGCAGCTTGTACTTCTATCATTCCAACAATGATCGCAACCTCTTTTTGACGACGTTTGACGAAGCGGAAGTGACCGAGTGTTACCGCCGCGACGAAAGCGTCGTCCCGCAACAGGCGCTCGCAATGACCAACAGCAAGTTGGTGCTGGAAGCGGCGCCCCTGATCGCGAAGCGAATTGGGCAAGATTCGCCCAGTGACGACCAATTCATCGAGCAGGCGTTCGCCGTCGTGCTCGGGATACATCCCAGCGCTGAAGAGATGCAACTTAGCCGCGCAGCTCTGGACGAGTGGAAGCAGTTGCCCAGCGGATCGGCCGAGAACGCCCGCGAGCGGTTGATCTGGATTCTGCTGAACCATAACGACTTCGTAACGATCCGCTAACTTTGAGAAAGCTGAACCGCATGACTACGCCGTTTCGCCAAAGCTTGCCGCGTCGATCGTTTCTGGCCGACATGGGAATGGGATTCACCGGGCTCGCCTTGGGAGCGATGTTGCAGCAGGATGGAGTCGCTCGCGCCGATTGGGCGCCTCCGACCGGCAAACCTCATTTTACGCCGAAGGCGAAAAGCGTCATCTGGCTCTTCATGAACGGCGGCGTCAGTCATATGGAGTCGTTCGATCCGAAGCCGATGCTGACCAAGTACAGCGGCAAGACGATCGCTGAAACGCCGTTCGCCGACACGCAAGACCCGAAGAAGCTAGCCATCGAACGTCTGGTCGCCCCCGACGGCAACGGGATGCAGCGCAACAAGCTTTACCCGCTGCAAGTCGGCTACAAGCAGCATGGCGAAAGCGGCATCGAAGTGAGCGATTGGTTTCCGCATATCGCCGGCCAGGTCGACAAGCTGTCGATCGTCCGCTCGATGTGGACGACCGACAGCAACCATGGCGCCCAGTCGCAGTTTCATACCGGCCGCCATTTGAATGACGGCGCGTTTCCGACGCTTGGCGCCTGGGTTCATTACGGATTGGGTTCGCTCAACGACAATTTGCCCCAGTTCATCTCGATCGGTAAACGGGAATACTGGAACAAGCGCGACGGCCAATACCTGGGGCCCGCACATGACGCCGTGCCGCTCCGCGTTGATCCGAACAATCCGCTCGACTACAGCCGCTCGGCGACCAATGTTTCGGCCGACGCGCAAGTCATCGGCCAAGACTTGCTCCGCAAGCTGAACGCTCAGCGGGGAATCGAGTATCCGCATGACCCGGACATGGCCGCGCGGATCGCGGCGTACGAACTGGCGTTTCGGATGCAAACGTCGATTCCCGATATCGTCGACTTCTCGCAGGAAACGCCTGAAACGTTGGCGCTCTACGGCGTCGATCAGCCGCACTGCAAAGAATTCGGCATGCAATTGTTAGCGGCTCGCCGAATGGTCGAAAAGGGAGTTCGCTTCGTCCAGATCCAACATGGCGGCGGCGGCGCCGGCGCGTGGGACGCGCACGGCGGTCTCAAATCGAATCACGAGTCGAACGCCCGCAAGGTCGACCAGCCGATCGGCGGTTTGCTGCATGATCTCGATCGACGAGGCCTGCTCGACGAAACGCTGGTCGTCTTCTGTTCCGAGTTTGGCCGCACGCCGGGGACCCAGGGCTCGGATGGTCGCGACCATCATATCTTCGGCTTTTCGGTTTGGATGGCTGGCGGCGGACTCAAACGCGGCGTCGTGCATGGCTCTACCGACGAAATCGGCTTCCATGCGGTCGAAAACCGTCACTACGTCACCGACGTTCACGCCACGATCTTGCATCAGTTGGGGCTCGATTCGCGCCAACTTGAAGTGCCCGGGCGCAAGCGGGTCGAAATCGACCATGGCCGCCCGATTCAAGAGATCATCGCCTAACGCTGCCATTGCGATTAGCGAGATCCCCAAGAAGCCCAATATTCACTTTCTGTGAATTGGCTTGCCTCCTCATATAACGACTGATTTCGTGAGTCGTGCATGGGCAGGCATTCTCTTTCCGTCCTCTCGAATTCTCCTACGAATACCTCGAGAAGCTGAAGACGACCTCCTAGGCGGTCTGCGGGCTCCGGTTGCGGTAAAGTCCCGGATCGATCGCGGCCAGCATTGCGGCGGTATTTAGTTCTCCGCCGAGAAACGCGTTCAGTTTGTCGACCTGAGCCGCCGGATCGGCAAGCAATTCGTTGTAGCTCAGTTCCAGCAAATGCAGATGTTTTTGCTGCGGGAGCCAATCGAAGAGCCGCTTCAAGTGAACGTCATAGGCGGTGCGAATCGCGTCACGATCGGCGACTGGTTTGCCGAGGCGGACAAGCATCTTTTCCTGCGAGTCGAGGATTTCGTCGATATCGCGGCGCATGAAGACGACGTTGTAATGCTCTGTCGACGGAAGATCGTAAAGCAGCGAAGAGACCATCTTCACTACTTTTCCGTGCGCCCGGTCCATCCAGCTGGCGTCGTTCTTGGTCTTTTTGACTGGCTCGAACTCGTAGTATCCCTTCGGATTGTCTCGATCGGCGGTCCGGATTTCGTCGGTGAGCGCGCCGATTCCGCCGCGGTCGATCATTTGCATCATCAACGAAGTGCCGCTACGCGGGAGCCCCGAGACGACCGTGATGGTTTTTAGGTTGGACATGACGGGGAACCTCTCAGAAAGCGAGCGCGGACTAGATATTCACATTCAACAGCGGCTTCGCGGCGAAGGCCGCGAGCATCGACACAAGAAACCACGCGATCAACCACGTATGCGTCCCATAGGTCCAGGAGGAACGCTCTGGATAGTCGATCGCGATCGACTGGACCGGCGAATCGGCGGAGAAGGGCGCCTCGCGCGGATGAAGCAGCAGATCGGTCCAGTCCGACGCCGGCCGCGTCAAACTGACCGGCATCAGGCCATCGCCGATCGCTAGCTCTTTCGCGATCTGATCTTCACCGAGCGCAAATTTCAGCTCGTGACGCCCTGGCTCGACCGCTTCAATCTCCCAGCAAGCCATTTGCTGTTCTGGAACGCGTACCGGTCCTTTCGCCAGACGATAGGCCGAGGAATCGGATAATTGCAATTGCTCGATTACCGCCGGATTAGCGGCGCCTTGAACCGTGACGATCGCCGTTTCTCCAGCGTAGAGAGGCCGAGCCTGGTACCACAAGGCAAGTTGCGATAGCAACAAGCAAGTCGGCACGATCATCACCAGCATCGGAACGACCGATAGCGCCAACAACATACCTGCGAGCTTCAATAAGTTGACCTGCATCCCGAGCCCGATCGCCAGATCGTCTTTGAATAGCGACAGCCCGAGCAGGTTCGCTTTGATCTGGTTGCGCGTATGGCGGATCGCCGACTGATGCGATGTGTACTTGAACGCCAGCAGCATCAGCACGCCGGTAATCGCGCCAATCACGCCGACCGACAACCATCCCGGTACGTAGGCGATCGCCTCCAACAAGAGCCCGACGGTGTTGTTGGCCAGCGTGTTGAGCAGACTGAGGATGTTCGAAAGCATCACGTTTTACTCGAGGTAACCCAAACCGCGCAGTTGATCCGCGACCATACGCTCCGCGTCCGCTTCGCCGATTCGTTTGATTTCGTTTTCGATCGCCGTGGCGATCAGTTCGTCGACGCTGCTGTACCCTTCTTTCGCTGCGGCGGCGACGGCGCGTTCGAAGAGTCCTGATTCGATGTTCACTTTCGTCATATTGAAAACTCCTTTCCTCGTTGTTCGAGAGCATGCTTACGATTGAAAAATGCTGCGTCCGGTCATGGTGCTCGGCGTCGCGATGCCGAAATCGTGCAGGATCGACGGGGCGATGTCGACCAGCGACGGATCGGTTGCGACAAACGGTTTGTTGCAGCACAAAATGCCGGGGACTTCGAGCGCATCGGCGCAGTGGTCGGCGCTCCAGGCCGACGTATTGTCGAGCAACACGTCCGGCGTCAGTTCTCCCAAACAGGTTTCCCACGAAGCGCGGTACCCGCGCGCATAGCCGATGATTAAGTCCGGAGCAAGCGTCGTCGCTTCGCCAGAATAGATCTCGCTCGAACGATAGACGTTCCGGATCACTTGCTTGCCGTTGTAGTCGCGAACCGCCTTCAATCGCGCGATCAGTTGCCGCGTCAGCTTTTCCTGCTCTTCCCCCGGCTCGACGATCCCGTCTCGCTCCCGTCCTTTCAGGTTGAGATAGAGACCGTTGATTCCCATGCCATAAGCACGCGTGCGCGACCAGTCGCAATCGACCAAGATCGAAGTGCATTCGCGTGAGTTCAAATATCCAAGATCACGAAGCCACGAATTGACGTTGAACTGGCGGCCGAAGTTGGCGAAGCCATGATCGCTCATCACGTAGATCGTCGCTTTGTCGCCGTACCGGTCGTTGATATCGCCGATGATTTGATCGAGCCGCTGATAGAGCTCTTTCACGTACTGATAGCGACTGGCCGCTTCTTTACTGGTACGGGTCGGGTGCTTCGGATCCTCTTCTCCTTCCCACCAGAACATGTGCGACTGCAGATCGCTGCTGGAGAAGTAGAAGAACAACAGCCCGTCATCGTAGTTTTCGACGGCGTACTCAAACAGCGCCAGCCGTTCTTCCAGCACGTTGGTCGCCTGGCGACGGAATTCGTCATCGTCGAAGACTCCGTTGGAGCGCGCCTTATGGTCTTCCTGGAAGCCGGTCGTGTAAAACAGCCCGAGATCATTCGAGACGTTCGAGATAAAGTCTTCCGGTTCTGAGAGCTGCACCGCCGGCTTCGACGGATCGACATTGATCGGCGTCACGTAAAGCCGGAAATTCGGTCCGATCTCTTGCAGATAGAACCGGCAGATTCCGCTCGCATGCTGCGAAGGTAACGGCGTCGGCGCCGACAGGGAGAAGTCGAGCTTCGTCCAGCGGCTCCACTCTCCAGGCTTCAACAGGATCTTCTTCCCCTGCACAACCAGCAGCGCCGTTCCGGATTCGGTATCGCGATGAACGTCGACGTCGATCGTGACCGGAACCGGCAGCTTCAGCATGCTGTTCTCGGGGCCGACCAGAGTGATGCGGGCCGATCTCCCTTCGAACTCGATGCGGCTTCGTTTTCCGCCTCCTTCTTCGACCCCACCAGCGGGAGTGTCCTCACTGAAATATTGGTAAGTGCCGTACGAGCCGAGCATATCAGGCGTCCCCATGCCGCAGACGCATTTGTGGTGACCATACTCGGACGGGCTCGGCGGGTAGTTTGAAGGGAGATCATAGAACACCGACGAAATTCGTTGTGAGTCGAGGAAGTCCCAAAAGGGAACCCCTTGCCGGCGCAACACGGTTTGCGGCGGCTGATGATTGAAGGGCCAGAAGTCGAGTTGCAACTGATGGTCGCCGATTTCAATAGCGCCTTGGCCGGGAATCGTTTCGGCTGCCGAGAAGAAGGGCGCACATTGTTCGTGCGGGTGGCGATGGATGAAGTCGAAGATGCCGTGCGAACCGGGACCAGCGCCATTTATGAAGTTGGCCCAAGCGACTGGGCTTTGCGGCGGACAGCTGGTGCCGAGATTGCTAAAGCCGCCGGCGGCCGCCATCCGCTTCATATTCGGCATTTTGCCTTCGTTCATCAGCTTGCGGCAGAGACGCGGGTCCATGCCGTCGACGCCGATGACAATCACCTTTTTGCCGAAACTGTGCGAGACGCGACTAACGCTGCCAAGCCAGTAGGAAGCCCCGGCCGTCGCTCCGGCGCCGGCGGCCAATGCAGCGCCGGTCAGCAAGGTGCGGCGCGAAATGTTGCTTTTCGGTTCGCTCATGACGCCACCTTCACGGGAGTTTCGGCGATCCGCTTTTCCTGAACTTCAACCGCCGGCGTTTGCTCGCCAAACTCGAGCGGTTTACCATCCATGTATTCGGGAATCGGACAGCCGAACAGTTTGAGAATGGTCGGCGCCAGATCAAGCAAACGGGGCGCCTGGGCGGCGATCGGATCGCTGCTGAACAAAATGCCCGGGACGACCGACGGATCGACGCAATGATCGCCGCTCCACGCCTTCGTGTTGTCGTGGAATACCTTGGTGCTTGTTCGTCCGACCGCCGCGTCCCACGAGATCCGATAACCGCTCTCGTAGCCGACGATCAAGTCGGGGGCGTTTTCCTTGTATCCGCCGCGATAGGCGCGAGCGGCCTGGTAAGTGCGGCGAATCCCCTTCGTGCCGGTTTGCGGGTCAACCAGTTCGTTGAGCTTCGCGACCAATTCGGCCTTGAGCGTTTCGGCCTCTTCGCCGGGGGCGACGATTCCGTGCTCGTACTTCCCTTCCAGATTCAAAAAGATGCCGGTCAGGCCGAGGGCGAACGCTTTCGTTTTGCTCCAGTCGATGCCGGCCAGATAATCTTCGCCGCGGCGGTCGTCGTCGACCGTCAGATAGCCGTTTTCTTCGAGCCACCGATTCAAGTCGATGCCGCGGCGGAACGTGTTAAAGCCATGGTCCGACAGAACCAGCAGCAGCGTGTTGCCGTCGTCGCACTTGGCCATCGTCCGGCCAACAAGTCCATCCATCCGCACATACAAATCTTCGATCGCGTTCTCCAGCTTCGCCGGAACATGCGCCGGCCGGGCAGGGTGCAACTTGTCGAGATACCGCCAGAACATATGCTGCATCCGGTCGGTTCCGTCGAAGACGCAGACGCACAGCCCTTGGCGAACCTTGTCGAGGCTGTCGAAGAACATCGTTTCTCGTTCGACGTCGATATCCATGCATTGCTGCAGGAAGTGTTCGTCTTCGATCACCTGCTCGCTCAGACTCCACGTATCTTCGGCCAGACCGAGCGTCGCGTAGGGACCTTGCTTTTTGGCCAGGTAGATCGGATAGACCGCCGGATAGCCGATCGCCATCGCCGGGTTTTCGGGATCGATGTTGATCGGCGTAACGTACAGACCGAACTCGGGATCGGTTTCGAGCAGCATGAAGCGGCAGATGCCGTTGATCGAAACGCCCCAGCCCGCTTTAAAGTGAACGGTCAACCAGTCGGTGTGAACTCCCTTCGTCAGCTTGTGCTTGGCCCCGTTCAGATGTAGCCAAGCGTGCGAATCGTCGATGACCTCGACGCGAAACGGCGCAGTGAGGGCGCCGTTGGTCGGATCGTTGGGATTCGGCGGGCCGAGCAACTCGCACTGAACTTTCTTTCCTTCTCGGGTCACGTAATGGACTTCACCGCCGGTTTTGACTCCTTCTTCCTTCGCCCGCGTGGTGAACTGCGAAAACGTTCCTTGCGTCCCGCGCAGGTCAGGAACGCACATCGCCGAGAGCTGGACGCCGCGCAGTTTCTCAGGCGGAAAGGTAATCGGCACGCGGATGATGCAGTTGAAGATGCCGTAGTCGCTCAACACGCTCCAAAACGGCTTGCTCTTGCGAAGCATCCGCACGTCGGGCTTTTGATATTGCCACTTGAAACGCCCGATGCCGATCGATTTGCTGGCGGTGCGGATTTCGACCGAGCTCAGTTTCGGCTGGTAGGTCGCTAAGTCAGGCGTCAGAAAGTCGAAGATGTTGTGCTTGCCGGGGTTCACGCCGGTTTGAAACGTCGACCAGGCGACCGGGGAGATCGGAGGCAACGTGCTGGCGAGCGAATGAAAGCTACCGCGCTGCTGAAGCTTTGCCAGATTCGGCAGCTTTCCTTCGCTTAGCAGACGCGAGGTCAGCCCATGATCAAGACCATCGAGCCCCAGCACCACGACGCGGCGATACTTTGGCGGCTGCGGCGGCTTCTTCCTTCGCAGCACACGCACGACGCGCCGCAGCGGCCACAAAAGCAACATCGAGATCGCCGAAGCGATCGCGCCGAAAACGGCCAGAAACGAGCCGGCCAGCGCGAAGCCGGCGCCAGGACCGATATAGGCGAGCGGCGTGAAATCGAAGGTGAAGTTCAGCATCGGCATTGGGCTGGCGAACTCACAATGAAAATGCCCCCGTGGCCTGACATTTCAGGCGCGTCGTCAAGCCACGGGGAGCGGGGAATATCAAACGCTACGGTGGTCGCGACTAGCGCGGCGGACCATCCGGTCCCGGAGCAGGACCACGCTCAGCGGCGATCGTTTCAGTCAGCAACTTGCCCGGCTTCAGGTCCTTGCCTTCGAAGGCGGCATAGTCGGTTGGGAAGCGATAGGCGCGGAAGACGCCGCCGGGACCGCCACCCGGTCCTCCTGGACCAGGTCCTCCTGGTCCGCCAGGGCCGCCGGCGAAACCGCCTGGTCCACCCGGACCGCCGCGTCCCGGGGGGCCTCCGGGGCCGCGGCGATCAGGTCCGCCTGGGCCGTTGTTCCCAGGCGGAGGACCAAAGCCGCCGGGGCCACGTGGTCCCGGGCCGCCGAAGCCCGGTCCTCCTGGTCCGCCGGCCATTCGGCTTTCCATCTCTTCAATGGTCTTCTTCTGCTCGTCGTTCCAAACCGACTTCAGACTCGCGTCGACTTCGTCCTGGAGCGTTTTGACTTGCTGGAACTGTTCGTCGCTCAGGTCAGCGACCAGCGCCACCGGCACCACTTCGCCGATCCGCGGCGGTCGACCAAATCCACGTCCACCGGGACCGCCCGGTCCGCCGGGGCTGGTGAGCTTTTCCTGCTGATCCTTGGTGAGGATCTTGCTCAGCTTCGCTTCCATTTGCTTTTGCAGGTCGTCGATCTTCTTCTGCTGCTCTTCGCTCACGCCCAGCACTTGGGTGAGGAACCGCGGCACGAACTCTCGCTGCCCCGGTCCTCCGGGTCCTCCGGGTCCACCTGGACCTCCCGGGCCGCCGCGTCCGCCGGGAAGCTGCATCACCCAGACAATTTCGCCGCTGGGAGTCACTTCAAACAACAGCGATTGATTGCCGGAGCAGATCAGCGTGTTACCGTTCGGCTGCCGCTGAGCGCCGGAGATCAACATCGAGTGGAAGTCCGATTTCTCGGGGGACGAATAGGACCACTTCGCTTCGAGCGGAGCGAAGGGGAGGAACTCTTCTTTTTCGTACGTGCCGTCGCTCTTCAGCGGCAGTTCCACTTCGTCGGCGGTCGAGTACGAACCGTCCGGACGTCCCATGCCGTTGTTGAAGACCAGCATGTTGCCGGCGCCGGGAAGTCCATCGGCAATCCAGTGAGCACAGTGCTGGGCGAACAACCGCTGATCGACGTTGGTGCCGCTGCGATAGACGCGGGGATTGCCCCAGCGGAAAAGGAGATCGCCCCCTTTGCCCGAATTGCCGCCGCTGCTGGAAGCGGCTTCTTCCGCGGTCGTGCTGTGATCGATGATCCAGACTTCGCTGAACTCATGAACGCTGAGCATGATCTGGTCGAGCTTCGCGTTGTACGCAACCGAGTTGACGTGCATCCAGTCGCCGCCGCCGGGGCCTCCGGGACCACGACCGCCGCGACGGTTGTCGCCTCGTTGATCGGCAGGACGTTGGTCTCCGTCGGGACCGCCGGGTCCTGGTTGTCCGCCGCCGACATAGCCAAGCGAACGAAGTCTCGCCAACTGCGCCGGATCTTGCAGCATGCGATCCATCATCGCGGTGCTGAAGTTGATGTCGATGCGCTGTGGGTTTTCGGAGACGTCGCCATAGTTCGGAAGTTTAGGATCGACGTCTTGGATCAGGTGATCCCACGCGTGCCACTTCCAGACGATCTCGCCGGTCGTTTTTCCGGTCGGCTTGATCTCGATCAGGCAGTCAGGAAGGAGTTCGTCGGTAACCAACTCGGCGCGACGACCGACGGCAGCTTCTTCATCCCGGGTCTTCGGATCATTGGCGACGACCAAGACGTTGCCATTGGGAAGGGGGCAAATGTCATGGTGAGCCCGCAGCTTGCCTTGATCGATCTGGTAGTCCCAAACCAGATTGCCGTCCCAATCAAACTCTTGAATTCGCCCGCCGGCGCCAGGCCCGCCGAAACCTCGGCCACGTTCGGCGCCCGGCCGCAGCAAGTGACCGTTAGGAAGTAGGTAGCAACTCAAGGCGGGGGTATAGTCGCTCTTCCACTCGTTGACGACGCGACCTTCCATGTCGACCAGGTACGTGGTCGTCGAGTTCATCGGCGCGATCAGCGTGTAACCTTGTTGCGCTTCGGGCGCATTGACGCTGACTCCTTCTTTGGCGTCCTTCAGCGGACGATCCGGAGTCGATTCGGCATAGAGCGAGCTAGTCGCTGCGGCCAGCAGCGCGGCCAGCGCAAGGGGACGGAAGTTGCGAAGTCGTGTGATCATCGAGGGGAAATCTCCCGGTCGGATTGGACGAGATCGAGCCGATATTCGCCTGAAAAAAGGCGGCGGTGAAAAGGGTCACTACTCACCAATGCGAGAAACGGAAGCGCAGGGTGTCAGCAATGTCGTGAGAATTCCCAGCCCTCCACCGCAAGCCGGAAAACGCTGGTTTGGGACGCGTCGGGGGGATTTTGGGACGACATCGCATCGTCGCATTCAGATCGATGACCGATCTTTAGAAGCAGAAACCGATTGTGGACGCCGAATTCGATTCGCACGAGGCGGATTTGGTCGACGCCCACCCCAACTAAGTGGTACCGGAAGTCGCCGAAACGGAAACAGAACGCGACCCCTTCGTTGTCCATCCCAGGGCGAGGCAGACCAATGACATCCATTCAAAGCGTGCAGGTCGCAGGCCTGCAGAATTACTCCCAAGCTCAGGGCGCCAGCGGCGGTCGCGGCCCAGCGCCGACCGGCGAATTACCGCCGGGGTTGAAGAACGATCTGGCCGAAATCGCGGAATCGGAAGGGCTTAGCTCCGAGCAGGAAGCCTCCTTAGAAAGCGATATCCAAGACGCTCTTTCCAGCCTGTTTGATTCGTCGGAAGGGCGGCCCGATCCCGATGCGGTGAAAGACGTGATCTCGGGCGTCTTCGAAGAATATGGGCTCGATGCCGAGCAATTGGCCGATCGACTGGGACCTCCCGGAGGCGGGCCTCCGCCGGGCGGACCAGGCGGTCCCGGTGGTCCGGGAGGACCTCCGCCAGGAGGCGCTGCGGGAGAATCGAGCGAAAAGGACAGCACCGATGAAACCGACAGCGACTCGCAGCTGCTCCAGTCGCTGCAAGACATTCTCGACAAGCTGAAGGAGAGCGGCGATTCCGACACGATCAGCAAGATCTCGGACTTGCTCGTTTCCGGCTTGCTAGGAATTGACGTCGAAGCGTAAAAGCGGACAAGTCGACGCAAAGTTTCCGGCATCTGCTAGACTGACGTAGAAGCCTCGCTAGAATCGGTCGCCCCGTTTCTGGCGAGGCGCGGCGCATTCTTGAACGATCCCGGCAGCAAGGCGAACCGCGTGACCAATCCCGACGTTACCCAGATTCTTGGAGCGCTCGAGCGAGGAGATTCGCACGCTTCCGAGCAACTGCTGCCGCTGGTCTACGAAGAGCTGCGGAAACTGGCCGCCGCCAAAATGTCTCAAGAAGCGTCCGATCGGACCTTGCAGCCGACGGCGCTCGTCCACGAAGCCTATCTGCGGCTGGTCGGCAACGGCGGCAGTTGGGAAAACCGCGGACACTTCTTCGCCGCCGCAGCCGAAGCGATGCGGCGAATTCTGATTGAAGAGGCGCGCCGGCGAGCTAGTTTGAAGCGCGGAGGGGAATATGCCATCGTCGACCTACCTGACGATTTGATCACCGCAGCCCGGAACGAGAGCGATTCGCTCCTCGATCTCGACGTCGCGCTCCACAAGCTGCAAACGGCCGATCCCGAGTCCTACAAATTGGTGATGCTCCGCTATTTCAGCGGCCTGACGGTCGATGAAGCGGCCGAATCGCTCGGGATTTCTCCCCGCACCGCTAAGCGTTATTGGAGCTTCGCCCGGGCGTGGCTACAGCGGGAAATTGAACGCCAATAAGGGGTGGACGCGGCAGAGCGCAAGATTCGTGGCACCCCGCCGCGTTAGATTTCGCATAAGCTTTAGATAGGGACCTGCCGCTTTGCCTCGGAATTGCTATCGATGTCGTTTGACCGAGAAAAGTCGATTTTCCTCGCCGCGCTGGAAATGACCTCCGGGGCGGAACGGGACGCGTACGTACTCCAGCAGTGCGGCGACGACGCGATGCTGAAGGGGGCGGTCGACGAGCTTTTGGCGGTTCATGATCGCTCGATCAATGTGCTCGATCAGCAAACTCCGCAGCGTCTCGCCTTGCAGGGAAAGGTCAAATCGGCCGCCGATGCGATCGCGATGACTGCGGCATGGGCCGAAGACGGCGGCGACTCCTTTAGCCCCCAATCAACTGCTGCCGGCGCGAAGATCGGCAACTACGTTCTCTTGGAAATGCTGGGAGAAGGGGGCTTCGGCCAGGTCTTCGTCGCGCAGCAAGAGCAGCCGGTGAAGCGCCGCGTCGCGATCAAGTTGCTCAAAGCGCATGCCCTGTCGAACGACGCCATCGCCCGGTTCGAGGCGGAACGCCAAGCACTAGCGATGATGGACCACCCCAACATCGCGCGGATCTTCGACGGCGGCACGACCCCGAGCGGCCAGCCCTACTTTGTGATGGAGCTGGTGCGCGGCGTTCACATTACGACATTCTGCCGCGATCACGAGCTTTCGGTGCGCGACCGGCTGGAGCTATTCCTTGACGTCTGTCGCGCCGTGCAGCACGCCCATCAAAAAGGAATCATTCACCGCGACATCAAACCGTCGAACGTGCTGGTCACGCTGCATGACGCCGACGCCGTGGTAAAGGTGATCGACTTTGGCGTCGCCAAGGCGCTCGACGAGCCGCTGACGGAGAAGACGATCTATACGCGCTTCGCGCAGATGATCGGGACGCCGATGTATATGAGTCCCGAACAAGCGGAGATGAATTCGCTCGACGTCGACACGCGTAGCGACATCTACTCGCTCGGCGTCCTGCTCTACGAACTGCTTACCGAACAGACGCCGTTCGATCAGCGCCGGCTGCAAACGGCGTCGTTTGACGAAATGCGGCGGATGATTCGGGAGGAAGATCCACCGCGTCCCAGCGCTCGCTTGACCGCCAACAACGCGCTGGCCACCACGAAACAGGCGTCACGCAAGTTTCAGGGACGAAGTCTCGCCAGCGAGCTGAAGGGGGATCTCGACTGGGTCGTGATGAAGGCGCTCGAGAAGGATCGCCGGCGGCGCTACGAAACGGCCGCCGACATGGCGCACGACGTGCAGCGCGTGCTCGACCAACAACCGGTTATGGCCCGTCCGCCGTCGCAGTGGTATCGATTCACCCGCTTTGCGAGTCGCAACAAGACGGTCTTCGCGTCGACGGTGATCGTGCTTCTGGCGCTGGTCGTCGGGACGATCTTCAGCACCTGGCAAGCGGTGCGTGCGACAGTCGCCTGGAATCAAATCGAACAAGAGCGCGAGCGTCTGAAAGAGGCGAACGTGTTGCTCGATAGCGCTCGGGCGAACGCCGACGAGCAGCGCTGGCAATTGGCGCTCGACCAATACAGCAAAGCGACTGAGCTTTCGCCGAATCACTATCTGACGTGGTCGGGCAGGGGAGCGCTGCTGGCGCGACTGAACGCCTGGTCTCTCGCCGCAACCGATTATCGAACGGCGCTGGAACTGGGGGCTCCGGCCAACAATCCCGCCTGGTGGGGCGTGCCGCAGCTCTGTCGCTATGCTGGCGACCAAGAAGGTTACGACCTGGTCTGCGAGCAGTTGCGGCGCCAAGTCGATGCGACCGATCATGGTCAACTTGCGATGATCGTCCGCGGCTTGGCTCTCGAGTCGCGATCGGCGGATGAGATGAAGCCCCTCGCCGATCGGATGGACGAGATTCTGTTGGCGCATGAACTGGAAGAGTTCGATCCCTTCTTTAATCCCGACCGGGGACCGCGCGGTCCGATGGGAGATGGTCCTGGGGGGCCAAGGATGGGTTTCATGACTGGGCCTCCGCCGGGAGGTCCTGGCCCGGGTCGCGGTCCCGGAGGTGGTCCGGGCGGAGGACCGGGGGGCGGTCCGGGAATGATGCGTGAGATCGATACTTATGCCGCCGCGGCAGCCTACTATCGCGCCGGCGATTCCAAGCGAGCGATTGAATTGCTCTCGAACTTGGGACAGCGCGACGAATCGATGATGATCGAAGGTCTGGCCGCGCCGGTGATGGCGTTAGCGCTTCACGATCAAGGAGAAACGGAAAACGCCAAAAAATATTTGGCGATCGCGGACGCGTCGATCGAAGGGTGGCTGGAAGATTTGAAGGACTCGCCTGATCGGCAGAAGTATCCTTGGTTTGATTTTCTCGAGATTTATCTCTGGTACGACGAAGCGTCGCGCGCGATCGAGGGGCATGCTCCCGAAGTCAAAAAGCAGCTTCGCCAAGTCGAACTGCAAGCCGAGCGACAGTTGCACGTCAGCTCCAGCACTTCCCCTACCCCCAAGACGATGTAAGATCTTTGCCCGGTCGCTCCCCCAAAGTCGGCTCAGCGAAGTTTTTCCCAGAAGTGTGACACCCTTTCTCCGGTTTTCTCGCATTGGAAGTCGTTAGCGCGATGATGACCTCCAATTCAGCGCAGTGATGCGCAAAAGAGGCGATGGGAGATTTCGAACGCAATCTGGCAGAGCAAACGTCCTGCGCCAGGATCGATCTTGATCCTTTGGCGTCGCTGTTGACGTTTCTCAAACCGCAGTGCCTGGTGACGCACGTCTTGCCGCTGTCGGCTGGGCAAGCGTCGAACTGCGATCTCGACGGTCCAACGTTTCACTGCATTGTCGAAGGGGCGTGCCGACTGCAATCAGACGGCGCTGCGCCGCACGACCTGGAGCAGGGCGACTTTGTTCTACTCCTGCGTTCCGAACGCCCAACGCTGCGAGCGCTACGCGACAGGACATTACTCCTTTCGGGAACGATCCAATCGAGCGGACTCGACCTGACGCAGGCGCTTCCTGACATTCCCTCGATCTGCAAGTCGCGCATGGAGTCGAGAGAATCGCTTCAGTCGCAAGTCCTGCCGCTCGTGACCGACAAGCTGGTCACCGATCGCCAAGGAGGAATCGCGCTGGCCAACGTGATCTTGTCGCTGGTACTAACCGAGACGATTCGCGAAGAGTTGCGTTCGTTGCCGCTCGACGTCGCCAGCTGGCTCAGTGGTATGCAGGACGAAGCGCTCGGACCCGTTCTGTCGGCGATGCTGCGCGAACCGGAAGCGCCTTGGACGGTCGAGAAACTCGCGTCCGCTGGATGCATGTCGCGTTCGACCTTCGCTCGCCGTTTTCGCGAGGTCGTGGGAGAGTCCCCGATGGATGTACTTACGGCGATCCGGATGCGAATCGCGACCGATTTGCTGCAATCCTCGCACGGCCTGAAGTCGATCTCCCGGCAGTCGGGCTATGGATCGATCTCGGCGTTCACCTCCGCGTTTCGCAAACGGTACGGAATTACGCCGTCGCAGTTTCGCAAAAACAGCCTGATAAGAATGGGGTTTCGCGAACCGCTGGAAAGCGTGATCGACTGAAGCCAGCTTCGGGCTGGAACGCTCGCCGCGGGCAGCTATCATGACGATTGTCGTCTCCGCGGTTATCGTGGAGACCCTCATTCCGTCGTGACCAGGTTCGTATGACAACACCCGATGCGTCTCTCAGCGCCAGCATCTTGGCGATCATGTACTTCGGGGACATCGTCTTTTCGATCAGCGGCGCGTTGACCGCCGCGCGGTATCGTATGGACGTCTTCGGGTTCCTCTTGATCGGGACGACGACCGGCATCGGCGGCGGCACATTACGCGACTTGCTCCTCGGCCGCACGGTCTGGTGGACGCAGGATCCGACGGAACTGCTCCTGTGCGTCGCCGCCGCTTTGCTGACGTTTTTCTTTCTGCCTAGCGATATCGCGCGGCGCCGCGGATTGATCTGGGCCGATGCGTTAGGTCTCGCCGCATTTTGTGTGGTCGGCTGCAGCATCGCCCTGGAGTTCGGCTCGCCGCCGATCATCGCCGTTTTCATGGGACTGGTAACCGCTACCGGCGGCGGCGTCATTCGCGACGTCCTCGCCAACACGCAGCCGATGATCACCAGCGGTCAGCCCTACGCCGCTGCAGCTCTGTTGGGATCGTTGAGTTACGCCGTCTTGCGTTATCTGGCGATTCCAGAAATCGCCGCAGAAGTGATCGCGTTCGCCGCAGCATTTGGTTTGCGGGGTTCGGCGCTCCTCTTCGATATCCGCATGGGACCGCCAGGAGAATTTCTGAGAATTGGGAAGCCGGGCGGCGATCCCGCCGAGGAGGATTCTTCCTCCGGCTAGGGGCGTTTAGCGCCGTGAGAACCGCTTCAAGAAAAGACGATCGCCTGAAGAGAACTTCAGGCGATCGTTCGTCATTCTGATTGATTCGGTTCGCGTCAGCGATTCCGCTTACCAATGGCAGTGGTGTTGGTGGCAGCCGCCGTATCCTCCGTAGCCACCGTATCCGCCATAGCCGCCGCACGACGGGTAGGTCGGATAGTGGCAGTGGCCGTGGTAGGTCGGGTAGCAATTGCTTGGATAATATCCATGGTGGTGGTGGCCGCCGTGACCACCGTGGCCGCCGTAAGCATAGGCGTTGGTCGAGAAGCCCAGGGTGATGGCGATGACGGCTGCGATGGTGATTTTGGAAAGCGTGTTGAACATAACTGTTCTCCTGTGAGTCGGAAGTTTGTTGTTTTAAGGTTTGGTTCTCGCGATGACCTTCTGCACAGAGAACGCAGCCCCGCCGGCAACCGGACAGCCTGGGAAAAGTTTTTCGAAAAAAGAGAGGCCGCCTTCCGAAGAACCCCGGAAAAGCGGCCTGTTAGAGAGCGAAGAAAGCGGCTGCTATAGCCGGTTATTTCCCGTGCGTGAAGGCGATCCCCTCAAAGGTTTCCATCTTTTCGGCTAACTGCTTTTGCAGGCCATTGAGACGCTCCTGGACGACGCTCTCTGGATCTTCTCGGTCAATCGGCGATCCAAAACCCTTGTCCCGCTGCTCCACATGCACTCCCTCCGGATTGAGCCGCAGGACGGTCATGCCAGGGAGCGAGGGCCACTCGTCGCCGCTCGTCCAGAGAGACTCAAACTCCTCTAAATCGATCGGACCGCGTCGGCGGGCACAAAACAGGATCAACTCGGTTCCGTTCGGTCCGACCAGCGGCACGACTTCCGAGGTCTTCTCGGGAAAGGAGAGAAGCCTTGGTTTGCCTGCCGGCTCTAGTTGCCGCAGCAGTTCGACCTTTCCGTCGCTGCTGACAAGGAACAACGATCCGTAGCTGTCGGCAGGAAGTTTGGCTTCGACGCGCACGCGATCCCCATTTCGCAACGGAACGACTTCCGCAAGGCGATAGCTTCGCTCCGTATCCCAAACTTGCACATCCAAGGCTGGCTCAATCGTCGCTACCTTTTCCTCCCCATTCTTGTCTCCAGACTGCATGTCACGCGGCCACAAACCCCATGCCGACAACCCCGCCGTCAACAACAGCACGGCGGTGATCGCTGCGACCGCAAGCCAACCATGTTGGCTGTTTTTCTGCTCCAGATGCTGAACCAGCGCACTTGCGTTGGGGAAGCGGTCGTCCGGATTGGCGGACATCGCCTGTTCGCAGACGCGGGCAAGTCGCGGCGGGATAGTCGATTGGTATAACGGGGCGCGATCCCATTCCGCGGTCTGGCAGGCCATCCAGGCGGCATACTGGTCACGCATCGGATAGGGAGCTTTCCCGGTCAGCAGGAAATAGAGGACGCCCCCCAGCGAAAAGATATCGGAGCGGGGATCGAGCGAGTTTACCTCGCCGCGCGCCTGTTCGGGGGGCATATAGGCGAACGTCCCGAAGATCTTACCGTCAATGACGTCCTCAACCTTCCACGCATCCTGAAGCCACGAGAGGCCGAAGTCGATCAATTTCGGCTCCCCATGTTCGTCGATCAAAATATTGATCGGTTTGATGTCCAGGTGAACGATCCCTTTGCCATGTGCTGTAGAGAGAGCTTGGCCGATCTTTGCGACAATTGCGGCCGATTGCTGCGGCGAAGGGCGCTCACTACGCGCCCATTGCTGCAGCGTTCTCCCACGGACGAATTCCATCGCAATAAACGGGCGGTCCTCGTGAATGCCAAGGTCAAAAACCCGGACCAGGTTCGGGTGCGACAAGCTGGCCAGCAGTTTCGCCTCGTCTGATATATGGGGTGAGTCGTCCGGGGTCTGGTTCAGGGGGTGTTTGGCAAGCTTGATCACGACCTCACATTCCAAGGTTGGGTGCAAGGCGCGAAAGACGTCCGACTGGGAGCCGGAACCCAGATGGGAAACCACCACGTAGCGACCGATCCGTTCTGGCAACGGTTGATCCGATTCGACGATCGGCGCCGGCTGGGGATTTCCTTGATAGAGTTCGGTTTCGTCATCCGGCATCGAGAGGGCCTCGTGCAGATCGAGCTGGCGCCGTAGCGCCTCCGCGTATCGAGGGTAGCGCTGAATGAACTCCTCAGCGGCCGGGGGCCCCTCGTATTGCTCCCGCAGAACGTACTCGGCGTAAATGATGTCGACTTCCCCTTCGTCCGTCAGGCCAGCCAGGTAAAACGGGGTGAGATAGTCATTGGCCGAGACCGACTCTCCTTGGCTGCGCCGTCGATGCATTTCGGACCAGATCCAGCCGACCCGTTTGTCGGGCGGGATCGGGCAGACGTCGCCGCTGGGGGGCGTCGCGGATGCGTTCTGAAGATCGGAAATGGGCTGGGAGGGATTTCCTTGGGGACGCATGGCACTTCCTTCGTTGGGGGACGAACTCATCGGTTAAGTCTCCCTGCCACAAAACCGCCGTTGGTCGTTGGATCTTTGCAAATCGCCAGAAACTCGGACCATTTACGCCCAGGTCGCCGGAAAACGGACGCCACGAATGCGTTAACAGGGAAGAACACTGTTAGAAACGCAGCCCTGGCGAAATGCGGACGCTGGAAAAGGAGCGGAAAGCCGTAGTTTGGCGATCGCTCCGCCATTGTCAAGGAAATGCCCCCTGCGCCGGCAAGAGAAGAGCCCTTACGCGGCGTTTTCCCATCGGCGCTGAGACTGATCCGCGGCATCCACCAATTCCTTATTAGCTGAGCTTAGGGAGTGGGGAGCGCAGCGGAAGGGCTGATGTCGGCGTCCGAGTCGGATTCAAGGCTATCGGACGCACGCTTGGCGTCCCAGGCCGCGATCCACTCCAACGGAATGAACGAGCAGCAAGCGATGATCATCGTCACGCCGAACGCCAACAGCCCCATCATCAGGGCGATGCCGCCGTGCAATCCAACTGCCGTGATTAGATAAAACGGCCGCAGCTTGGGATTCCAGATCAATAGCGCAAAGCTACATTCGTAGAACAGCGTGCCGACCACCAGGATCAAACTGAGCGTGACGACCGCAAAGTCTCCCAAGTGTGCGACGGGTCGCAGGTCGAGCAGATGAATTTCGTTCGACATGACGACCTGCCAGACAGCCGTTCCATCCCACCACGAATCTCCTTGCAGCTTCGCCAGGCCGGCACACAGGTAGATGACGCAAAGATGGAGTTGAATGCATCGCAGCGCGAAATTTGCGCCGACCGACTCGGTTGGCAGCGAATCGACGGAGCTCTTCCGCCAGTTCCGCCGCAACCAGGCGTCTACCGAGAAACGAGCGCCGCAGGGTGCGATCAGCAAATAGAGGAGCAGCATCGCCAGCACATTGTCGACGCCGTAATGAAAAATAAAGGCGCGATGGATGACGCTGATATGTCCGATCAGCACCAGCAGGTTACTGACGCGGGTAAACAGGCCTGCCGTATAGAATGCGATTATGACCAGAAAGAGGCCGTATAGGGAGAGCGACGCCTGCGGCGAACTGACGTAGTGCCAGAGCGACGGAGTCCAGGCGTTGACGATCGCGAATCCTTCTTCGTCCGGCTGCATCAACTCGCCGACCGCTTGCTGGTCGATCCAAGCGCTAGGGCCGATCAGATCCAAGGCCTGCGAAAATGAGGTGCCGTACACGTACAGCAAAACCAATCCAACAGCGATGCGCATTCCGCAAACGAGGCGGACGTCGGCCGGCGAAAACCAAAACCAGTCCCAACCCGAGATCGCATCTCGCAACCAGGTGACGACGGTCGAAAACAGGGAGCGGATCATCACTCGCACTCTTTGTTGAACTGAGATATTGGAATTCAGGGACCGATTGCGGTCGCCCATTTCGGCGGACCGCAATTTGTGACAGACATTTTCGCTCCGCCGGATGACGAACATCCAGCGGAGCAGGTCGTTGTCAGGGACGATCGGCCGTCCAATTACGGATGGTAGTGTCCATGGCCGCCGTGATAGTGGCCGCCATGGCCGCCACCATAACCACCACCGTAGCCGCCCCCATATCCGCCACCGTACGGACGATAGCCACCGCCATAAGGTCGGTAACCGCCACCGTAGCCACCGCCGTAACCGCCCCCATATCCGCCGTGCGAATTGTAGTGGTTGTGGTAGTGCCCACCGCCGTAGCCGCTATGGTGCGACTGACCGTGGACGACGTTCCCGACTCCCTTGAAAATCGCATTCAAGATGTCGGCTGCGTCATTGTGGCCGCGGCTCTGACCTTCCAGCGAACGGAGCGTACTGACGATCGAATTGCCTTCGGCGCCTGGCTCGGCGACGGCGCCTTGCGCGGTCGAGATATGCTGCTTGACGTACTTGCGCTGCTTTTCGCTCAAGCCGGTAAATTTGTCGATCTCCTTCGAGATCTTTTCGAGTCGTTCCGAGTCGTGCAGCAGGCGGGCCGATTCGACTTCATTCATCAAGATGCCGTACATGGCGAATTCGTCAGGCGAGCTGTCGGCGACCGACATTGAGAGCCCCGGCTCTTCGGCGCGGCTTTCGCCGGCGGTCAATTTGGCGGCGGCGACCTGTTGCCCCAGATCGGCGTAGCCATATTTCTTCGCAGCCGCTTCGATTCGTTCCAACGTTTTAACGTCGCCGCTTTTGCTTGCAATGTTCGCGGCTAACGCGAGCGTGTCCTTCGCGCTGCCTGCCTTGTGAGGACGGAGCAAGATGCTCTCGCCGTACCCCAATTGCAGACCGACGTCGGTCAATACGGTAGCGTTCTTCGTAACGAACGCCTCCGGTAAGAGCGAAATGTCGACGTACTGAGCGAATGCCGGATCGTCGAGTTCTTCCGGCAAAACGAAGATATCCTCCATCATCTCTTCCTGCGCCACGGGAGGTTCGCCGGTCGGGGCGGCTGGCTCTTGCGCGTCGAGCAGTGCGAACGGCGAGATGGCCAATAGCGCTACCAGCCCTCCCGCGATCGCTAACTTGTAGGTGCGTTTCATTCGTGGATTCTCCTGTAACAACTTCAATCAACTGACCCGGTCAGAACGCCTGAGCGGTTTTGCCCTTTCTTGAATGGGGATTCAAGAAAAGAACGAGACATATCGGAACAAACGTTTTCTCTTGCGATAACGGACAGGAAAGCGAAAACAATTCACCCTAAGCCTTCGCCGCAACGATCGCCGATGGACCGTTTGACGATGCCTGAAATGGTCTTCTCCTTTCGGGGTTTCTCAAATTGGATGGAATACTAAAGCCGTAGGTAAGGATTTGCGTTCGATCTGCGCGTACGTTCCCCGCAATCACCGCGAAGCGTGAAAAATGAGACGGGTAAAGAAACGCGATCGAGCTCGTCTGAGACGATCAGGCGTCACCCGGAGGATTCGCTTTCGGCATGAAGTGCCGCTCGATTTCGCGACGGAGATCGGCCGGCGGCAGTTCTAGCCATTCTGGATGGGATTCAAGTGCGGTACGGATTCCTCCTGGTAGCGAAGCGATGTCGATGTTGTCCGCTGCCGCGGCCGGATTCGCTCCGCGCCGCGTCGCTTGCAAGATGCCGAACACGAGATTCGGCATCTCCACATTCCGAATTGCGATCGATTCAAAGCGATCGCCAGCCGGCGTAAAGTGGCCAGCCGCAATCGCCGTGTAAAGTCGTAAGTCGCCAAAAGCCATTCCGCTGCGAGCGTCCTGGGGCGTCATTGGATTGCCGGAGAGGAGATAGAACGAAACCGCTACGACCTTTTCGTCGTTAGGCGAGCTCTGCTGAAAGTCGCGGGCAAACCGCCGAGCTAACGAGCCGAGACAGATCTCCCCTTGCCGAGTCATCAAATAGCGACTGAAATCCGGGCCAGACGGTTCAATGCCTGCAGCGGCTGACGCCACGCCGCCAGAGCGAATGTACGGTTCGACGAGGCGGTTCTGACTTTCGTTGAACCATTGTCGCCAGACCTGACGTCCGGCGTCGGTTTCCATCGCGACGTACAAGACGCCGCCGCTACCGGGGTTTGGCGCGTAGAAATGCCATGGGGCGTCCAATTGCAGGGGACGCAAGTAATGGCAAGTCTGGGCGTGCGCGTAAGCCAACGGCTCCGGCGCTGGATGCGAATGCGTGCCGATGCCGAAGCCCGCGAGTAACACCGCGGCGAAATGAGCCAGGATGACGACGCTAACAAAAACCTTAAGGATTCGTCGCAGCGTTGGAGATTTCATGATCGCACCCAAATTCGGCGTTCATTGAAAGCGTCGAATGCAAATCTATCTGTTGCAGTGACTCAATCAATCAAAAACTGTTGTCTCAAATCGGTTTCCCTATCTTTTCCAAATGGAAACCGCGTCCTTCGTTTAGTCATGTTTTTGAGGCGAATTCTTTTCGGACGCTTGAAAATGAATCTGATCATTTCCAGCGACCGAAAGGACCGCCCAGAAATAGGGATGGCTATAAATTCCATTGCCTTCGCGGGCATCCAACATGAACTGGCGCTGAGCGTCGGCCAGTGATTCTCCAACCGGTTCTCCGTGCGAAAGCTTGTCGAGAAGAGACGCCATCAATACAGTGCCGGTCCGATCGAACACGTCCCATTTGCCGGTCACCACGCATGAGGTTCCCGATTGCAACAGGGCGCGCTGCAGGCCGAACAGATCGTCTCCTTGCATCGGCGCCTGATCGGCCAGGCCGGAATAGCAGGCGCTTAGGATGACCAGATCAGCACGCGTCTTCATGGAGTAGATCTCGCCGGCTTGAAGTAGACCGTCGGCGCCTTTTGCTTGTCCGCACCGTAGATAGCTCAGCAGCGGAGCACTGGCGACGTTCTGACCATGCGTTCCAACCAACAAGCCGCCCCGTTTTTGCAGAAGGCACTTTAGCGCCTCTTCGTCGGTCTCGTCTCCCTCCGCAATCTCGCCGATGCGATCGCCAAACGTGCGCCGTAGCGAGGCGAGGTCGCTCTCGACCCCTGGCAACGATGGTTGCCCGAGGAAGCTCGACTTGCCGAACCCATTCATCTGCGCGAGCGGCTGGTCGCCGCGACTGCGGATCCGATGATAGGCGAGTAGCGAGGGGGCTTCGACGACGCTGTCGACCTTTTCGATCAAGAAGCGGGGCTGCGGAAGCTGATAGAATTTCAGGTCGCGATCATCGGTTTCAGTCACTAGCGCGGCGAACGGCAGATAGTGGAGCACATGATGCGGCGCCACCAGCAACGAGTCCGATCCTTCAATTCGTGACGCGACCGGCGGCGGCAGCAGTCGTTCGTAGAGCCAATGCAATTGGGTCTGCCATTTCCGATCGGCCGCACGTCCCGAAGCGATCGCTTGCGAGATCTTTTGGGCCGCATGATCCATGTCCCCCAGAAAACTTCTGACCTCGGCGATCAAACGCTGGGGGCTCAAGGGCGTTCCTTCTTCGTCGACCAACGTATAGGCGGAGATCCCGGTGGAGTCGATCAGAAAGAGGTGGGCCTTCTCGGCGCCGAGGAAGTACTCGATCGCTACCAGGTCGTCAGGCCAATCGGCCAGCATTTGTTCGACGTCTTGCTCCGTTTCCGCAATCGCTTGCGAGCTGGCGTCGTTGGCGGCGAGATAGTCCTGGAGCGCTCTTCCTTTGGCCAGTTCCGCGTACTTCAGCGCCTCGGCAGGCTTGCCCGCTTCGATGAGAAGCTCAATCAGTTGTTCGTTCACGTAGGCGCGCCGGGCGAAGAAGCCGGCACGGGAAAGTCCGTACTCATCTTGCGGGATTCGCTTCCGCAGGTACTCCGATAGGGCTTGGGAGAGATAGAGATGGCGTAGCGATTCGGCGCGTAACTCGTCTGACTCCGCTTGATTCCGTTCCCCTGACTCCGCTTCGCGCCGCAGCGACAACGCCAAGATCCGGTGCGCGGTTTCTACTCCTGCGAGCGAACCGCTATCGAGGTGAAGGTCGATCGCGGCTTGGGCATGCAGCTGACAATCTTGCGGGCGACGGGCGCGATGTGCGAGTCGTGCGAGGATTTCGTGAGCGACCGCTTGACTGACCGGATCCGCGTTTTTTGGATTGTCAGCGCTGGCTACCGCTTTTGCTGCGCTTTCCGCTTGCTGCGTGGCGAGTTGCTCGCCTCGGGCAAATTTCGATTTTGGCGCGACGCCTCCGTTGAGCAACCGGATATAGTCGGCCAACAGCGAATTCAAACGAGCCTGATTCGCGGCGGTAACAGCCGCTTGCTGCCGGCCAAGCCTTTCTGCTAGCAGGGCCGATTGTTTCAGTTCTTCGTTCGCGTCGATCCATTGATCCAGACCAATCAGCAGCGGCGTCGGCATGTTGCTGGCCGTTTGTCTGGCGGCGTTGTAGAGTGCGTCTTGCGACTGCGAGAGGAGAAAATTGGCGAAATTGTTGTGGGCGTTGAACTGGTCTGCAGGCTTCGCCGTTTTGAGCACTTCGATCGCATCGACGAATGCCTGGTACGCTTCCATCGCCGTTGCGGAACTTGATTCCGACATCACGACCGCATGGTAAAGCGACGCCAGGCCAGCGGCGCGAGGAGAAACGGATAGGTCGATTTTGGCAAGCGACGCTTCGGCGGCGTCCCATTGTCCCAGTCGAATCTGCCGGCGAGCCGCGTCGACTTCCGCGATTCCGGTCGCATCCTGCGTTACGTCGGATGCAAGCGTCGCTTTGCCTTGGAGCTCGTCGTTAAGCTGCTGATAGATCTGTTCGAGATGTTTGGGTAAGGCGTTTTTCGAAGCCGACTCCAGCAGGTCGAGCGCATCGACCGGGTAGCTCCGGCCGTTCGAATCGAGCAGCGCTTCGACGGCAACTTGCAAATAGAGAGGATCTTGCTGTGACGCAACGACGTTGCTGATCGCCGCGACTGGTTGGAGAACCGCCTCACGCCGCTCGGCCGATTCCACCTTGAAACGTAAGTTGCCGGAACCGCTGGACTGGCGCAACAGGTATTCGCCAGCTGGAAGTCCTTCGGCCCATTCGGTTGGTAGGGAAGTAATCTCACTCCAGGCTAGTTCTCGCTTTCCTTTGGGAAACGGGATCTTTGCCGAGATTCCGGTGCGATCGCGCAGAGTGACTTCATCTTGGGGATAAGGATCCCCTGGAGAGGAGGGCAAACGCCGTAACGTAATCCGCCCGCTGAGAAGCGTGCGATCATCCGCCGGGGTATAAATGCCGCCTGCGGCGACCTCGCGATAGATTTCGCCTCCGACCAACTGATCCAAGGGGGTACCAAGCAAGGCGAGCGTTTGCGGGCTATCGATCCATTCGCTGCGGCTGACGCCAGCTAGTTGCAGCGGCGCCGCGTCTGGGTCGGCGAGCGGCGGAGAGACTTTCGTGGCTGGGAGCGAGATCCATTGGTCTCGAATCCCCTCAGGCCAGACCAACAGCCCATCTTTCGCCAATACCGCAGGCGTTGGTGGGAATGAAACGCGCTGGACGATCACGTTGTCAGCGTCGATCGAGATCAGGATCGCGCCCCCTGGCGGCGTCTGACCAAGTGCGACGGCGAGCGTAATGCACCAGACGCTTGCAACGAAAATCAGCAATCGGCGTCTTTGCATGGTGTAAACTCAAGTCGACAAAGTAGGAACGTCATGGTTACAAGCGGATTACGCCACGGAATCCGGACCCATATTCTTGGAAACGGGGAAATTTCTTGGTCGATTTTCTTCCAACTCGGAAAAGAGGGTCGGTGACGTCGCGACATCTTCGTCGTTCTCTTCCGCTCTGCCGCTGCGGAGCGTTGTCGACAACAAGCCTGCCGTAACCAGGGCACAACCCAACAGGAGATTCGGCGGCAGTGGATCCGCCATAAACAGCCACGCCCCCAATACGCCCAAAAGCGGCGAAGTGAGGCGAAAGATGTTCAATTCATTGGGATTGTGATATTTCAGCAGCGTCGTCCAGAGCAAAACGGCGACGCCTGATACCAGTAGTCCTTGATAGGCGACGGCCGTCAACGCTGACGTCGTGAGCGCCGTCGCCGGTACCGTTTCCGAACTGAAGCTGATCAGCCCGCAAATGACCATTCCGATGCAGGTTGACCAGAAAACAAGTTGAATTGGGTCCAGCCGCTGTAGTATCACGCGGACGTAGACGATCTTCGCCGCCATCGACGCGGCCGAGAGAAGCACTAGGATATCGCCCAGCAGAGATATCCCCGGCTCCGCAGCGCGATGCAAAAAAATTACCCATACCCCTGCAATCGCCAAACCAAGTCCGATCCGTTGACGCAGATTGGTCTGCGAATGGGTCAAAAAGAGATGGCAAAACAAGGCGGTGAAAATCGGGAAGGTGTTGATCAAGACGATGCTACGCGCGGACGTCGTATAAGTCGTTCCGATCGTAAATAGCGAAAACTGCAATGCGACCAAGACGCCGCTAACAGCCAGAATGAACCATTGATTCCGCGCCGCCCGCAGCGAGGTTCCGCATGCGCAGGCCAGCGCTGCGACGAGCGGCAACGCCAACAAGAATCGAAGCGTAATCACAAAGAAGGGAGGGAGGTCCACCACCGACAACTTTACGGCGATGGCTTGGCCGGCCCAAATCAGCGCGCAAATCGAAGCTGACAAAATGGACCAGGCGGTCATTCTGTGCTCGTGAACGCGCACCAGAATCTCCCCAGCCGTGCAACCAGCTTACTGCTGAAGCACCGCCTGAATGATTCCCGCTTTACCGACATTGGTAATCGCTTCCGGCGATATGCGCGAGAATAGGCCTCGATACTGACCGCGAATAATTCCCATCGCGACCGTGATGAACATTTCGACCGGCAACAGATCCGCCTTGTCGCCGCCGTGGTAGAGGACCGGCAACGAAGCCGGCGCCGCAAACTCTTGCACCACGCACGGCAAATTCGCCTGCGGACGACAGGCCGCTTCCCAGGCTGCCGTCGTCGAGGCCGCTCCAATCGTGACGCCGAATCCACGTCCCTCGTTCGCCGGCTTGATGACGAATCGATCTTTATGTTCGAGCAGGTACGGAAGCAGATCGATCTCTTCGCCGTGCAGTAAGACTTTGCCTGGCTGGAGACGAGCGGTCCACATGACATGCCGCGTTATGAAGTCGCGTTGATCGCCCGACAGCGTCTTCTGAAACGCAGGCGCGTGCAAAACTTCCAGTAAGGTCTTGTCTTCCGCGATGGTCGCCGCGACCAGATTGTTGACCGAAACGAACGCCTGATCGACGACCGCAGAAAGAAACGGGGCGTATCGCTTTTCAAAACCGGCTCGCCAACAGTGATTGGAACTGTCGGGCGTACTGACGCGGATCTTGTTATAGCTTAGCGAGATGAAATCCCCATCATGTCGCAAAACGCCGTCCCGGTAGGTCAGGTCCATCGCATTGACGATGCGAGCGGTCCGCCCCCGATCCTCGAATTGGGCCTTCAGCAACTCCAGTTCGTTGTGAAGATAGTTCTCGTCGTTAACCAGCGCGACCAACCCAACGGGAAGCCCTGCTTCCCGCTCGATCGCCAAAAGTTCGTCGACCAGCGATCCGGATTCCAAGGTCGCAGCATGGCGAGATTCAAGTTCGTCTTCCAAACCTAATGACTGGAGCCCGCTAATGGCGGCGTCGTTGCAGATAGCGGCATGTGCGAACCCCGCCGGACAGCAGGAGTTGAGCTCGATGACCTTCAGCTCCCCCTTCTGCGTAATCACGGCGTCATAGCGACTGTAACCCTGCCACGTTTGCAGGCCGCGAGTCTTAGCGAAGTAAGGCGCCATCCGCAGATGCGCCGGAAAGTACTCGGCCAACCGACTCCGATCGGCCAAAACCCAGTCGACGGCAGTTTCGACCAGATCGTGCAACGTTTCCGAGATTGTTTCGAGCAGCGTTACGTCTTCCGAATCGAGCATCAGCGCCGACGTCGCCGCGGGAAGTTCTCGCGAACTTTCAAACCGAACTCCATTTTCCCGCAAATACCGCATCGAGACGTCGCGGGCTTGATACAGCCGTTGCGGCTCTTTGCACCACAACTGAAACAACCGTTCGTGGAGATCGTAGGTCGCGGTCAAGTCAATGCCGTGACGCTGGGTTGCGATCTTCGGTTGTGCAGGTTGGGAATGCAGACTAGGCATCATCACGACTTTCGGCAGGCTGTCACGCAGGGGATCTCAAGTTGCAACCCTTCTTCTCCGACTTGCTCAATTCGACTTGGAAAGCCGGATCGGCAAGTCGGCGAGCGTGGCGTTCCTCCCAATTCCATAGGCCCGGGATGTGGTCTGTTGACCTTTCGAGAGGTCGCGGACCCGCTGTCCCAAGTAGTATTCGATATCTTCCAAGGTGACGAATCCTTGACGGCTTCCCGGAAGCGGCGTGTTCTGCGGCTGATCCAAATAGTCGCCTTCAAACGCTTCTCGCAGCGCCAGCGTCAGATAGCCATGGCCGACGCGGCGATCTTCGAGCGCCGGCTGCGAGCTAATCGACGAGGCGAGGAGAATGACGTTCGAATCGTTCGTCGAGCTGAAGCGGCGAATCTGCTCATTCGCGAGCGCTCGCATTCGATCGGTGGCGGCTCGCATCGCAATCGCGTCGTCCGGTGCGAACGCTTTGCCGCTGAAGCACGAATCGAGTACGCAAATCACCGTAGCGCCCATGTTGGCCAGCGAGTTTTGCAGTACCTTGTCGTGAATCGCGGTCCGTTCCATCCCGACCTTGCTGTCGTAGTCATGCGGCAAGAGGAAGTAGCTTCGATCGCCGTGCGCCTTTTCGCCATGTCCGGAGAAGGTGACGAAGACGATGTCCCCGGGGCGAACCGGCTGAATTCCTTCCTCCGAGCTTCCCTGCGTAAACTTCCGAATCCACGCGAAGATGTTTTCGTAAGTCGCTTCCTCGTTCGTCAAGCTCTTAATCTTGCCGCACTCAAACAGGGCGTCGTCCCCTTCGCACAAACTGCGGAAGTCTTTCTCTAGTCCCATCGCATCGTTGGCGGCGACTCCCAAGTTGAACGTGGGATCGGCGTAGCGCGAAACGCCGATCGAAAGAGCGTAAAGTCGGCAGTTTTTGGGTCGACCATTCTCGGCGATCGCAATCGGCGCATTGGAACCTTTTGCGCCAGGGGCGAGACTCAGCTTGGCGCCGCGGCTCACGACGTCGGCGATCAATCTCGGCTGCGCAGTGAGCGCGGAAGTAGTGCTGTTCCGAAGCGCGACGTCGCCGCATTTGGCGTACCGGTAGAGATACTCCGGCGAGACGTCGCCGTCCGTGTGGACTTCTTTGATCAGGTACTCCAGCTTGCGGACGACCGAGTCGATCGTGTGCTGTGAGGTCTGGTTGGGGCCCAGCAGGTACTGCATGCTGAGAAGCATGACGTCCAAATCGGTTCGGCTGACGTTTCCGCGGGCGTTGTAACTAGCCAGCCGCTGCGAGCAGAAGCTTTCCAGTTTGGTAAGCGTCTTCTTTTGTCCATCAGCGTCTTGCTGATTGACCTCCAGCATCGCGTTCGCCAACGCTCGACACGTACTATAGATCTGCTCTTGCTCCGGCGTGATCGTCTCTGCCGCGGGGAGGAGATCCGAGATCGCGAGCATTTCGGTTTCCGCTTCGCTTTGACGGAAGTCCAGGCACAACGCGATCACGCGCTTGTACTGGATATTCGCCACATGGGGCCAAAGCTGGTCGAGTTCGAAGGCAGGCGAACGCGCGGCGAGTTCCGCTTGGCCGAAAACTTCCGCCGCACGAGGATAGTCGGCGGGTGTGCCGAACATGTAGGTATCGCCGAGCCGCTCGTACAAATTGGGAAAACGACGCACTAGATTGCGCTCGTCTTGCGACTTCAAACCGGAACGGACACGTCCGTCGATGTTATTGATCGCCTCGTTGTAGGTGTACTGGGCCGACTCCGTCTTTCCCGTGAAGTGAGCGACCATTGCGTCATTCTGCATGATCATCAGGCGCTTCGTGAAGACCTTCACGTCGTCCGCGTCGGTCTGATCGTCGAGCGCCTTTTTCGCCTTGGCGAACCATTCGCGGGCTCGTTCCAGACGCCAGCGGTCAAATTCCAGCCAACCACGCTCCTCGTAGCTGACTTCGCGAAGCATATGGTTGTCGTTGAATTTCAGCTCCGAATTGTTGGCGAATCTTTCAGCATTATCGAGCGCTTCGCTCGCCATCACCATCCGATTCCGCTTGCGGTAGTTGAAAGCAATGCGTGTGGAGAGGGCGACCTTTAGCGACGGCGATACGGCTCGTTCCACCGCATGTTCGTATTGGGCGATCGCCTCCAGCGACAAGCCCCGTTCGAAGGTGCGTCCGAGGTCGCCGTAGCAAACCGCCTCCAATTCTTGATCGCCATCCGCTTGATAGGCGTCGACGGCCATTTGATACGACTCGCGAGCGGCAGTCTCGTTCCCCATCTTTTGATAGAGCAAAGCCCGCATGTGCCGCGCAGTTCCGCTGTCCACACGCTGCGGGTCAAGCATTCCCAGGAAGTATTCGTACGCGGCCTTCAGGCTATCAGGCGATTCCTGCGCCGGATCGATCTTCAGCAAGCGACCGACGACGGCCCATTCCGGATCGTGGGGCGGCGACTTGCGGACCATTTCTTCGACCATCGCCCGCAAGCGGTCCATTTGTTTTTCGGTCGGCGCGGTCGCCAATTCCTGGGCCAGGGCGATCTGGCTCTCGTCCGCGTGCGCGGCCCCCGTCAGAATCTTCTTGCGAACGATCGGCGCATACCAGGGAAACTCGTCGAACCACCAGTCGCCGTAGACGTCTGGTTGTTCGGCCAGCGAAGAGGCCCACAAGGGAGCTTCCTGCGGAGGTTGAACCGGCTTGGGTACAAGCCCGTAGCCGATGATTCCGGCCAGACAGAGCAGCACGACGGCCGAAATTCCAATGAGCGTTCGGGAAGGTCGCCAGCGAGCGGGACGAGCCGGCGGCTCGCTGGCCGCAGCGGGCGCTGGTTTCGGCTGCGGTGCAAGCGACTGCGGCGGCGCCGGGGCTGCAACTCGCACAGGCGTGGGCGCTGCGAATTGTCGCGGCCAGGTCTCGCTTGTGCTTGCGGTGTACGTGTCGAGCGTCGACGTTTCGGTAACGGTGATTCGCGTCGGCAAGGCGACTCCGCTAGCCGCCTCCGCGCACCACGTCTTGAAGGCGTCGGGATCGGCAAATTCGGCGAGCACCTGGTGAACCATCGCCGCGTCGTCGAGCCGCTCGTCGGGATCGATCGCCAGCATCTGCCAGATGATCGCCTCCAGCTTACGGGGACACTGGACCGGGAAGGTCGATACTTCTTCCGACTTCGCGGGATTCGGCTGTTGGGGCGGAATCGCTCCGGTCAGCGCGTAGTAGAGCGTGCAACCGAGACTGTAAACGTCGCTCCGTTTGTCGAGTTGCGGAGGCTCGTGCCCCAATTCCGGCGCTCGGAATCCCAAAAACTGCATTCCCGCGTCGGTTGGCGCAGTTGCATACCGGAGATAACGGAGGTTCAGGAGTTCGGTCAGGCCGAGTCCCGAAACCTTCACCACCGCCTGGGACGGATTCAAAATCAAACTTTGCGGACGGAGATCGCCGTGGCAGCGAAAGTGATCGTGAACCTGAATGATGCCGCTGGCCGCTTGGCGCATGAACTCGCATACGACCCCCAACGGAATCGGATGACGCTGAGCGACGAGTCCGGCGAGCGTTGGCCCCTCGACAAACTCGGTCAGCAACAGAATGTCTCCATCCGATTCGACCAACTCACGCGGCCGCGCCAGGTTCGGGTGCAGCATGAAGGCCAAGTCGGTGAACGAACAACCGCTGGGATGATCCTGTTCGATGAAGAGCCCCGGGAGCGAGCGGACGCACATCATGTTTCCCGAACTGCGCTGGCGCACCTTGTAGACAGCGCCGATCGGCGAACGTCCAACTCGCTCCAGCACGTCGTCGTCAGGAAACGCCGCATCGACTCGTTTGAGGTGCACGTCGTCATTGATGAGTGCGTCGCGCAGCAGTTCCTGATTCGGGAATCGGCGATCGAACTCTTCGCGTGACATCGTCTCGCCGGCCTGTTCGCGGTAATAGATTTCCCGCTGCAGCAATCCGAACAGTAACGGGGTTCGGTCGCTTTCCGGCACATATTCCAGCAACGACTCCGCCATCAGTCGCGGACCACGGCGGAGCGATTGCTCAAATAGCTGGCAAACCTGGTCGGCAGTGACCTTCCAAAGCACTTGCCGCGGTGTGTTTGTTTCCCCCTGTGCCATTTGCCCAAATCCCGTTTTAAAAACCCCCAAAGCGTTTGGCGGCGGAGTTCAGGTTCTCCGCAACTCGAAACGCACCGCTGACCCCAGGGAACGTCATGGAGCTTTCTCGTCGACGCGGAGCGTGACCCATGACTTCCCGATAATCTCCGGCGTGCCTGGCGAATGAACGATTGCCGCCCGCAATCCTTTCCCCCCAGCCGCCGTTTGCAACAACTTCGCGAAATTCGTATCCGGCTGATCAAAGGCGCCGCGAGCGCGGACGCCCGTACCAAGCGGCCCTTGAACCAGCACGTCGTACTCCGGCATTAGCTTCTTGTCCGCCAAGCGATCGGCCAGGACGACAATTCCCTCCACTCCGGAGGTTTCGTCGGTAATATCCGCGAAAAACGGACGGACCGAGCCGCCTGCTTCGACGCTGGCCGTGAACCATTTGGAAATCCCGAAGTTGCCGTCGAGAAACAAAAAGGTGATCGCCAGATCGTCGAACCCCTTGTTCGACAGCGACAAGCGAATCCGCTGACCCGGACGAAGGGCAGTGACCGCTTCGGCTTCGCCATCGTCGCCGTCAAGTTTCACTTCCAGATGCAAGTCGTCCTGCAGCGGGCTTTCGTACTGCGCGACGATTCGCCAGACGTTTTGCCACGTGAAAATCCGTTGCAAATCCTCAATCAGGTAAGTCGTCCAGCGCGAGTCGTCGGCCAGCGAGTACTGAGCGTAAACGCGCGGCGGAGTCTTTGGCTGCGGCGAATCGGCTTCCTCCGACGGCAACTGCTCGCGCTGAACCAAAAAGACCTGCGGCTCGTCAATTTGCTTGCCGTACAAGCGAGCTGCCTCTTCCGGTTTTACCAGGTGCAGCGCCCAATCGGCGTCTTGACTACTATCGACCGCGCGGAGCAGGGCCAGATTCTCTTTCGCCAGCGCGTCGAGCGCTTCTCGGACTTCCGCCGCTTCTCCAGCGGAAACTACTGCGACCCGCAACTGCATGTCTTCCAACGGCTTCAGGGCCACTTCGCAGCGGCATACCTCCGGCAGATCCGACGCACGCGGCGCCGGCTGGCCGTCAAATTCGATCGGCTTTACCTTGGCCGAACTCGCCGTCGCCGAAACCACTTCAACATGGCCGAGCGGTTTTTCGCCTGACTTCGGCATCAACTTCAGGATCGTACCTGGGCGAATGCCCATCAGTTGGCCCGCGTTCAGATGCAGTTTTCCTCCTTGTTGCAGCAACGTCAAAGAGCTGCCGTCGGCCGCTTGTTCGGCGGAAAGTACGTGTTGTTTCAACCGGCCGTCAAACAGCGGCGTCGGTCCCCGGGATCCCCGCGCGGCACGATATTGGGTCAGGACCGCCTGGCTCAGATCTTCGTACGAAAGCGGGCCATCCGCCTGCGAGAGAACTTGGGCCAGCGTGTAGCTGAGGAGCCCGTGGTAGTGCTCCGGCGTGCGAGGTGCGTCGAGCGGACGCGGTAATTCCGGAGCCGTCTCAAAGGCCTGAGCAGCGTAGAACGCGGTGACGCTTCCCACAGCATCCGCAGCTGGCGGAAGCTCCAAAGAGGGTCCGCTGGCGACACTGCGCTGGCGTTCGCCGCCGCTCGCCTCGGCAGCTTTCGCGGCGGCCGCTTCCAGGTCCTGGCGCGGAACGCCTAGGGCGAAGGGATCGACCCCGCGATCAATTTCGCCAATACCAACCGAGCGGCTCATCGTGCCGGAATGACAATGATCGAACACGATCCAGACGTTACCCCCATGGCGGCGCATCTGGTCGAGCCAGCCGCCGATTTGGTCGTCTTTGATCGAGTTGGCCAGACCCTCGTCGGTCCAATCGCCGAAGTTGACCGGCAGAAAGACTTCGTCGAGGCCGTCCTCTTCAGGATTCGCCGGATCGAGCGCGTTCTGCTGCGTTTTGGGAATCGGAACCTGCACGCCGTGGCCGGAGAGCAAGATGAAGACTTGATCCCCCGGGTTCGTTTCGCTGGCTAGTCGACCAAAAGCGGCCGAGATATTTTCGGCGGTCGGACGAGAAAGCTCTCCCTTTTCGTCATCGGTCAGACGAACGATGTTTTCGGTCGGAAAGTCGAAACGCTGCGTCAGCAAATCATAGAACAGCCGGACGTCGTTCGGCGGACCATAGAGATCATGGACGCTTCCGTGACCTTTATCGTAACGCGAACATCCGACCAATAACGCGCGCCGCGTGGGCGTAGTCTCCGCCCCCCAGGCCAGACATGGTGCAACCATGGCAAAGACGGTGAGCGCTTTCACGAAAACGTGAAACGACTGTAATGCTTGCCCAAGCATCGTTCACCCCCAGCACGTCTACTTTTGGCTTATTCGAGTTCGGCTACCAGAAACAAATCTGAGAACCCTGACTCCTCTCTAAGCGTGTTTACGTCCTCCAAGCGGACATCCCATTTCATTACTTGAATGGGAATTGGTCAGGAAACCTGGACCTTTGGCCCCTTCGGTCCAGAAAAAAACTGCACCACGGCAGTAGCCAAACCCCGTGTTAGTGCGGTTTTTCCGGATGATACTCCTTCTAGTTTCGCACTGTCAAACTGCTAAACCAACATTTCCCCAAGAAGACAATCGCTACGTCCAGCGCGCTTACGTTTGGGTAAGCTCGGTAGTTGACGCTTTGACTAGTTTCAGAAAAATTCGCACGTACGCGTCGACTAGGAGGCCAATAGTTCGCGCCCAACTGGTTATGAATCTTGTTGCTCAGATCGATCGAGCTTCGCTATAGTGAAGCCCAATTCCTCCAAGACGCGCTACTGGAAGTTGGGAATGGAAAACCAGGGGTCCGAATTCTCCGAGTTGCTGGAACGTCTGAAAAATGGCGACGAGGCTGCGGCCGCCGAGTTGGCTCGCAAGTTCGAGAACGAGGTGCGCCGTTTCATTCGATTTCGTCTGACCAGTCCGTCGGTGCGGCGTATGGTCGACTCGCTCGACATCTACCAGTCGGTTCTCATCAAGTTCTTTACTGGCTTCGACCAGGGGGACTTTCGTCTGGAAGATCCGGAGGAGTTGCGACGGCTGTTGTTGACGATGGCCCGCAATAAAATCGTCGACCACGCACGGCGACATCATGCCGGTCGGCGCGACGCGCGGCGAATCTCGGGAGACGAAGCGGCCTTGAACCTGGTCGCCGATTCCAACGAGACGCCCAGTCGAATTGTCGAGACCGACGAAATCCTGCATGCGCTCGAAGATCGACTTTCCGAAGATGACCGCGTACTGCTCCACAAAAAATTGAGCGGTTACGGCTGGACCGACCTCGCGGAAGAAATGGGAACGAACCCCGACGCACTACGTAAGCGGCTTACTCGCGCGATCGACCGCGCGGCGTCTCAACTGGGACTGATCTCCGACAAGTAGCGTTCGCCTGTCGAGATGCAAACGGGCGAAAGGGGCGTTTAGCGTCCCAGTTTCAGAATGAGATCGTCCTGAAGCAGTCGCCCGGCGTCATTTTCCCGATTTGTTCCCCACGAGATCAACTCGACATGCTGGTCATCGTTTCGCATGTAGGTGAACGGCTTTTGCGAGTGGGAATCGTTCGGAATCGACGGCAAGATCTCGGGCGATAAATCGGCAAGAGCTGCCGGATAGTATCCGCGGCGACGATGATATTCCTCCAGAGCGAGACCGACGCTGATAAAGTCGCGGCGAACGTGCCCCCGGCGATCGGTGCAAAGACGCTGCCAGATGTTCGTTCGTAGGGCCAGTGCGACCGCTTCGCCGATCCAGCGGCTTCCTTGATCCCGATCGACCTCGAGCGCTTCAAGCAGCGTCGTTTCGTCGGCGTCGTTTCGCTTGCGCCACTCGTCCACCTCACTGTTCAGCCGGTCAATCTCTTCCGCCTGGCGTTTCGCGTCGGAGATCAGCAGCGTTTCGACCGTTTCGTCCTGGACTTCGTTGGCTCGCTGCAGCGCCAGATCCCAATCGATATTGGCGGCCCGCAGCGCCTTCATTTGCTCGGCATGGCTGGCCGGCGCCCAATCAAAGAAGGCGTAAAAAGCGGCGTCATGTTCCTTGAGCGATTCGATCTCTTGGCGCAGGATCAAACGTTCGCCGATGTCGGCCGCCGTTTGCGAAGGCGCCATCGACGAAACGTTTTGCAACTCCTTCTGGTACTCCTTCGCCTGGTCGGCGGTCAGCATTCCACTGGCCAGAATCGCATACTCGGCCTGGAAGGCGTACGAGTCGACCCAGTGCGCTTTGGCGAGCGAAACGTCGAGCGGCGAACCTTCGGCCAGTTGATTCGCCAACTGATGAACGGCGATCAAGTCGCTGACCGCGCCGGCGAAATTGCCGTCCCCCATTCGCTGCGACGCGCGGATCGACAAGCACTGTCCGAGATACGGAATTCGTCGTTCGATCGCGTAGGAAGCTCCCAGCAGCGTCGGAGGATTCTCGGCGGTCAAGATCGGGGCGTAGTACGAGGGAAACTTCGAGATCCGGACCAACTCGTCGAGCGCCGCTTCATTGGCGGCAAAGTACTGAGCGAGCGCCGGATAATCAGCGCTCTTCCAGACGGCGCCGTTGGCCGACTGGAACTCCAACGTGAGTTGCTTCAACAGATCCTGTCGCTTGCTTGCGTCCTTCGGCACAACCGACGTGACGTATTGTTCGAAATAAGCGAATCGCGGCGATCCGTTCCCAATCGATTCGATGCCGAGCATCGCCAGCGAATCGTCCCGCAGGCCCGCGTCGAAGATGTCGTCTCCCAAGAGCCGAACCAAATAGACGACTGCATTCTTGTCCGGATCAATCCCCTCGCTAAATTGCGCGTTGAGATCGCGCACCGCCCCTTCCAAGTGGTTGGGAATCGTCGGCGTCTTAAGCTGCAGTTCTTTCGCAGCCGTTTCGCTTTCGCCTGGCTCCGCTCCTTGGCAATCGAAGGCTACGGAAAGGCCAACCCAGATCATCATGGCGGACAGGGAAGCCGACAGCAGACGGGGTCGAATCGCAAGATTGGTCATAGCGGTGAGACTGTAGGTAGGTGGGAACGGCAGAACGGATCTCGGTACGGTTTAAACCCGAACCGGGCCTTGCAGTTTCTCCCATTGTACTGAACCGTTGGAATCGTTCGACAGGAAATGAAGGAGCCCCGTTGTCGAATATTCCAACACTAGGCGCAAATCGATCGACATCGACTTGGCTAATCGCGGGACGGAACCCCTCATGCGGCTGTCCGCCGACCGTATTGATCGTGCAAGAATTGGCTTTCTCTTCCCATAAATCGACCTCTGGTCATGTGAAACGCGCTGCGAACCCCTTTTCGGCATTCCCTTTGCTTACCTTGAGTTCGCTGGGGTATCGCGACAACTTCCGATTGGCCTGAAGCGAAGAATGACACGTTGTTCCAATAATCACGAAGTTTGGAAGGGGTTTCTCCTTGCTCATCCCTATCGGCTTTGGGGTTGGAACCTGGCGTCGTGGCTGACGCTGCTCATTTGGATCTTGCTTGATGCAAGCGCCGGCGCCAGTTGGAACCAGCTGGCCGCCGCCGTTGACCTACAACTCGGGGAACTATCGCGACTGCCGTTCCCGTTTTTTCTGATGGCGGCGCTACTCGGTTTGAGCCTCTTGGGAATGGTCGTTGCTTGGGTCTCAATTGTCGCCGGCCCGAGAAACTACCGCTCTTTATTGGCCTGGATGGCGACGATTGGCTTGACCTCGTTATGGCTGGGTCTGATCGTCAACATGCCCGACTTGATCTGGAGCGGCTATCGATTTCGTCTTCATGCGGCGCTCCCGAAGTATGAAGCGGCGACGCGCCCGCTTTGCGCGGATTGGCCAAACTCCGATGGCGAAATGGAAGCGTGGGGGCCGTACTCCGCCTATCCCATCGCCCAGCCGAAGATGCTCCTGATGCTGGCGCCGCCCGAGATCTGTTCTGGATCGCACGTCGTCTCGGTAGAACGTGCGGAATCCGGCGGCGTTCGACTGGAACTGACCGGAAAAGAGCAGGGAGTTTGGCTTGAATGGCACCCGCCGGGGTCGGAACCAAGTTCGTTTGTCGGCGGTCTCGCCGATCCCCATAGGCTGATACGCACCTCCCGACTGCGAGACAACTGGTTCGTCGTACGTTATAAGTAGAGGAGTCGCAACACGACTGACCGCATGAAAACATCGGCCCGTTTCCGTTCCGCATGCTAGTGGCGAACAAAGAACTTCGCCATCGGCGGACGCTTTGAGAACCGTGACGCCATGCGAAAACCGCCACGTACCCGCGTCGACTCGTCAGCTTCGCGCTCGAAGTCTGTCCGCAAGTCGAACCATTCCTGGCGAGATCAACGCCCCTTTCTGTTCTCGGTCGCGGTTCATGCAGTTTTGATTCTGTTGTTGGCCCTGCTGGCCGTGCCTGTGATCAGCGGACAGCGGATGGGGGCGGTGATTCTCGACGAGTCGGCCCTCCTGCCGCTCGACTCGCAACTTGCTGAGTCGAATCAACTGGTTCCCGAGCTGGAATTACCAGTGCTGGTGGAAACGCCGCTGGATGCCGAAGACTCCGTCCCGGCGTCGTTAACCTCTCCGTCGCTCGAAGCCGATTTCTCGAAAGAGATGCCGACGAAGTCGGTCGAGAATCTTTCTGGAGAAGGATCGACGCAAGTCGCCCAAGTTTCGCCCCGTAATGGCCGAGGCGCGACGCATGTCGCCGTCGGCAACTACGACGAGGCGATGGACCAGATCACGCGCGAGCTGATTCGCTTGCTGAAAGATGGGGAGGTGGTCGTCGTCTGGCTTTTTGATCAGTCGACCAGCATGGAAGATGATCGCGCTCAAATCGGCGCCCGCATCGGCCGCGTCTATCAAGAATTAACCGCTTCCGGTTTCGCCGAACATAACGCCCTGACGACCGGCATCGCCAGCTATTCAGGCGACTATGCCCAGCACACGGCGACTCCGACCAGCGACGTTCGGCAAATCTATCGCGCCATCGAACGCGTTCCGATCGATACGATCGGCAAAGAACTGACTTGCAAGTCGGTGATCGAAGCGATCGCTCGCCATCGTCGTTACGTCGAAAATAGCAAACGCCAGTTCGCGCTGATCGTCGTGACCGACGAAAGCGGCGATCCGGAAGACAATCAGCGCAACTTGGAAAAGGCGATCCTGGAAGCGCAATCGACCGGCTGTCGCGTTTACTTCCTGGGTCGAGAGTCGATGTTCGGCTATCCCTACGAACATTTAGCCGCAGTCGATCTGCAGCATGGAATTTCGCGCGTCTCCACCTACGATCGCGGTCCCGAGACGCCGTTTATCGAACAATTGCAGACCGACGGATTCGCCGCTCGCACCGATGCGGTCCTCAGCGGATTTGGCCCGTACGAGCAAGTTCGTCTGACCCGCGAAACCGGCGGCCTCTTTTTCATGATGCCCGACGACAAGCCGGCCGGCGGTCCGCCGATGCGCCACCACTATGACCCGGTCGTCCTCGATCATTATCTTCCCGATTGGCGACCGCGCAGCGAAGTTGTCGAAGACTTGAAGCGAGACCCGCTTCAATTACTGATGACGAAAGTGATTCAAGAGCTGAATCCGTTTCAATCGGCGTCGGTAAATGCGGCGGCGATTCGGCAGCTCTTCTCCAGCGATCCGGCGATTCTGATCGGCGAGATACAGCAAGAGCAAGTGAAGATGCGGGCCTACATCGCCTACCTCAACCAGGCGATCCACTCGCTGGAAGTCGCGAAACCGCTCCGCGACGCCTCCCCCAGCCTTCGCCAACAAGCGAACTACGACTTGCTGTTCGCCCAACTGCTCACTTACCGCATTCGCGCCGCCGAATTGCACGATTATCTCACCCTCTTCCTGCAAGAACGGCCAGCAGGGGGTTCAAAGTGGGGTTGGCGGATCGTCATGACCAAACAGTTGATGACGCCGCAGAATCATTGGGCGGAAGTGGCGCTTGCCCGCAGCTTTTTGGAACATATCGTCACCGCGCGAAAGGGAACTCCCTGGGCCGCCGCCGCACAGCTCGAACTCGATCGCGGTTTTGGCGCCGCTATTCAACCGGTTCCAGCGCCCTGAGTCGCCAAACGATTGGCTCCCGTCCAAGAGTGGTAGTTTCCGATTCTTTTGTGAAACAGCTCGCTGAAGTCGGGCAAGCCGGACGACTATCTGCCGCATTGCGCTGGGAGCTAAGGCGAAAATTTCTTGTATAAAGCGATTCCAGCCTTCTACAATGGCGTCACGAACGCGCGGGCGTTGTGAAATCGAGAAGGAGTCGGTTTTGGAAAGATTGGGGAGCCGTCAAAAGCGGATAGTCGCTTTCGTTGGTCGATCGTTCTGCTGGGCGATCACGTTGGCGGGGCTCTTTCTGGTCTGCAGCCCCTGTGCGGCGGAGACCTTATCGGAAGCGAAAGAACTCTTCCGTACCGGGCAGTACGAAAAGTGCGCCGACGCCGCCGCCAAAGAGATCGCCGACGGAACCTATTCGGAAGAGTGGCGACTCCTTCGCTTGGAAAGCGAACTGATGCTAGGTCGCTATGCCGATGCTCTGACGTCGCTGGAAGAAGCGAGAAAGGTCAACACCTACAGCATCCGCCTCCGCTGGCTCGAACGGGACATCCGCCGCTACAACGGCGATTCGGCGAAGGCGAAAGAAGTGCTCGCCGAGATCGCCGCCGAAGTCGAACGCTTGAGCGCCCGCTATCGTTCGCCAGAAGATATGGTGGTCGTCGGAAGTTTTTTCCTGGAAATTGGCGACGACCCAAAGCAGATTCGCACCAACCGCTTCAAACAGATCCAACAGCGTGCCCCGGGGTTCTCCGGCGGTTTTATCGTCGCGGCCGAACTCGCCCTGGCGAAAAATGACTACGCCTTGGCCGCCGAAGATTTCCAGAAGGCGATCAAGGTCGATCCCGAGAACCCGCGGATTCTCTACGGTTTGGCCCGCGCCTTTGAATCGAGCGATGCCGAAAAGGCAGAAGGATTTCTCGCCCAATCGCTCGAGATCAATCCGAACTACATCCCCAGCCTCCTTTTCATCGCCGAAGAGCACCTCCAAGCCGAACGCTACGACGAGGCGGAAAAGCAGCTCGAAAAAGTGTTCGCAATCAATCCGGCTGAGCCGAAGGCCTGGGCGATTCGCGCGGTAATCGCTCACCTCAGCAGCGACGCCGAAAAGGAGAAAAAGGCCCGCGAAGAGGCGCTTAAGCATTGGACCGACAATCCCGAAGTCGATTACCTGATCGGCAAGTACCTCGCGCAGAAGTACCGCTTTGCCGAAGCGGCCGCGGCCCAGCGACAGGCGCTCGCGTTTGATTCCTCCTATCTGCCGGCCAAGATGGAGCTTTCCAACGACCTGCTGCGGCTCGGTGAAGAGGAAGCTGGCTGGAAACTGGCCGAGGAAGTCTTTGACGCCGACAACTACAACGTCGTCGCCCACAACCTTTCTACGCTCCATGATCATATGGCGAAGTATCGCACGTTGATCCAAGATGGCTTCGTCGTTCGGATGGACGCCAAAGAGGCCGAAATCTACGGCCCGCGCGTGCTGGAACTGCTGGTCGAAGCGAAGCAAGTGTTGTGTGAAAAGTACAACGTTGAGTTGCCTGAAACGGTCGCCGTCGAGATCTTTCCGCGGCAGCAGGACTTTGCCATTCGAACCTTCGGTTTGCCAGGGGGCGCTGGCTTTCTGGGAGTTTGCTTCGGCAGCGTCGTCACGATGAATTCCCCCGCTTCGCAAGGAAGTACGCCGTCAAACTGGGAAGCGGTTCTGTGGCACGAGTTCTGCCACGTCGTCACGCTCACCAAGACCCACAACAAGATGCCGCGCTGGCTGAGCGAAGGGATTTCCGTTTACGAAGAGCGTCTGCGTGATCCGGCGTGGGGCCAATCGCTGTCGCTTCGCTACCGCACTATGATTCTGGGAGACGACCTGACGCCGGTCAGCCAGTTGAGCGGCGCGTTCCTGCGGCCGAAAAGCCCGCAGCATCTGATGTTCGCCTATTACGAGTCTTCGCTGGTGGTCGAGTTTCTGGTCGACAAGTTTGGGATCGACGCGCTTCGCGCTATCCTGGATGACCTTGGCAAAGGATTACAGATCAACGACGCGATCACGCGGCATGCCGCGCCGGTCGAAGCGTTTGACGCCGAATTCGAGAAGTACATTCGCGAGCAGGCCAATGCCTTTGCCGAAGGCGCTGACTTCACCGAAGAAGAAATACCCGCCAGCGGTGATGCGGCCGTTTGGAAAGAGTGGCTGGCCAAGCATCCCGATAGCTTTCAGGGACTTGGTCGTTATGCGATGGCCCTGATCGCCGAAGAAAAGTGGGAAGAAGCCCGCGAGCCGATCGAGCGTCTCGTGAAACTGGCGCCTGACTACGCAGGGGAGGGGAGCGGCCTGCCGATGAAAGCGAAGATTTCTCGCGAGCTGGGCGAAACCGAACAAGAGGTCGCCGTGTTAGAACATTTGGCCGAATTGTCCGCCGATGGGCTACCGGTCTATCGACGCCTGGCCGATTTGCACGCCGAACAAGAGAACTGGGAAGCGGTCACGGTAAACGCGCGGCGGATACTCGCCGTCAATCCGCTCCTTCCCGAACCGCATCGCTTGTTGGCGACTGCTGGAGAAAAATCCGGGGACCGAGACGCGGCGATCGATGGATTACGGGCGATCTCCTTGATGGACCCGTTCGACCCGGCCGACGTGCACTATCGAGCGGCGAAGCTGTTGCACGAAGCGGGACGTTCGGACGAAGCCCGCAAGCAGGTTCTCCTCGCGCTGGAAGAAGCTCCCCGCTATCGCGACGCACACCAATTGCTGCTTCAACTAGTCGAAGCGAAAGAAGCGGACAGCGACGAGGAACCCGCTCCGATGAAAGAAGATCCCATGACGGAAGAGGCTGCCCAGTGAGTTGGAAACGATCGACAGTCCGGCTCGTCATCGCCGTAGCCCTGTTTGCGATTCTCGGCGGCATCGTCTTCGCCCAGTTTGGCGGCGGAAATGGCTTCTTTGGTCGTCGCGGGAGAGGAGGTTACCGCGGTTACGCGCCCGAAACCGGCGCACGTAACGATTGGGAAATCGACGAACGGTTCCAGCACGACGCGTTCCGCTTTGCTCGCGTAAAGTATTCGGAATATGGGGGGGGCACGAAATGGGCCACCGATTTTCCCGAAAGCGATCTCCACCTGCCGCAGCGTTTGCGTGAATTAACCTCCATGGAAGTCCATCCCGAAAGCGTGATCGTCGAACTGACGGACGAGCGACTTTCCGACTATCCATTCATCTACATTATCGAACCGGGCAACATGCAGCTAACCGACGAAGAGGTCGCCGGTTTGCGCCGCTATCTGCTCAATGGCGGCTTCCTGATGGTCGACGACTTTTGGGGAGAATGGGAATGGGACAATTTCTATCAAAACATCAAGCGAGTCTTCCCTGATCGCGAACCGGAAGAACTCCCGCTGGAACATGAGATCTTTCATCTCGTTTACGACCTTGAAGAAAAGCCGATGATCGTCGGCCTTGATACCTGGAGAAGCGGCCGCCGGGCCGAACGTCCTGACGCGCAAGAGCCCCACTACAAAGGCATCTTCGACGACAAAGGGCGAATGATGGCGATCATTTGCCACAACACCGACCTCGGCGACGGCTGGGAAGAGGAAGGGGTCGATCCGACCTACTTCAAAGAATACTCCGAGCGTTTCGCCTATCCCCTCGGAATCAACATTATCACCTACGCGATGACGCATTGAGTGGGCCGCTTCAAACGTTCCGCCCAATCCTCCTCGATTGACCTCAGCGAGAAAGTCCACAGATCGTGAGTACCGAAACCGACGCCTACGCCGCCGAACAAGCGGCGGTAGAACAGATCCGTACCGGCCGCGAGCGGATTCTGTCTGAATTGTCGAAAGCCGTGATCGGACAGCAGGAAGTAATCGAGCAATTGCTCCTCTGCTTGTTCGCCGGCGGTCACTGCTTGATTACCGGGGCGCCCGGTCTGGCGAAGACCTTGCTCGTCAACTCGATCTCTCAGATTTTTGACCTCGAGTTTCGCCGCATTCAGTTCACTCCCGACCTGATGCCGGCCGATATCACCGGAACCGAAATTCTGGAAGAGACGCACGACGGCAAGCGGAAGCTGCAGTTCGCGAAAGGCCCGATCTTCGCCAACGTGATTCTCGCGGACGAAATCAACCGTACGCCTCCCAAGACGCAAGCGGCCCTTCTGGAAGCGATGCAGGAGCATCAAGTCACCGCGGCCGGCGTTCGCTATCCGCTCGAAAAGCCGTTCTTCGTGCTCGCCACGCAAAACCCGATCGAAATGGAAGGGACCTATCCGCTGCCGGAAGCGCAGCTCGATCGCTTCATGTTCAATATCTGGATTGATTACCTGCCGGAAGATGACGAAGTGGCGGTCGTCAGCCAAACCACCTCCCGCAGTAACCAGCCGATTCAGTCATTGTTCTCCGGCGACGACGTCCTCCGTTTCCACCAGATCGTGAAGAAGGTGCCGATCGCGGAAAACCTGGTTCGCTACGCGGTTCGTATTGCCGACGCATCGCGACCGGGCCGCGCATCGACCCCTGACTTCATCAATCAATGGGTCACTTGGGGTGCTGGTCTGCGTGCCGCCCAGTATCTGGTTCTGGGTGCGAAAGCCCGCGCCTTGCTGCAAGGTCGCCCCCATGTGGTCGCCGACGATATCAAGGCGCTCGCCCACGTCACGCTGCGGCATCGCATCCTGGTCGGCTATCGCGCCGAAGCGGAGGGAATCACTGTCGAGAAGGTGATCGACAAACTGCTGAAGACCGTCGCAGTGCCGGGGGCCTAATGAGCACGGCAGCGAATAGATCGACAGGACATCCGCAGCGCGGCGCCGCGCTGATCGATCCCGGTTCGCTGATGCGCATCAAGAATCTGGAGCTCCGGGCCCGCGCGATCGTCGAAGGTTTTCTCTCCGGTCTACATCGTTCTCCCTATCATGGCTTTTCGGTAGAATTTACCGAGTATCGCCAATACTCGCCGGGCGACGATCCCCGTTTTCTCGACTGGAAGTTGTACGCTCGTTCCGATCGCTACTTCATCAAGTGCTTTGAAGACGAGACCAATCTCCGCTGTCATCTGCTGGTCGACTTGAGCCGTTCCATGAATTACGGCACGGTCGGCTATAGTAAAGCGGAATACGCCAAGACCGCTGCAGCGACGGTCGCTTATTTCCTGTCGCTCCAGCGCGACGCGGTCGGGCTCCTTACCTTTGACGAGAAAATCGTCGACGTGATTCCTCCGCGGTTCCGCACTGGGCATATCCATCACCTGATGATGAGTCTCGAGCGAGCCCCGGCCGGCAAAGGGACCGACATCGAAAAGCCGCTCGAGCAAATCGCCGCGACCGTCGCCAAACGGGGCGTCGTCGTCCTGATCTCGGACCTATTGACCCCGATCGGCGCTCTAAAGAAGAATCTCAGCTACCTCCGCGCGCGAGGGCACGAAGTGGTCATTTTGCGGGTCCTTGATCCGCGTGAGGTCGACTTCGCTTTTGATCAACCGGCGATGTTCCACGATATCGAATCGGGACGCGATCTCTACATCGATCCGGCCGCCGCGCGGGACAACTATCTCTCTGCGTTTCAAGAACATTCCGGCAGCTTGCAGACGATCTGCAACCAGCTCGGCATCGAGCTGCACATGATCACCATCGATCGTCCCCTCGAATTGATGCTGTTTGACCTGCTGACCGAACGGATGAATCGGGGCGCGAACGTTCGCCAGCGAACTCCGGCCGGGGGAGGCGCGTCATGAGCTTCCTCACCGGGGCGTTCCTGTTCGGGGCGCTCGCGATCGCGGCGCCGCTGCTGTTTCACCTGATTCGCCGGACGCCGAAGGCCCATTACGAATTCAGTTCGTTAATGTTCCTGAAGCCCTCGCCGCCGAAACTGACGCGGCGGAGTCGACTTGACGAATGGTTGCTGCTGTTACTCCGAGCGCTGGCGATTTTGCTGTTGGCGTTCGCCTTCATGCGCCCCTATTTCCGCACCCAAGCCGAGCTGTCTTTAAACGATGCGCCGCAGCGGCATATCGCGATCCTGATCGACCGCAGCGCCAGCATGCGGCGCGGGGAGCTGTGGGAAAAGGCCGTTCAAGAAGTTGAATCGGCGCTCGACGATCTCGAAGATACCGACGAGGTTTCCCTGTTCGCCTACGACGAGAAGCTGGAAATGCTCCTCGCCCCCGAAGGCGCCGACAGTGTCAATCGCGCGGAACGTCGTGAACTGGTCCGGGAAAAACTAAAAGAGTTATCGCCAACATGGGGCGGCAGCAACTTGGGAGCGGCGCTGTTAGGAGTCGCCGAACGGCTCGAGACGGCCGATGACACACGTCAAACGCACGCGGCGCTGCAGATCTTGCTGGTGGGTGATTTGCAGTCCGGTTCGCAGCTTGACGCGTTGCAAATGAGCGAATGGCCCGAGACGGTCCGGGTCGATGTTCATGCCGTGGCGCCGAAGACGGAAGGGAATGCCCGCGTTCGCCTGGTCGAAACTTCGGCCGATGAGACCGATGATGCAGGCCCGCCGCGAGTCCGCGTCCGCAATGCCGCCGGATCCGACGTCGAACAATTCGAGGTCGTCTGGAGTGACGGCGAGAGCGATCGTTCGCGGCAAGTTTCGTTCTACGTACCTCCAGGCGAAAGCCTTGTGCTGGAAGTCCCCGCGGAACATGGCGCCATCGCCCCCGATCGCGTCCTGTTGCGTGGTGACGGCCCCGGTATGGAATTCGACAACGCCTTCTACCAGGTTCCCGCGATCCAGGAGCAAATCAAGCTCGCCTACTTCGGCGCCGACCGCGACGACGATCCGGAGCAGATGCGGTTCTATCTCGCCCGAGCGTTTGACGAGACGCCTGCTCGCAAGGTTGACATCGAAGCGATCGAGGGAGACGCGATGCCGAACTGGGAATTCGACTCCGAACCCCGCTTTGCCGTCATCGCGGGCTCGCTGAGCGAAGCGCAGCAGAAGGGACTCGACGGCTATCTCAACCAAGGCGGCGACGCCCTCGTCGTCCTTCGCGACGACCAGATGATCAGTGACTTAGGCAAATGGCTCGGCGGCGTCGTTTCCACCGAAGCGGAGCCCGCTTCCAGTAAACAGTCGTACGCGCTGCTCGGCAGCATCGACTTCCAGCATCCGCTGCTCGCCCCCTTCGCTGGCGCCCGCTACAACGACTTCACTAAGATTCGCTTCTGGCGCCATCGTCGCGTCAGCCTGAAAGAGGTTGACGCAGCGACCGTCATCGCCAGCTATACCGACAACACGCCGGCTCTCTGGTCGATCGAACGCGGTAAGGGAACGTTGTACGTCATGTCCGCCGGTTGGAACCGAGACGACAGTCAACTGGCCCTTTCGACCAAGTTCATCCCGCTACTTTCTCGTTGGTTGGAACTCGCAGCTCGCGGCGGTCTCGCAGCGCAGTCGTACGTGGTCAACCAGCCGGTTCCTTTGCCGCCGGCCGAAGGAAAGCGCAGCGTCAAAACGCCCGATGGCGAAGTTCAGGAACTCGCGCAAGAGGAAACGACGTTCACCGCGACGACCGTCCCCGGCATCTACACGCTGATAGATGCTGGGAACGAGACGAAGTTTGCGGTCAACGTCGCCGATGCGGAGAGCGAAACCGATCCGCTCGACGTCGGTCGTTTGGAGCAATTCAACGTCGTGCTCGGCGCCGCTCCCACGCAAGCGGCGCAGCTCGATCAACTGCGACAGTTGCGGGACGCCGAGCTAGAAAATCGCCAAAAAATCTGGAAGTGGCTGGTCGTCGCCGTTTTGGCTCTCTTGGGAGTCGAAACGCTGCTTGCCGCCCGTCGAAGTCGTCAACCGGTTCAGGTCGCAGGAGACCTCGCATGATCGATCGCCAGTTAAGTCGACAATTGCAGCAAGCCGCCGTCCGGCTTCGCGCGTACCGGATTTGGACCGGCGTCGCGATCGTCCTGTTCGCCGCCACCACCTTGTTGGGCCTCACCAAACTGGTCGGCATGGCGAACGGCGTCGTCTTCGCAGGCGCCATTCCGCTGGCGCTGCTGCTCGCGGTATTGGGTTCGCTGATTGCGTGCGTTATCGGCGCCCGCTCCGGACGAAACATTCGCCGTCTGGCTCAAAAGATCGAAGCGAAGTTTCCACAGCTCGACTCGACGCTGATGACGGCCGTCGAGCAAGACCCTCACGTTTCGGTGGCCGGACTTGGCTACTTGCAGCGAGCGGTCGTCGATCGCGCCCTCGATCATGCGCGGAGCAACGACTGGCGCAACATCGTTTCGCCGGCCCGGATGGGGCTGATTCGCTTGCTCGCCTACGCTGCGGCGGCGCTCTTGATCTTCGCGGCCCTTTCGCTCCATTGGCAAAACGTCGATCTCCTCGCGCGGCAGCCCGACGCCGAGCTCAACTTCGGCGACGTCGTCCTCAGCGGAACGCAATACGAAGCGACGATCGAACCTGGCGATGCAGAGGTCGAACTCGGTTCGAGCCTCTTGGTCCTCGCCCGGTTCGCCGATCGGCTGCCGCCGGAAGCGACCCTCGTCTACACCGCCGAAGATGGCGAAGAGCATACCTCCGCGATGTCGCAGTCGCTCGACGATCCGCTCTTCGGCGGGCGCATCGCGGCAGTCAGCACGCCGCTCCGCTATCGCGTCGCCTTTGGCGATCAAGTTTCGCCCGAGTTTCAAGTCACCGTCTTCGAGTATCCCGAACTCTTGCAATCGGACGCGAAGCTCGTCTTCCCCAGCTATACCGGCCAAGAGGAAAAGCTGGTGCAGGATACGCGCCGCGTTTCGGCGGTCGAAGGGACCGAACTGACGCTCTATTGCCATGTCAACAAGCCGCTCGCTGCAGCGGAGCTGGTCGAAACGACCAAAGAGGGCGAACAGACGATCCCACTGGCCGTCGATGCAAAGGATCCGCTCACCTACGTCGTCACGATGAAGATCGAGCGTTCGCAGCAGTTGACGCTCCGTTTGACCGACGACGCCGGGCGAACCGACCAGCACCCGGCCGAGTTCAAGATCGTCATGATCACAAACCAGCCCCCCGACATCAAACTGGCGCAGCCGACCCGCGATATCGAAGTCTCGCCGATCGAAGAGGTCGATCTGGCCGCTTCGGCGTGGGACGACTTCGGCCTGAAACGAGTCGGCATCAGCTATTCGATCCCCGGTAAACTTGATCGCGAAGTCTCGCTTGGTGAGTCGTTCCCCAGCAAAGAACGCGTTCAGGCCGAACATCTGCTCGCCTTTGAAGAGCTGAAGGCCGAGCCTGATCAGCTCCTCTCTTGGCATTTCTGGGCGGAAGACATCGGTCCGAACGGCGAAGTCCGCCGCACGTCGAGCGATCTCTTCTTCGCCGAAGTTCGTCCCTTTGAAGAAATCTTCCGCCAGGGAGAACAACCGGCCGACGGCTCTCAGCAACAACAGCAGCAACAGGGTGGTCAAAACGCCGAGCAAGCCCAGAAGCTGGCCGAACTGCAAAAGCAGATCATCAACGCCACGTGGAAGCTGATCCGCCGTGAGACCCGCAGCGAACCGACGCCGGAGTTCACGCCCGACATTCAGCTGCTGATCGAGTCGCAACAATCGGCTCTCGCCCAAGCGGAAGAGCTGGAGCAGAACCTGCAAGATCCGCAGTCGCTGGAGCATGTCCAGCGCGTCAAACAAGCGATGCAGCAAGCGATCTCGACCCTCGAGGCCTCTGCGGCCGGACCGTCGATTCCAGAACTGCAGCCGGCCCTCGGCTTCGAACAGGCCGCCTATCAAAACCTGCTTCGCCTCCGAGCCCGCGAGCACGAGGTGGTTCAGTCGAGCCAATCGCAACAGTCCAGCCAATCGTCGCAATCGCAAAACAGCCGTTCGCAGCAGCAACTTCAACAGTTGAAACTGCGCGAAGATGAAAACCGCTACGCTGACGAGCAGCAGGCCCAATCGGAACAGCAGCAAGAGGCCCGCGAAGATCGCCAGATCTTGAATCGGTTGCGGGAGCTGGCCCAGCGGCAGAACGACCTGAACGAACGAATCAAAGAGCAGCAAGGGGCGCTCGAAGCGGCCGAGACCGAAGAAGAACGGGCCGAGGCCGAACGTCAGCTCAAGCGTCTCCGCGAAGAGCAGGAAGAGATTCTTCGCGACACCGAAGAGTTGCAGCAGCGGATGGAAGAGCCCGAAAACCAGGAGCGAATGGCCGAACAGCGGCAGCAACTGGAGCAGGCCCGCGAAAACGTCCGCCAATCGGCCGAAGCGCTCCAGCAGCAGATGGTCACCCAGGCCGCCAGCGCGGGGACGCGCGCCCAAAGCGATCTGAACGAATTGCAGGACGAATTCCAAAAGCGATCCTCCGGTCAGTTTGAAGAGCAAGTTCGCGAAATGCGGAAGCAAGCTCAGGAAGTCGTGCAAAAGGAACAGCAGCTGGCCGAGGAGCTCGAGCAACTGCAAACCGGCTCCGGAGGCGATGAGAACTCGCTCCGCGACACCGGCGATCGTTCGCAAACCCAGGCCCAAATCGCCGAGCAGCGTGAGCGGCTCGGGCGGCTGATGGATCAGATGCGGGAAACGATCGAAGAGGCCGAAGATTCGCAGCCGCTGTTGGCCGAAACCCTTTACGATTCGATCCGCGAGACCCGCAAGGCCGATCCGCAGAAGGCGCTCGAAGCGGCCGAGTCTTCGCTCCGCCGCGGCTTCGTCGACGACTCGATCCGTCAGGAAGCGCAAGCGCGACCAAGCATCGACCAGTTGGCCGAAGGAATCGAACAAGCGGCCGAACAGATCCTGGGAGACGAAACCGAAACGCTCCGGCGAGCCCTCAGCGAACTGCAAAACTTGAATAACGATCTGGAAGGGGAAATCGCCCGGGCCGAAGGACGCCAGCCGAATCGCCAACCCACGCAAAACCAACAAGGCGAACCTGGCTCTCCAGGCGAACAAGGCCAAAACGGCGGCGAACAACCAATGGAAGGAAGCCCGCAGCCTGGCGAGTCGCCGGAAAACCAACCAGGTCAACAACCAGGTCAGCAACCAGGTCAACAACCAGGTCAGCAACCAGGTCAACAACCAGGTCAACAACCAGGTCAACAACCAGGTCAACAACCAGGTCAGCAACCAGGTCAGCAACCAGGTCAGCAACCAGGTCAGCAACCAGGTCAGCAACCGGGTCAGCAACCGGGTCAGCAACCGGGTCAGCAACCGGGTCAGCAACCAGGTCAACAACCGGGTCAACAAGGTGGCGGCGGCGGTCGTGGTGACTTAGCCGGCGGTTGGGAACAGTTTATGGAAGGGGGCGGCTTTCAGCCGACCTCTCCGTTTGGTGGCGATGACTTTGTCGACTGGTCCGATCGACTTCGCGACGTCGAGGAAATCGTCGACGATCCGGAACTTCGCGCCGAAGCGGCCCGCATTCGGGACGCCGCTCGCGAAATTCGTCGCGAGCTCAAAGGGACCTCTGCGCCGCCGCAATGGGACATCATCAAGCGAAAGGTGGCTCAGCCGCTGTCGAACTTGCAGAACCGCGTCGCCGAAGAGCTGCTGAAGCGAACTGCGGATGACGCCCGGGTTCCGATCGACAAGGATCCTGTTCCCGCCCAGTACGAAAACGCCGTTCGTCGCTACTACGAGCGTCTCGGGAGCAGCGAATGAGCGAGTGGTTTCGCGAACAGTTCCTGATCGAGTGGCCGAACGTCTGGGCCGATCGCGGCTGGACTGTGCCGGCCTGCGTCGTCGGCGGTGCGCTCTTCCTATTGATCTTGTGGGCGTACCGTTCAATTCAGGCTCCACTTTGGCTGAAGTTTACCTGTGCGGCGTTCAAGACGCTGGCCGTGCTGCTGCTCGCGGCGATACTGGTCGAACCGATGCGGAGCGAATCGAAGCCGGTTCCCGGCGCCAACCTGTTCGCGGTGCTGGCCGATCGCTCGCAAAGTTTGCAGATCGCCGACCGCGGCGAGTCGTCTTCTCGGGCCGACAAATTGAAGCCGCAGCTCGAACGGAGCGCTCCGTGGCAGGTCGCACTCGGCCAACAGTTCGACGTTCGCCGTTACGAGTTCGATCGCCAACTCGCGCCGGTCGCCGACTTCCAAGCGTTCGCCCCCGATGGCGAAGGGTCGTCGATCGTCGCCGCGCTGACCGGCGTCGCCGAGCGCTACGCCGAACGCCCGATCGCCGGGATTCTGCTCTTCACCGACGGCAACGCGACCGACTTCTCCGACAAAACGATCGACTGGAGCCAATCGCCGCCGATCTTTCCGGTGGTGCTGGGCGCTGAGCGAACCGCCAGCGATATCGGCATCCGCCGCGTCACCGCGAGTCAAACCAACTTTGAAGCGGCGCCGGTCACGATCACAGCCGAGCTGGAAGGGGATGGTTTCGCCGGCAAGTCGGTAACGGTCGAATTGCTCGACGAAAAGGGAGAGCGTCAGCAGACGCAGACCGTGTCGGACGTCCGCGACGGTCAGCTCTTCTCGGTCCGCTTTCAAGTCAAACCGACCGAGCGAGGCGTTATCTTCTACCAGGTCCGCGCCTACGCCAAAGGGGAAGAAGAATCTCTGGAAGATCCCACGAAAAGCGACGAAGCGACCCTGCTGAACAACCAGCGAATCGCGGTCGTCAATCGGGGCCAGGGGCCTTACAAAGTGCTCTACGTTTCGGGTCGCCCCAACTGGGAGTTCAAGTTTCTCAATCGTTCGCTCGCCGAGGATGACGAGATCAAACTCGACGCCTTGGTGCGGATCGCCAAGCGGGAAGCGAAGTTCCAGTTTCGGGACAAAGATTCGAGCGCCAATCGGATCTTCACCAACTCCGACGACGAAAAGAAGGAGCAGGTCGAACAGTACGACGAAGCGGTTCTGCTCCGCGTCGGCAAGCTCCAGCCGGGCGAACTCTCCGGCGGCTTTCCCAAATCGTCCGACGAATTGTTCCAGTATCACGCGATCATCCTCGATGACCTCGAAGCCGACTTCTTCACCCAAGAGCAAAAGTCGCTTATCCAGGACTTTGTCAGCCTGCGCGGCGGTGGTTTTCTGATGCTCGGCGGGACGGAATCGTTCGCCGAAGGTCAGTTCCACCGCACTCCGATCGGCGAGTTGCTCCCTGTCTATCTGAGCGGCGTGCAAAACCCGCCGCAGCAGACCGAGTTCGGGCTCGAGATGACCCGCGAAGGGTTGCTCGAACCGTGGGTCCGCGTGCGGGCGACCGAGCAGGAAGAAGAGAAGCGATTCGAAGAGATGCCGCAGCTCCGGACCCTCAACTCGGTCGGCGCGCTGAAGCCGGGGGCGACGCAACTGTTGGCGACGCCGATTGGCGAGAGCGAAACGCGTCCGGTCCTTGTGACGCAGCGGTTCGGCAAAGGACGCACCGCCGCGCTGATGCTCGGCGATCTGTGGCGGTGGAAGCTGCATCAAGATTCGCCTGACAACGAGGACCTCGAAAAGGCATGGCGGCAGACGATTCGCTGGCTCGTCGGCGACGTTCCGCAGCGGGTCAAAGTCGAAGCGAACCGCCGCACCGCCGATCCGAATCGTCCGGTCGAAATCGCCGTCGAAGTCAACGACGAGAACTTCAAGCCGCTCGATAACGCCAACGTCACGATCGAAGTGAGCACGCCGGACGGAGAAACTCTGACGCTGACCGCCCAGCCGAAAGACGCCGTGTCGGGGAAGTACGCGTCGACCTATGTGCCGCGAACGCCGGGCGCCTATCGGGCCAACGTCATCGCTTACAACCCGGACGGCAGCGAGATCCAACAGACCGAGACAGGCTGGGTCGCCGAACCGGCCAGCGAAGAGTTCGCCACGTTGAAACCGAATCGGGACTTCCTCGAAATGATCGCGCAGAAGTCGGGGGGCGAAGTCGTTCCGCTCGATAACCTCGATGCGTTCGTCGCAACGCTTCCCGATCGCGAGATTCCGATCGTCGAGCCGAAGATTCATTCGGTCTGGCATACCTGGGGCGTCTTTCTGTTGGCGATTGTTTTGCTCGTCGGCGAATGGGGCCTGCGGCGCTGGAAAGGATTGGCCTAGCTATGTTGTGGATCGTTGCGTGCGTCGCCCTGCTGTCTGGCGTCGAAGCGGAGAGCGAAAAAGCCGTTCCCGCCAACACCGTCATCGTCGCGGTCGGTGAGCCGGGGGAACCGCAGTACGAACAGATGTTCGCCGAGTGGGCCGCTCGTTGGCGGGAAGCGACCGCCAAGTCCGACAGCAAATGTGTGGAGATCGGCCTCACGCCGCGCGAGGCCGACTCGAAGGCCGATCGCGACATTCTCCAAGCGACCCTCGCCGAACTTGCCAAGGATCCGCCGCAAACGCTCTGGATCGTCTTGATCGGGCACGGCACCTTCGACGGCAAAAAGGCGAAGTTCAATCTCCGCGGCGCCGACATCACCGCAGCCGATCTGGCCGAGCGGCTGGCGCCCCTTTCGTGCCGGGTTGCGATCGTCAACTGTGCGTCGGCCAGCGGTCCCTTTCTCCAACAGCTGACCGGCGAGAACCGCGCCGTCATCACGTCGACGCAAAGCGGTTTCGAGCACAACTTCGCTCGTTTCGGCGGATACTTATCGAAGGCGATTGGCGACGCGGCCGGCGATCTCGACAAAGATGGCCAGACGTCGCTGCTCGAAGCGTGGCTCGCGGCCGCCAAGCAGACGCAAGAGTACTACGATTCCGACTCCCGTTTGGCGACCGAGCATTCGCTGCTCGACGACAACGGCGACGGCAAAGGGACGCCGGCCGATTGGTTCCGCGGCATCCACATCATCAAAACGTCCAAAGACGCCGCGCTACCCGACGGTACGCTCGCCAACCAGTTCATCCTGACGCCGAGCGACGCCAAGTCGGCGCTGCCGGAAGAGCTGCGTCAGCAGCGCGATGAGCTGGAGCGCAAACTGGCCGAGCTTCGTCAGCAAAAGGAGACTCTGGCGGAAGAGGAATACCTCCAACAGCTGGAGGCGATTCTCATTCCGTTGGCGAAACTCTATCAATCGGCGGAAGCGAAAGACTAGTCATCACTCGCCTTCTTTCCCTTCTTCGGCGCCCAGAGCGTCGCCTGGTGCGTTTTGACCCACGTCTTGTAGCCATCGTGCAGGCGTTTCACCACCTCGGGATGTTCGGCGGCGATGTCGTGCGCTTCGGCGATGTCTTTCGAGAGATTGAACAACTGCAGCTTCCCATCCTGCTCTTTATGTCCGCCGACCAACTTGTAGTCGCCGCTGCGGACCGACCAGTTGCTTCCCATCTTCCAGAAGAGCGCTTCGTGCGGGTCTTTCGCCTCTTTGCCGCTCAAATACGGCGTTAGATCAACCCCGTCGAGCGGCTGACCGGACGGTTCGACCCCGGCGGCGGCCAGACAAGTCGACGCGATATCGAGTGCGATCACCGGCTCATCGTAAACCTTTCCCTTCGGCAGCTTGGCCGGCCAGCTGACGACGAACGGCACTCGCGTTCCCCCTTCCCAGCAGCTTCCCTTAAAGCCATGCAGCGGGCGATTGTCATGCGCCGGGGTACCGCCGTTGTCATTCAAGAAGAAGACGATCGTGTTGTCGGTCAGATCGTTCTCCTGCAGCGCATCCATCACCTTACCGACCGCGCGATCGAGCGCGATCGTCATCGCCGGAACCTTTTTGCCGCCGGTCGTCGCCAGGTCGGCTTCGGTCGCATGATTCGGGCCGTGAGTCGCATTGAACGCCAGGTAGATGAAGAACGGCTTGTCTTTGCTGTCGGCGATATACTTGGCCGCTTCGTCGGCCAGGTGATCGGTCATGTAGTCGAACTTCTCCGGACGAACCGGATCGCGATCGCGCAGAATTTGATTCAAGCGGGTCGGCTTCTCCAGCGGAAAGTAGCTGCGCTGCCCTTGAAGAAAGCCGTAGTAGTCAGTGAAGCCGCGATCGAGCGGATGAAACTTCGGCGCGTAACCGAGGTGCCATTTGCCGAGGGCGATCGTGCGATAGCCCGCTTCCTTCAGCATCGCCGGGAAGAGCGTCTCGGTCAGGGGCAATCCATTCACTTCGCTATACGCCGGGGGAATGTTGTACTCATGTCCAAACCGCTGTTGATAGCGACCGGTCAACAGGCCGGCTCGCGATGGACTGCAAACGCAGCCAGAGACATATCCGTTGGTGCAGCGAACGCCGCTTTCGGCCAGGGCGTCGATCCGCGGCGTAGCGGTCTCGCCGCCGTGCATCGTGAAGTCGTTGTACCCGGCGTCGTCCGACAGGATCACAATCAGGTTCGGCCGATCCGCGGCTTTCTCCGCCGCGACAGACGCCGCCGCCGAGATCCACGTCCCCAACACCGCCGCAATCAGAAGAGCCGCTCGCGTCATATCAAAAAATCCGTCAAGTTTCTTCAAAATATGCCTGTCTCTTTGAATGTAGTTGGAAATCGCTGCGTGCGAATAGGCGAAAACCCGCGAACACTGCGAATAGAATCTCCTCTCCCGTCGTGGTCTTTCTCCCGCCTGATCGGCTCTTCGCGCAATCTAGTCAAACATTTGCTCGGCTCGAGTATTCGGGGTAACATGCCGCCAAGTGACGGCCTACATCGTTTGGAGCGACCATGAACAAAAAGCTGACTCTCCTGCTGCTGTTGACCTGCTTCTTCTCCGCATTAGCGGTCGCCCACAGTCAGGCCGAGGACGCGCCGCGAAAGAAGATCGTGTTGATCGCCGGCAAGAAAAGTCACGGCCCGGTCGGCAACGGTATTCATGACTATCCCTGGTCGGTGAAGCTGCTGAAAGTGATGCTCGATCAAAGTAACGTCGCCGATCAGGTAAAGGTCGAATTCCACCTGGAAGGCTGGCCGCAGGACGAAAGCACGCTCGCCGACGCCGACGCGATCATGGTCATCTCCGACGGACGTGACGGCGACAAGTTCGAAGAAGCGCCTCACTTTCAGTCGGACGAACGTGTCGCCGTCATGCAAAAGCAGATTGATCGGGGCTGCGGCTTTTTGACGTTTCACTTTTCGACGTTCGCTCCTGACAAGTACGCGTCCCAGATCCTCGACTGGAGCGGCGGATTTTTTGATTGGGAAGAAAATGGGAAACGGCAGTGGTATTCGGCGATCGAAACGCAAACCGCCGCGCTGCAGCTTCCGGCGGCCGACCATCCGATCTCGCACGGCGTAAAACCGTTTACGCTGCGGGAAGAGTTCTACTACAACCTGCGGTTCAATCCGGACGACGCGCGGCGTCAGTCAATCGCCGCCGTCCCAACTCTCCCGGGCCGCGAGCCGGACGGCAAAGTGGTCGCGTGGGCTCGGGAGCGGGAAAACGGGGGCCGCGGATTCGGCACAACCTGCGGCCACTATTACGACAATTGGCAAGAGCCGCAGTTCCGCAAACTCATTCTGAACGCAATCGCCTGGTCGGCGCACGCCGAAGTTCCCCCCGGCGGCGTCGAAGCGAAGTTCTACACGCACGACGAAATCGAAGCGGCCCTGGCCGCCGGGTCGTCTGCCGAAAAATAGGACCGGACCGCCGCCCGTTTTTTTTGGGCGGGCGAGCTTCCGTAGGGTCCGCTGTGCGGACCATCGGAATTGCCAACCGACTGGCCCGATCAATCGCCACATCCCCGGTCCGCACAGCGGACCCTACGGCTGAAGAGTGGACTGGACCGCTGTCGATTTTTTTTCGAACCACGCCCGCTGAATTCATTAGCGCTCAAACGGACAGTGGACTGGACCGCAACTTTTTTTCGCGACGACATCTCGGCAGGTCCCAAATCGTTTGCCTGACCTGCGATCTCCCAGTTTTGTTCCCCTTTCCTTACCCAGACCGCCTAGCATGTGGACCGCAGCGCTCATTTTTTTTCGTCACAGAGTGGACTGGACTGCGCGCGAAAAAATTTGCTTCGCGGCGTCCCGAGTTGAATGACGAATCCAACCTGACTCTCACAATGACCTTCCACCGGTCCCGAAACAGGACCGGACCGTTCGCATTCTTTTTCTAGCATGCGACGACTCCATGAGCGGACTATCTCCTGGCTTGCCGACCAAGACCCGACGCTTCGCCAGGCAAAGTCGACCCCATTTCCGTGCGCTTTGTCAACAGACAAAGTTACGGCGAAATCATCGCCGCAGGCGTCCAAAAACTGGTCCTAGCGAAACGGAAACGCGAACCTCCCCTCGGCCGCGGGAATCCCCTAAACTAGTAGCAATTCGTAGGACCACCGTCAGGATTCGGCATGAAGTTCGGCTCGTTTCTTATCCAGTTGTTCGCCGAGGGAGACGTTGCGTTCCCGCCGCTTGGCGCTATGACCGAGCGGGAACTGCTCGAAGGGGACGCCGTCTTAACCGAGCACGAAGCGCTCTGGCGACTCGATCAGCCGGCGCCGACGCCTAGTTTTGACCTGACGGCCGGTCGCTGGGGAGCGGTTCGGCTGTTCCGCGCCTGTCAGTTCGTGTTGTATCGCGAAGCGGACGCCGCGGCGATCGAAGAAGAACTGGCCCCGCCGTATCCCGGCCCGCTCACGCCCGCAGTCTGCTATTCGGTCGATCTGACGTTTCGCTATTTGCCGCAGCTGATCAACTTCGCCCGGTCGGCGTCGCCCGACGATCCGCTGGTCGCCCGCTTGCAGATTTGGGGAGCCGAATGGCCGTTGTCTTCGGTCGGCATGGCGAACCTCGAAGAGCTGCCGATCGACGTCCTGATCGACCATCCCGGCCTGCGGCGTCAATACGTCGACCGGATCATCGCAATCGGAGATCTGGCGCGACTTGACGATCCTCGCGTGCAAGCGGCGATCGGCCAGGCGCTCGGAATGTATCCCGAGCTTGCCCCGCGAATCGCCCAGAAAATTCCTGCTTTCACCACTCCAACTTGATGAGCGACATGACGGAAGAAGCCCGCGTAAATGAACTGCTGCAACTTGGCGCCAAGCTGACCAGCGACGTCCTCGGTCCGATGAAGGAAGCGTTCGTCGGTAAGGATGAGATCATCGACTTGCTCGGCATCTGCCTTGTCGCGCGGGAAAACCTCTTCATCCTGGGTCCACCAGGGACGGCGAAGAGCGCGCTGGTGCAGCAACTGGCGCGGCGGATCGAAGGGAAGATGTTCGACTATTTGCTGACCCGCTTTTCGGAGCCGAACGAGATCTTCGGCCCGTTCGATATTCGCAAGCTCCGCGACGGGGAACTGGTCACCAATACCGAAGGAATGTTGCCAGAGGCGACGTTCGTCTTTCTCGACGAACTGTTGAATGCGAACAGCGCTATTCTGAATAGCTTGCTCTTGGTGCTGAACGAGCGAGTCTTTCGTCGCGGGCGGGAAACGCGACACTTGCCGACGCTGATGGTGGTCGGCGCCAGCAACTGTTTGCCGCAGGACGATGCGCTGGGCGCTTTGTTCGACCGCTTTCTGCTCCGCGTGCGAAGCGACAACGTCAATCAAGAAGAGCTGGGGGATGTTCTGTCGGCCGGTTGGAAGCTCGATCAAAGCCGCGATCGCATCGCGACCGGCATTACGGTCGAAGATGTGCAGCAGCTTAGTTCGCTGCTGACCGCAGCGGACTTGTCCGAAGTTCGCAGCGACTATGTCGAACTGGTTCATCGTCTGCGTCATGCCGGCGTCGCGGTCTCCGATCGCCGCGCGGTGAAGCTCCAGCGGATCTTGGCGGCCAGCGCGATTCTTTCCGGTCGACTGAAGGTCAATCGAACCGACATGTGGGTCCTGAAACATATTTGGGACACCGAAGAGCAGCAGGACGTGCTGAAGTCGATCATCGGCGACGTCTTGCAGCGGGCCAGCGACGAAGAAAAAGAGCAAAGTCACCCGCGTAGCCAGAGCGCCGACGCCCCTGATCCGCAGCGTTTGGCGGACGAGCTTGACCGGATCGCGAGCAAAATCGCCCAAGGGGTGCTGCAAGCGACCGAGAAGTCGTACGTCCGCGATCAACTCGGGTTGCTCGCGTCGCGCTGCCAATGGGTCGCCGATTCGCAGCAGCGTGAATTCTTGCAGCAGCGGACCAGTTCGCTGTTGGATCAACTTGGGGAGGCCGCATGACGCCGCAAGTGCTGCGGATGGAACGTCGGTTCGCCGAGACGCTAGGACGGGTCCGCAGCCGGCCCGAGTTGTCGGTCGGCGAGACCGCGGAGCATCTCTGGGTCCGCTGGGAACAGGAGGAGGAGACGCTCGACGGCGAACTCTTGAGCCTGCCGGCCGTTGGCTTTGCGGTCCTGGAAGATGGCCAACTGATCGAGCGCGGCCGGAGCGTGCCGCTCGGCTATTTGCCGGAAGTCGAATGGACGCCGATCGCCGAGTGGATGACGATCCAAATCGATGCCCCGGCTTTGGCCGCGACGATCCCCACGCCCGTTCGGTTCCAGATGAAAGCGACGTCCGTCGCACAGGAGAGCAACGTCCTGCTCACGTCCGCCAAGAAGTGGCGCGACTACGCTGAATCGGCGCCGCAGGTTCGTTTGAATGCGCTCGTTTTCGCCCAGAACGCCGACCAGGAAGTGATCGTGCGCGGCACGCCGCTGCCGCCGATTGCCGGAACCTACTTCGTCGAGCAAGCAGGCGTCGCCGTGGTCGCCGGTTGGACCTGGAGCCCGCCGGTCGCGGCGGAAGTGCTGGCGCGTTCACTGCGGATCTCTGGCGACGATTTGGCGCTGCTGCATGCCGACGGGAGTTGGGAGAAGATTCGGGGAGAGGAGTTTGTGCGGGCGACGCGGACGGCGGTGCGGTTGTCGACGCAGGAGCGTGACGATGAGCAAAAATGATCTGGAAATCGCGCGCGAGTATCTTCTCCCCGGCCCCAACAGCTTTTGGAGGTGGGGAGACAAAGGAGACGCGATCGAGTGGACCCAAGGAGGGACGATCGCATTTCGCCCAGAGTTGGTCTTCGTCCTGCGCCATTTGGTCCCAGTCGGTCTGCCGCCGCGCGATTGCGTCCTCTTGCTACTCGCGGCGACGCGCGACAATTGGAGCGCCGCGCCGCATGATGCCATTTTCAATTCGATACCGTGCGAAGTCGCCGGCGAAATGTTGGATCTCCAGCAATCATCCGCCCTCCGCGAGCGACTCTTCGAGAACGGTCGGGGATTAAGCAAACTCGTCCAACTGCCGACCGCACTCCGCAGTTCTTTGGAAGCGAAAGCGACGTTAATCGAGGTGGTCCTGGAAGAGTTCAGGGCCGTGACGACGCCAAGCGAGGCGAACATCGTGCTCGACTACCTCGAAAATGGAATGGGCGAGATCCTGGCCTGGTACGACTCATCCGTCGAGGCCCGAATTGAATCGACGCTATCGCGCGAGCGATTGGAGACGCTCTGCGAAGGCCTGGAACGAGCGACGCCAGAGACGCTACGCAATCGGCGGCAAACTTCGCTCGATCAACTCCCGCAAGCCATCGACTCAGAACTGCCGCAATCGCAGCAAGCTCGAGCGCTACTGACCAGCTTGCTGGACGATGACCAACTGCAAGGCCTGGCCAAGTTGGCGCGCGATTTGATGGCGGCCGTTTCGTTGCCGCGGGCGTTGGCCGACCAGGAAGAAATGCAAATCGGCGGCGTATCGGACATTACCAATCGGGGCCCGCTCGACCGGCTGCTGCTGACCGAACTGGTCCATGACGACTTGACGCTCGCCGTCCGAGTGAGCGTCAATGAGGCGCTCTATCTGCGCCGTGAGTCGCCGCCGCGGACTCCGCAAAAAGAGCGGATTGTGTTGCTCGACTCCGGAATTCGCTCGTGGGGCGTTCCCCGCGTCTTTGCCACAGCCGTGGCGCTGGCGCTGACGGCGACAACCGGGAGCAACACGCAAATCTCGGTCTTTCGCGCCGCTGACGAGAAGGTGAAGCCGGTCAATCTGCTGACGCGGGAAGGTTTGGTCGAACATCTGCAGCAGTTGGACGCGACGGCCCATCCCGGCAAAGCGCTTCCCGCGTTTCTGGAAGCGTTTCAGACCTTGGATTCAGCCGCCGAACCGGTGATCGTGGTGGCGGAAGAGGTGCTAAGCGATCCGGAGTTTCAACAGGCGCTCGCCGCGGCGGCATTTCCCAGCGTTCACCTGGCTTCGGTCTCGCGGAGCGGACGGTTTTGCTTGATCGAAAAGAATCTTCGCGGTTCGAAGCGCGTCCGTGAGGCGGAGCTGAACGTTGAGCAACTCTTCGCCGACCGCCCGGCTACGGCGACTCCGCTGATCGATCGGAGTTTGGCGAACGACTTGCCGGTGATTTTCAAGCAGCGTCCCTTTCCGCTGCGGATTTCGCACCAGGTCGAATATAAACAAACGATCTCGCTGGCGGAGCATGGTTTTCTGACCATCAGCAATCATGGGTGTCTTCATCATTGGGATCAGAAGTCCACATTCGGCTCCCGCATTTTGCACGACCAACTTCCCGCGGGAGGTTTAACGTGGTGCAAGTACGACGCATCGGAGAAGATGGCCTATGGTGTGATTACGAAGATCGATCGGCGCGAGTTGGCGTTTCTGCAAGTCGACGTCACGAATTCGGTGGCGAAGACGAGTTTCGTAACGCCGCGCAGCAAAGGAAACGTGATCGCGCTACGAGACGGCGTGTTGCTGGTTCTTTCGCCGAATCAATCCCATTTGGAAGCGATTTCCTTGCAGACTGCCGAGTCCCTGGATGTGCTGCGGCTGCCCACCGAGATTGCCTGGACGCATGACCGCTTCTTTCGCGGCAGGCACGTTCAAGATCCCTGGCATGCGGCGTCGTTTGACGGTAGTCGCTTGCAACTCGACTCGGTCGTTCATTCGGACGACGCCAAGAAGTACGAATTCGTCCACTTCGGGGAATACCACGGCTTGAACGCTCCGTACGGCGTCACCCGAGACGGCATGATCTACTATTCCGACACGCGCGAGGTATGGCCCATCTGGCGAGAAGACCGCTTGATCCAAGACTCTCCCCGCGTTTCCCAAGACGGCCGGCGCCTGTTGCTCTATCCGCAGCTTGCGAAAAACAGTCCTGAACTTCCCTGTTGTCTGGTCGACTTGCAGTCGCGAACGCCGGCCATGATCCAGTCGCCCAAACCGGAGAAGATTTTTCCGACGCTTCATCCCGAGGCGAAGCGTTTCCTGACGTCGCACAGCATGCGGAACCACTTTACCCATGTCGCCGTCTCCAGACGAGACGACCTCGATTGCCTGGTGCTAGTCACACGCAGGAAAGGGCTGCTGGCGTTGAAGAATCTAGCGGAAGGGCGTCCGCGACTCTATCGCGAAAAGTATTCGGAGAACGTGACGCTCGGCAAGACGTTCAAGATGGTCAAGGCGCCGCGCTTTCAATTCTCGCTCGGCTGTGCGACTTGGGAGGACGGCAGCCAGGCCTTTCTCGATTCTCGGGGGATCTTGCACCTGCGGTCGTCCGATCCCAACTTGCCGGAGCTTTCAATCACACTTTCAGATTGGGAAGCGACCGGTTGGAGTTCGGATGGGCGGCATTGGGGAGCCAGCTGGCAAACCGGACGCCCAACGTCGTCCGATTCGGAAGGGAAGCCGCTCGAAAATCTGGTCCGCCGGTTTATTAGGAACTTGCGATGATCGAGCGAACCGTTCAACTGCGCTACACGCCGCATCCGCTGCGGGACGCGACCGCGTGGCTGATCGCATCGCCGGATCCAGCCGACTGGCTGCAAGCGATCGCCGCTTGTGGCGCCCAGACGCAGATCGCGGTCCGTCTGCTGATGATTCCGGGCGAGCGGTACTCGCAAACGGTCGGCGGCGCGTTTCTCTTTCTGCCCGAAAACGCCCGCGGCGACTTGCGTCCGCTGCAAGCTGCGGCGAAGTGCGTTCCGTACGGTAAGGTGGGGAAGCGGTTGTTCGTACCGATCGAAGCGACGTTTGACCCAGCCCTCTCTCCGGAAGAGTTGCAAACGATTCTTGCCGCCGATCTGACCTACGTCTGGCATCCGGCGGCCGGCCTGATTGGGTTCGAAGCGGACGATGTGTGGCAGTCGGCCGACTTTCTGGAGGCTGGACTTGCCGTCGATCGCCGCTGGGATCGGGCGACGGCCGGAACGCAGCTGGCGCCGAAGCTACGCTCGCTTGCGCCGAGCGAGCCGCCGGGGATCGAGATCGTGCTGCAGCAAGGGAAGGGAGACATCGGATCGGAAAGCGAAGAGTTGGGCAATCGCCCGCCCGATGCGGACCGTCCCCAGCCAGGCCTGGGGCATTCGATCCAGTGGTTCGGTTTGAAAGTGTTGGGCGCCGGACTGGCCGGGTTGAGCGCGCTCGGTGGAGCGCTGGCTGCTGGCGCCGGTTCAACGGCAGGGGGCGCGGCGGGCGGTAATCGTCCAGGACCTCAGCCGAGCGGCAGCGGCGGGCCATCGTGGCTCCAGCGGCTCGAAAGCTGGATGTCCGAGCGTCTGGCGGGGCTCGACCAGGCGCTCCTCAGCGAACGTGAGAAGGCGATCCAGAAGCTGATGGGCTTGCTCGATAGCGATCCCGACGAAGGGCTGAAGTACGCGCTGCCGCTCGGCGGAAGAGCGGGGCGCGGAATCGCTCCGCCGGGGAGCCGGCTTTCGTCCAACGACGTCAACTTCAACATGAATCGCCTTGGTGGCGGAGGAGGGCCCGGCGACGCGTGGAATCTCGATTGGGAAACTCAGCAGAAGCTGACCGCCCGATATCGCGAGTTGGCCAATCGCGAACTGCGGCTGGGACGTTATCGCCGCGCCGCCTATATCTTCGGCGAACTGCTGAACGACATCAGCGCCGCCGCGAGCGCCCTGGAACAAGGGGAACATTGGCGCGAAGCGGCGGTTCTCTACCGCGAACGGCTCAAGCAGCCGTTGGCCGCCGCGCGCTGCTATGAGAACGGGGGCCTCTGGACCGAAGCGTGTCAGCTGTACGAGGAGATCGACGAATTTGAAAAGGCAGGGGACATCCTCACACGGCTTGAGCAGCATGAGGAAGCGAAAGCGCAGTATCGCAAAGAGGTCGTCAAACGGCGGAGCAGGGGAGAGCTGTTGGCGGCGGCGCGCTTGCTGGAGCTGAAGCTCGACGCCGTCGACGAAGCGGTGGAAGAACTGGAATCAGCCTGGCCCGCGACGTCACAGGCCGGTCCCTGCCTACAGGAAATGATCGCCCTCTTGGGACGACATGCGCGGCATGACGCGGCCGGGACTCGGTTGAGAAAACTGCGGGACGAAACGGTTCCCCACCCAATCCGCATCAAGCAGATCGAAATCATCGCCGAAGCGAGCGCGTCCTATCCTGATCGCCGGGTCCAAGCGCAAGCCGCCGACGACACGCGGGTGTTGGCGTCGCGGATGTTGAAGGGAGGGAGCGTCATCGATTCGTCGCGTGTGCTCGACGCGGTCCGTAAGGTGGCGCCGGAAGATCGGTTGCTCGCGCGCGACTGCACGCGATTCGACGAAGCCCGCAACGCGCGGGCGCCGCTACCAACGCTCAAGTCATCGCGGCTGCAGCGAACCGCCGAATTGATCCATCAATTTCAGATTCCGTGGAAAGCGCTGCGCTGGAAGTCGGCTGTTTCGTCGGCCAACATGATCTTCGCCGCGGGCGTCTTTCACGGGCATCTAAAACTGTTCCGCTACGGATTCGACGGCAATCTGGCGCCGCAGCAGTTTTCCCCCAATCGGCAAAGCCAGTTTTCCGATCCAGAAATTCTGCTGGCGGTTAACGGCAATCACCCCGACTTCGTCGTCATTCATCCCTTTGGCGGACCGCCGATCGCCGACGCGTTCGAGTTTCCCGAGACGAATCGGATCGCTTATCGTACGCGCGCCGGTTCGCTGCCGGGGATGACCGGCAATTTGTGCGGCGCCGCCCATTCAGGACAAGATCTCGTCTGGCTGTTGGAGTTCCGTAACCAGTCGCCCACGCTGATCGGCGTGCGAACTGGCGGCGAGATCGCCGTCACCGAAACGCTCGATATCGACTTTCACACGGTTGCCTTACCGCTGAACGAAAGTCGTTTCGTGCCGATGTTCGCCAATGGGCGGATGGTATACATCGGAGCCGGCGAGCGACTCTGCGCCTATCGACAAGGGGTATTACAGCACAAACTGGAGCTCGATCAGCCGATCTATCAATTGGCGGGAACCCTCCCCAACACGCGCAGTCGGGTCGCCGTGGCGATGGAGCGCGGCGGGGTCGTCTTTTGGGATGATGCGCCGGATGGAAAACGGGAACGCTTCTCCACCCAAATGTCCCATCCGCAAATCGTGTTTAATCGGGGCGGACTTTTGATTTCCGCCAGCGGACGGACCGGCGAAGTTTACAGCACGCATGATACGAAACTGAAGCTGGAGGCCGAACTGGAGTTCTCCGGCAACGTCGTCGCCGTCGCGTCCGACATCAGCCCGAATCGATTCTCGGTGTTGCTCGAATCGGGCGAGATTCAGCAGTTTCTCGTCAGCGGTTAGGCGACCGGATTCGCTTCCGGATCCCGTTCGATCGGCAGTCCTTTGGCGAACCAAGGATAGATGCACGGCACCACCAGCGACGTGAGAAGCGTCGACGTGATCAGCCCGCCGATCACGACCGTCGCCAAAGGACGTTGCATTTCGGCGCCGTCGCTGGTTGAGAGAGCCATCGGCAAGAAGCCGAGACTCGCTACGAGCGCGGTCATCAGCACCGGTCGCAACCGGGCCAAGGCGGTCGTGTGGCTGATCCCGTCGATCGGCACGCCTGCCTTGCGGAGATTTTCCGCCGAGCTGACCCAGACCAGTCCGTTGAGCACCGCCACGCCGAACAGGGCGATGAACCCGACGCCGGCCGAGATGCTGAACGGCATCTCTCGCAGGTAGAGCGCGAAGATGCCGCCCGACGCGGCCATCGGCACCGCCAGGAAGATGAGCAGCGCCAAGCGGACCGAGCCGAGACTCGTGTGCAACAGCAGCAGAATGATCAACAGCACGATCGGCGTGATGATCGCCAAGCGTTGACTGGCCGATTGCAGATTCTGGAAGTCGCCGCCCCACTGGATTTCGTAGCCGGTCGGCAACGCGACCTTTTCGCCGATCGTGCGCTGCGCTTCCTGCACGAACGTTGCGACATCGCGACCACGGACGTTGGCCGACACGAAGGTTCGACGTCGGCCTCCTTCATGTTCGATACCGGGCGGAGTTTCTTCGAGCGTGATCTCGGCCAATTCCTTAAGCGGAACTGGTTCACCGCCGGCTTCGGCGACTGGAAGTTGCTCCAGCAGATTGAGCCGCTCGCGCCATTCCAGTGGAATGCGGACCATGATGGGGTATTTCGCTCGCCCTTCAAAGATTTCCCCGACCGGCACGCCGCCGATCGAAGCGACGACGTCGAGCACCGATTGGGCGTCGACGCCGTACCGAGCCAGCTTCTCCGGCTGCGTTTTGATCGCGATCGTCGCGAGGTTCGCCTGGTAGTCGGCTTTGACGTCGACGGCGCCGGGGATTCCGCGGAGGACCGATTCGATCTCTTTCCCCTTCTTGGCGAGAATCTCCAGATCGTCGCCGTACAAGAGCACCGCGACGTCGGCTTTCACGCCGGCGACCAACTCGTCGACGCGCATTTCGATCGGTTGAGTGAAACCGAAGGCGACGCCGGGGACGTTCGAGTTGAGCTTTTCCGACATTTCCTCAATCAGCTCGTCGCGAGTCTTGTGATCGGGCCAATCATGCGGCGGCTTCAGCAGCACCCACACGTCGGTTTGATGCACGCCCATCACGTCATTGGCGATTTCGGGACGACCCGTTTTGCAGAAGACGGTCCGCACCTCAGGGAATTCTTTCAGCAACTTTTCGATCTGCGTCGACATCGCGATCGATCCTTCGAGCGTGGCGCTCGGCAGACGAACCGCTTCAACCAGAAGGTCCCCTTCGTTCAGTCGCGGCATAAACTCGGCGCCCAGGTCCATCGCGACGGGAATGCTGATCAAGAAGACCGAGAGGGCGACGGCGACCGTTGCGCCGGAGTAGCGAATCGCCCGGGTCACGATCGGATCGTAGATCCACTTGATCCAGCGAATCAGGAAGATTTCTTTGTCTTCCATCGTTTTCGGCAGCATCAGCGACGCCATCGCCGGCATGAAAGTGAGCGACAGGACGAGCGAACCGGCCAGTGCGAAGAGGACGGTCATCGCCATCGGGCGGAACAGTTTTCCTTCGGTCCCTTGCAGCAGCAAGATCGGAATGAACACGACCGATATGATCAACTCGCCGAACATCGTCGGCTTGCGAACTTCAATCGCCGCGTCCCGAATCACGTCAGCGTGCAGCTTGTCGCCGTTGTCGTGCGAAAGTCGGTGGATGCAGTTTTCGATCATGATCACCGAGCTGTCGACGATCAAACCAAAGTCGATCGCCCCCAAGCTCATCAAGCTGGCGGTCACGCCGACGGTCGCCATAACATTGGTCGCGAACAGCATCGAAAGCGGAATCGCCATCGCCACCAGGATGCCGGCGCGAAGACTTCCCAGCATGAACAACAGCACGACGACGACCAAGAGTCCACCTTCGGTCAGGTTCGTTAAGACCGTTTTCAGCGTTCGGCCGATCAGCGCCGCTCGGTCGTAGGTCACTTCCAGACGGACCCCTTCGGGCAACGTCTTTTCGATTTCCTTCAGGCGTTCCTTGGTCGCCATCACCACTTCGCGCGAATTCTCGCCGATCAGCATCATCACCAGCCCCGTGACCGCTTCTCCACGACCATCACGCGTCACGGCGCCTTGCCGCGTCATCGGGGCGATCACCACGTTGGCGACGTCGCCGACCAGGATCGGGGCTCCGTTCGCTTCGCGGCGAATGACGATCGCTTTGATGTCGTCGATGTCGCGAAGGAGCGAAATCCCGCGGACGAAACGCTGTTCGCCGTAGTGAATCACATAACCGCCGCCGGAAGTGGCGTTGTTGTTCCGCAGACGCTCAAAGAGCGTTTCCAGCGTAATGCCGTAGCTGGTCATCCGATCGGGATCGGGCTGCACTTCAAACGTCTTGTAGTAGCCGCCGTGCGTGTTGATTTCGGTCACGCCCGAGACTTCGCGCAAGCGGGGAGCAATTTCCCATTCCAGCATCGTGCGAAGCGCCATCGGCGAATGGCGATCGCTACGGACCTCGAACTGCAAAATTTCGCCGAGCGCCGTCGTCAGCGGGCCAAGCGCCGGAGTCCCGTATCCTTCGGGAATGTTGGCGGTCGCTTCCACCAAACGCTGCGCAACCAAGTTGCGCGCCCAGTAGATGTCGGTCCCTTCCTGAAAGACGATCGTCACCACCGAGATGCCGAACTTCGAAACGCTGCGGACTTCCTCCACGTTCGGCAGCCCACCCATGATGTTTTCGACCGGGTAGGTGACGTAGCGTTCGACTTCGACCGGCGACAGCGAACCAGCGTCGGTGACGACCTGGACCTGAACGTTGGTCATGTCCGGCACTGCGTCAATCGGCAGCTCGATCGCCGAATAGATGCCGGCGCCGGCCATGAGCAGGGTCAGGATGACGACCAGCCCACGGTTCTTCAGCGAGAATTCGATCAGGTGAGTTAGCATGGCGGGATTTCAGGGAATGCGGGAAGGTGATTCTTATCGGCGGGATTGGGACGCAAGCGGCTATTCCCCTTCCCCTTCCAATAGCCACTCGGATTTGAGGACGAAGACCCCTTTCTCGACGACGCGTTGTCCGGCCGTGAGACCCGATTGAACTTCGACCCAGTCTTCCGATCGCAAATCGCCGCAGACGACCGGCGTCGGCTGAAATTCGCTGTCAGAAACTGCGACGAAGACGAAGTCGCGGTTGTCATGCTGAAAGATCGCTTCGGGGCGAACGGCGAGGACCGTTTTCGGCTTGCCGACCGGCAGCGAGACGCGGGCAAACATCCCGGGACGCAAAACTCCGTTTTGATTTGCGATCACAGCGACCAAGGGGACCGCGTTCGTATCGGCGTGCACTTCGCGACCGACATAGTGAACGCGGGCCGTCATCTGGGTGTCGGGAAGGGCCGGGACAGAAACTAGGATCTCCGCGCCAGGTTCGATCGAAACCGCTGGCCAATCTTGCTCACGAATGTCCGCGGAAACGTACAGCTTGTCCGTGTTCGCGATGACGAACAAACCATCAGCCCGATAGACCCGTTCGTTCTCTGCGAACTTGCGGGACTCAACGGTGCCCGCGATCGGCGAGCGAATATCGAGAGTCGACAAGTCGTCTTCGGCCGAACTGACGTACTTAGCGCCCCCCAGCATCGCATTGAGTTGTTCCCTGGCGATCTCGGTTTGCCGCCGGGCGTTGTCCAGTTCGGCATGCGCTTCACGCTCGGCTTGCGTCGAATCGAAGATCGCCTGATCGCGGGCCGCCTGATATTCGGCCATGGCGACTTGATACTCGGCGTCACGTTCGCGAATCGTACGTCCCGAAAGGGCGCCGGTACCGGTCAAGGGGCGAACGTTTTCCAACAGTTCGGACGCCAGGCGATACTTGACGTAAGCGGGTTGCAGCGTTTGGCGATAGTCGCCGATCGTCCGATTTTCGAACGCAGTTTCGAGCTCCGCCGCATCGATGCGGTCTTCCAGCATGGATGCGAATTGGCGGACGTTCGCGGCGACGTCTTTCGCGCGGTCGTAACGTGCGGCGACGAGCTTCTCTTGCGAATCTTGGCGCATCAGTTCGGCACGGGCCTGACCGATTTCGGGGCTGCTGATTTTCGCGATCGTCTGGCCGACGTCGACAACCTCGCCGGTTTTCACCAACACTTTCGCGAGGACGCCGTCGATCGGCGAACGGACCTCAATATGATGCGATTGGTCGTAGCCGATCCGACCCGGCACCTCGTGAATGTGCTGAATCGCATGCGGTTCGGCGAGTCCAAACGCCAATCCGGCCGACGCCAACTTCCCTTCGGTTAACGTGACGCGGTCCGCAATCGGCGCTTCCACGTCGGCCGTTGACTCCTCCGCATGGTCGGCCCCTTCGGTGTCCATGTGATGGACCGCCAGCCATCCGGCGCCAAGCAGACTGAGCACGAACAGGGACGAAAGAACCTTGGAAACCGTCGCCATCATCGGGGATCGCGTCACGAGGTTCGGGGAAGCTGACATGGCACTGTCCAAGCGGGAAGGAAGGGAAGGCGGGTCGAGACGAAGCGAGGCGATATCGACCTGCAGTCGAAGCCGATAATCGCCCCAAAACATTGTCCGCTGTCGACCCGAAATGAGGCAATTCAGGAGAAGCGGCAAAGTTTTCAGGAATGTCGGGGTTTCCCTGACGGATGTAAGGGTCACGGCAGGTTGAAACGGCGTTTTTCGGTGTTTTCCGCAGAGCGTCTTCTCCCGAACCGTCCCTTGGATCGATGTACAATGAGGATCACTTGGACGAACTCACCACCGGAATCGCCTCATGAAAACGTCACGTCTGGAAACCGCTCGCCCGGTGAGGCCGCTCCTGATCTGTTTGACGATCTTGCTGGTCGTCTTTGTCGCGGAAATCATCGTGATGATGCTCTTACCGTCGGTTTTTGGCGAAAGCGCTCCGTGGAGCGAAGCGATTGCCGACGCTGGACTGTTGACGATCATTCTGACGCCGGTGCTGTGGTTTACCGCGATTGCCCCGTTGCGTGAAATCGCGACAATGCGAGCAAGGCTGTTGGAACAATTCGTTTCGCTGCAAGAAGAAGAACGTCGCCGGATCGCTTTCGATCTACACGACGAAATTGGACAATCGCTGACGTCGGTGATGATGGGTTTGCGAGCGATGGGAGATCGCCCTGACCCGGAAAACTACCACAAGCGGTTGGCCGATCTGCGCGAGATCGTCAATCAGGCGGTGCACGAAGTGCGACGGATTTCCAACGGACTGCGTCCTGCGGCGCTCGATCATTTGGGTTTGCCTCTGGCGCTAGAACGACTAGCGGAAGATGCGAGTCAGGTGCATGATTTGCAGGTGGAGCGTTTGATCGATGCGAAGGATATCGAATCGCTTTCTCCACCGCTGCAGATCGCCGTTTACCGCATCTTGCAAGAGGCGCTGACGAACGTGGTGCGTCATGCGGGGGCAGACAAGGTTCGCATCCTGGTCAAACGCCAGGGGGACGAACTGGTTTTGGAAGTCGAGGACAATGGCCACGGGATGCCGGCCGAAACGACCGAGTCGCCCGACGGGCATCTTGGCCTGGCCGGAATGATGCAGCGCACGGCGCTGCTGGAGGGTGATTTGACCCTCCAGTCGCAGCCGGGCAAAGGAACTTTACTGCGAGCGAGGTTACCAATACTGCGATGACGCCGCCAAAAAAGATCCGACTGGTAGTCGCCGACGATCACACCGTCTTTCGGGCCGGGCTGAAACTATTGCTCGAAGCGCACGACGACATGGAAGTGATCGGCGAGGTCGCCGACACGCACCATGTGCTTGACGAGGTCGTGCGTTTGCGACCGGACGTCCTGATCTTGGACCTCACGATGCCCGGCGGCAGCAGCGTTCCGCATATCGAAAAGATCCGTCGCGCGGCGCCAGAGACGCGAATCCTGGTCTTATCGATGCACGACGATCTGGGCCTGGTCCGCGCGGTCTTGGCGAGCGGCGCCAGCGGATACGTCGTCAAAGCGGCGGCCGATACCGAAGTGGCGGCCGCGATTCGGACCGTCGCCAGCGGCAAGATCTTCGTCGACTTGGATCTCGATCCGACCCAGGTCGGTTCGCTGCTGGTCGCGGAAAGAAAAGAGCCGGCGGGAAAAGTAACCGGGCCGCTAGAAGGATTGAGCGATCGCGAGAAGGCGGTCTTTACGCGCCTGGCCAAGGGGCACACCAACCAAGAGATCGCCGACGAATTGGAGCTTAGCGTCAAAACGATTGAGACCTACCGCGGGCGGATCGGCGTGAAGCTGGGGCTCCGCAGCCGGGCCGACTTCGTCCGCTTTGCGATCGAACTGGGACTGATTGGTCCCGAAAGCTACAGCTCCGACTCGGCCTGATCGCCAACCGCTTCCATTCCCGCTCGCTGATCAATGCGACTCTTTTCGCGCAGCAACCTATATTGATAGGGAAGAGCCAGGCTCTGCCGCGGGACCACTTATCCGGCATAATCGCCCGCATCCTCTTAATCGACCAGAGCATGACGCACTCGTCTTGCATCGCCGAAGGAGGATAAGAGCCGATCTCGCTCGTTTGTCGCGCCTGCTGTGATTCTGGAGCTTGGATTCCCCCTATGAACGACCGCATCGCCCCTGGCGCTCCTGGAATCGAACCGCGTTGGACTTCCAGCGCCAAAGATGGTCTCGGAACCGCCTATCACAGCGGCTCGCACGTCTGGTTTACGCTGAGCCACGGCATCGTTAACGAGATCTATTATCCGCACGTCGACTCTCCCAATACCCGCGACTTGCAGCTGTTGGTTACTGACGGCGAGAGCTTCTTTCATGAAGAAAAGCGGGATCTGACGCACAAGATCGAACGTCCCGAGCCGCACGCGCTCCTCTATCGCTTGACGAACACTTGCCCCAACGAGCGCTATCGCATCGTCAAAGAAGTCATCAGCGAGCCCCATACCAATGTGGTGCTGATGAACGTCAAGATCGAGATCCTCGATCCGGCGCTCGAGAACAAGCTGAAGATCTTCGTGCTGCTCGCACCCCATCTCGCCGATACCGGCGAACACAACACGGCGAAGCTGTTGGACCTTGCAGGCAAGCGACTCCTGCACGCCAAGCACGACATCGTTGACCTGGTGCTCGGCTGCGATACCGATTTCGTCCGTCGCTCGGTCGGTTACGTTGGCGTCAGCGACGGCTGGCGCGACTTGCGCGATAACTTTCAGATGGACTGGGAGTACGAATTAGCGGAAGACGGCAACGTCGCGATGATGGGTGAAGTCGATCTCTCTCGGGGATTGGAATTCAACATCGGCGTCGCCATGGGGCACAATTACAAAGGAGCGGCTACGCAACTGTTGCAGGCGTTCCTCTTTCCCTTCGAACTGCAGCGAAAGCGCTACATCGAGCAGTGGAAGCGGACGATCTACGAAAACCCGATGCAGCTCGAGGATCACGCGACGGCGTCTCTCGTCCGGCTGAGCCAATGCGTTTTGATGGCGCACGAAGATAAGATGTTCGCCGGCGCCACGGTCGCCTCGATGAGCATTCCGTGGGGAGAAACGAAAGACGACTCCGACTCTGGCGGCTATCACCTCGTTTGGGCCCGCGACATGGTGCAGACCACCACGGCGCTGTTGGCTTGCGGGGAAAAAGAATCGCCGCTGCGAGCTTTGACGTGGCTCTCGTGCGTGCAGCGCGACGACGGCGGAATGCCTCAAAACAGCCGCATTGACGGGACCGCCTATTGGAATGGGGTGCAGCTCGACGAAATTGCGGCGCCGGTCATCCTCGCGTGGCGATTGCAACAAGTGGGGGGACTGGCGAAGTTCGATCCTTCGATCATGGTCCGCCGCGCCGTTCGCTTCCTGATTCTGCATGGACCGGTGACGGCGCAGGAACGCTGGGAAGAGAACGAAGGGTATTCTCCTTCCACCTTGGCGGCGCTGATCGCGGCGATTATTTGCGCCGCCGACTTCGCTGATTTGCATAACGATCCGGAACTGGCGGAATTCTTACGCGACTATGGCGACTGGGCCGCGGCGTCCCTCGAAAAATGGACCGTCACCGATTGCGGCGAACTTGTTCCTGGCAAACCGCGACATTACGTTCGCATCACGCCGGCAAGCCCGCATCCCGGCTGCATTTCGCCCGACCCGAACCGCGAGTACGTCCAAATCGCCAACGGCGGCGGCGAACATTTGGCCCGCAACATCGTTGACGGCGGTTTTCTGCAATTGGTTCGGCTTGGCGTGCGGGCTGCGGACGATCCGATCATCGTCGACACGGTCGCCGTGATCGACGAAGTCTTGAAGTATGATCTGCCGCAAGGTCCTTGCTGGCGGCGGTACAATCACGACGGCTATGGACAACATCCTGACGGCAGCGCCTTCAATGGAACCGGCGAAGGACGCTGCTGGCCGCTACTGACCGGCGAGCGCGGGTTCTACGAAATGGCGGCCGGTCGCGATCCTTCTCCCTACATCAAAGCGATCGAAGGGTTCGCGAATGACGGGGGGATGCTGACCGAGCAAGTCTGGGACGCCGACGACATTCCGGAAAAGGAACTCTTCTTCGGCGGTCCAACCGGCGCGGCGATGCCGCTCTGCTGGGCGCATGCCGAATACATTACGCTCGTCCGCAGTCGCTCCGACGGCGTCGTCTTTGACCGGATCGAGTCGGTCTACCAGCGCTACGCCGTGGAGAAGACGAAGAATCGGGTCGAGATCTGGACCTTCGCCCATCAGCCGGCCGAAATGCCGGCCGGCAAACCGCTCCGGATCATCTGCGACGCACCGTTCGTCGCTCACTGGAGCGACGATGAGTGGAAAACGCGCGACGACGTTGAGGCCCGCGAGAACGCGCTAGGACTGTACGTCGTCGATTTGCCGATCGGCGATCAACCGCCCGGCGCCACCGTTATCTTCACGTTCCACTGGATCGCCGAAGATCGCTGGGAAGAGCAAGACTACTCGGTGAAGATCGTCTAATCGCCGCACCGGTCCTGCGGCCCTCCTTTTGAAGTAGGTTAGCGTGACCATCCCTTGGCTCGGATATGGTCGAGCCATTCGCTTTCAACCGGCGGTCCTCCAAAAAACTCCGTGTACCACTCACCACAGCAAATATCTTCGATAAGCGTCTGGAAACTATCGCACAAGGGAACAGGTTCATCGGGAAGTGGATCGCTGCCAATCGTGGCGATCGAACCGGAACGATGAATCACAAAGGCGTCGCCACTGGGAAGTTGACCGACGGCAACCCAGTCGTCTGATCCGTAAGGCTTGACGTAGAATTCTGACCTGGCGATTGGAAAAACATGTCCATTCGCAAGGCCGTAGAACACAAACATCTCGAGTACCGCCCCGTCCGTCATTCGAAGAAACTCAAGGTAATCGTGGGGCAACCACGGGCGAGTCGCCAGTAGCTTCGTGATTTCCTCTTCGGGAGCAGGAGGATATGTATTGAACCAGCATGCGAGAAACCTTTCCGTCATGCCTTCGCGTCGCATGAGCTCTTGGAGTCGGGGAAACGCCATGAATCGCAGTGCCCATTGATATGCGGATAGAGAGGTGTTCGGCACGGCCCCTGATGTTGGGAGGACCATGCTTGATAGTCTAGACTCCAGCCGCAAGAAGTTCCATTGCCGTTTCGTCGCCGCGCCTACACGTCGACGTCGAGCCCCAGCGCGAGCAGCGAATGTTTCGTTTCCCGCAGCGAGCGATGGCAGATCCCGTTGATCCCTAGCGCTCGGGCGATCTCCACGAACATCGGACGATCGTCGACATAGGCGATTTGCTTCGGCTGGGCGTGGGCGACGTCCATCGCCAGGCGATACATTTCGACATCCGGCTTCCGCAGATGGACGAAGCAGGACGAAATGAAGCAGTCGAAGAGATTGCCGAGCTGGAAGTTTTTGATCCGATACTCGTTCAGCTCGCGTCCTTCGTTGCTGACCGCGATCACGTGCAGGCGATTCTTCTTTTTGACGGCGGTCATGAACTCCAACATCTCCGGCAGTTCCTGAGACTGGTTGAGCATGAACTCTTGGAAGTCACGACGGCTGAACGTTCGCTGTTGATAGAAGACGACGCGATCGAGGTACTCGTCCAGACTCAGCCGCCCGGTTTCGAGCTTGTCGAACGTGAGGTGATGTCGTTCGTCAAGCTGTGCGTAGTCGAGGTGAAATTCCTTCGCGGCCAGGATGCGGGCGTTGTGATCCCAACCGTTGGTCAGCAGCACGCCGCCGATATCGAGGAACAGCGTCGTGATCTTATTGTCCGATTCGCCGGTATGTCGGATAACGCGAGGAGCTTCCCGCTCTTCCACTCGTAGCGAGGCGCCGCCGATCGATTGATCCCACATGCGGAACCCGCCGAGGAAGGCGTTGTTGTTGTTCCCCAGGGTCGTGTTCGGCGGTGGTTCGTCGACCAGACGCGCGTTGCCGCCGCCAAGAATCACATACTCCGCTTCGAGCGCCGCTTTCAGCAGTTTGACCACTTCCAGCACGGTGGCGCGCCATTTCTTTTTGCCGAGCCGCTCCAGCCCACGCACGCCGATGTAATCTTCGAATGTTTTGCTGTTCTTGAAGGGAAGGTGCGCGAGTTCCATCGGCTGCAAGATGCCGTCGACGATCATCGCCGAACCGAGTCCGGTTCCCAGACCCAGGAAGAGCATCCGCCCGCCGTGGTAGTCCCCCATCGCCTGCATCGCGGCGTCGTTGGTCATCTTGGTCGGCTTGCCGAGCGCCGCTTCAAAATCGAACCCGACCCAACCTTTGCCCAGGTTATGCGGTTCGCGGAAGATCTTGCCCTGGACGACCGGAGTGGGAACGCCGATCGAAATGACGTCATATTCCAGGTCGGCCGTCTTCTCTTTGACCCCTGCGACCATTTGCTCCGGCGTCAGATCGGGGCCGGACGGAAAGGCTCGCTTTTCGTCGATCGCCGTGGTGAGCATTTTGACATTGGTGCCGCCGACGTCGATGGTCAAGATAATCATGATGTCCCTTCAATGCGATTCACGACCGAGCTTCCAAATTCTACCGAAAACCTGCCGTGATACGCCATTGCTATTCGCTGCGAAAGGGGAGGCGAAAAGAAGAATAACTCACCGACGCTCGTTTACGCCTGCCCCACGCTTCCCCACGCGAGTCCGAGCGTAAACGCGATAAGATGAGCAATGTCTGCGGACAGATCTGGCTCGTTTTTTCCCACGAAAAATAGGCTCCGCACGATCCGGAGCGCCAGATAGAGCGCTACGATCCCGATGAAGGGCGCTGAAAAGCCGCTCAAAGAAAGTACGGCGCCAAAGCATCCGTAGTAACCGGCCGAAGGCCCGACATCGTGCGTTAAATGGAGAGCGTTTCCGAGCGGATGCCGGAAGAAGCGGAGCGGAGCGATAATCGCCGCCGATTCGATCAGTAGCGTCGCCACATGAATCGCGAAAAAGAAGACCGCCGTCCGCGTGGCGCCGTAGATCCATTCCAGCCGTCCGACAAAGACCGCCGTCGCTAGCAGCGACGCGTAAAATCGCCAGCCGCCGACGGTCATGAAGATCGAGGAAAAGATCCGCCGCCACTCAAAGCCCAAAAGATGTCGGGGAGCGTACCCGTAATCGCGTAAATCGTCCTCGCCGATCGCACCGCGATGCGTGTTGGTCCAGATCGCAGTCCCCACCAGCGCCGCGAGCAGCGTCAGCGTGAACGGCAAGCGAAGCGGCGGCATGTCGGAATTGGCGAGCAGCAGGAGCGACACAGGGCTTAATGCGTCCATCGCAGCGGATCTTGGCGGTAATAAGTGCGGAGCACGTCGTACAGGCCAGGATCGTGCGTTGAGAGCGGTTTGGGCGTCTGGAAGAACGCCTCGGACAAGACGGCGAAGAACTCCGCCTCGTTGGTGGCGCCGTATCGGTCGACAAGTGGCCGATGACCGGTTTGGCAGTCATGCACCTGTTGCTCGTAGGCGCGGCGGAAGTTGGCGATCCACGCTTCCGCTTGCTCCTTCGTCTCCATCGGCGGAATGCCGTCGGCGACGCTGCAGTTGAGCATGTCGAGCTGATGGGCGAACTCGTGAATCACCAAGTTGCGGGCATGGTTGGGGCTCTGAGATCCTTCGAAGACGTCCGGCAACGACAAAATGACTGGACCGCGATACCAGGCTTCTCCTAGTCGATCGGACTGCGTCGACATCACGATGCCGCCGGTCGCAACCTGCGATTCGGCCCGATAGGCCGCAGGGTAGATCAGGACCGACATCACCTTGTCGAAATACTCTTCCCCCAACCCCAAGGTCATCAAGCCGACCTGAGCGGCGACCGCCACTTTGGAGATGTCATTCAGCTCCAAACCGTTGCACCCTTCCCAATTCTTCTCGGCGAACAAAATCGCGATCGAGTGCTGCAGTTTCTCACGCTCCTGGGCATTGAGCGCCGGATATTGCCACAGGTGAGCTGCGACGAACGCCTTCCAATCGTCAGGAAAGGGCTGCCCCTTGATCCTGTCGCGCGACCGTCGTTTCAACCAGGAAAAAAACATCCGATGATCCCGACTCAACTGTTTGGCTTGCAGTTTTCGACTCGACTTATGATCCCCCCTGGTCCCGGCGCCGTAAAGCGGGGCGAACGGTACGACTCGCTTCGATTGGACCGGGCTGGAAGGGCGATTTCAATTTGATCGTCGAATCGGGGACTCAATCTTGACGCCCCTTGCGTCATCACTCAAACTAGCGGCATGCAAGAACCATTCGGGTGGCAAGGCGCATGCGCGGTTGTTTTCTCTTGATTGTCGTTCTCTCGCTCCTATGCGGTGGGGACATGGTATGCGCCGACGCGTTTTCGCCGATCATTCGTTCGCTTCCCCCCAAGCTGAAAGAGGCTTTGCCGAGTCCGCAGCCGATCGGCGTCGACGATGCGGGGCCAAAGTTGGTGGGGATCCGCCGCTGGAAAAACGCTAGCGGCGAGTTTTCGACGTTGGCTTCGCTGGAAGGAATCGAAGCGGGAAAGATCCAGCTGAAGAAGGAAGATGGCCAGCTGATCAGCATCGACGCGCGACAGCTCCACGAAGAGGACCAACGCTTTCTGCGCGAGACGTGGTCTCTTTCGCCGACCGATAAGATCCACCTTGGCGTGATCGCGCCCGACGAGTTGACGGAGATGGCCGATGGATGCCATCGGGCCGGCGACGCGCTCGCTCTGTACGAAGCGTTCCTCGAAGCCCCCAATCTCGAAGACGCTCTTCGTCCGCAGCTGCAACTTCGGATTGTCGACCTCAAACAGGCGGCCGAGCTTCAGCAGGTAAAGCTGAACAGTCGGTGGGTCTCGACCGGAGAATGGAATCAGGCGCGCCAGCGGCAGATTCGAATGCTCAGCGACGCCGAACGGACCCACAATCCGCAACAATCGCAGGAATTCAAAACGGCGATCGAGCGCGCCGCTCGCGAAGTTCCGGAGAACGTGCACCCCAGCTTCTTGCTCGGCGTCTATCACATCCAAGTCTCCCGACTGCCGAAATACGCCATCATCGAACTCAATCGGTGCGAGCGTAGTTTGCTCGCTCGGCAGCAGTCGCTAGCGCCGTTTGAAAAGGCGAATCTCGTCGCCGTCAATCACAACCTCTCGGTCGCCCATTTGCGCAGCGGCAATGTCGCGACCGCGATCGCTTGCATGACTCGCCTGCGTGAGTATGGCGTCGTGCCGGTCGAAACGGTGCAGAATATTCGCCGCATGATCTGGCTGGCCGATACCGCCGAACAAAAGGGAATGGCTCGCGGAACAGGCGTTCTGTCGACCCGGCAGCGCGGGCAGCTGCTCGACATTATCGCCGAGGCGCCGACCAGCTCGCAGAATTATCAGCGCAGCTGGAAACTGATGAGCTACGTCGAGAGCGTCCCGAGCGACGATTGGCGCGATTCCGAGCGATGGGAGATGGCGCCCAGTTCGCTCCTCTCTTTCGAAGACGACTGGTGCCTGGCTTGTTACGGCGCCGGGAAGGTGTCGTGCCCCGTCACCGGTTGTTCCGGCGGGACGGTCCGCAGCTACACGCGAACCGTCACCCAGACGGCGAACGGTCCGATCATTCACGACACGCCGACCCGTGCCCCCTGCAAGAATTGCCGCGGCACCGGCGGGGTCGATTGCCCGATGTGCATCAACGGCAAATTCAGGTAGCGGACCCCAGTTAGCGCGGAAGCTTTTCTTCGTGCGCTGCGATCCGCTTGGTCGCCGCCTCTCGCTTGAGGCCGCTCAGCTGGGGCAGGATCTTCTGGTAAAGTTCGACCGCGTGATGTTCGATCGCCAACTGCTCCCATTCGTCCCCCCGCGATTGAGAAGCGCTCCACCAGAGACCGGCCGAAGTTTCAACCCCTTGGACGTCGCCGGTGCGCGTCGCGGATTCGGTTTCGGCGGCCTGCTTTAGTTGTGGGTCCGTTCCGCTGGCCAAATGACTGATTCCGGCCGTCCAATCATTCTTGTAAAAGCAGAGCCATTCCCCCAGCGTTTGATTCGCTGTGGTCGCTTGCCCGGGATCGTTCAATGCGGATCGCGCCTGGTTTGCGGCGACGCTCTGTTCCGCATATTTGTCGAGACGCCGTAGATTGATTTGCGCGATCATGCGGGTATCGGGATCGGCCGTCTGAGCGACGATCCGCCCGACGTCGACTGTGAGCTGCTGCCGGAGCGAATAGTCGTCGTCCGCGATCGCGCGCTCCATCAAATCGTAGGAGAACTGGAGCCCTAAATCGGCGCATTCCGAATCAGGCGAGCCGGCGATCTGATTTATCACCGGCAACTTCAATTTCTGTTCATCCAGCTCATAGCGTTTCAACAACTCCGACGCGGCGATCTCTACCTGCATCGGACTCCCCGAATCGAGCGCCATCGCTAGCGCATGCTGATAAAGCACGAACGTGGAGTTCGGATCATCCATCGTCTGGCGAGCGAGTTGAATCCATTGCTGCGCCAACTGGCGGCTCAGCGCCTGGTCCTCTTTCGCCGCTTTCCGCTGGTCGCCGTACAACTCGTCGAATAACGCCTCCGCCTCGGCCAGCGCGGTACCAGTTGGCGCTGGTAAGCGACTCGCGGTCGAAGAATTGACGGTCGGACTTGTCGGCAGCGACGACGCGTCGCTCATTTGTGGGATCTTCGGCGGCGTGAATGAGTTCTGCGCCGGAGGAGCGACGACGTTATTCGGCGTTGAATTCGAATTTGGCTGCGTCGGCTTGGTAGGGGGAACGACCGGCTGTCGCGGGATTTCGATCTTTTCCCGTTTGGCGACCGGCGCCGGTTTCTTGGCAGGCTCTGGATTCAGGTATGACTTCACGTGCGGCGCCGCCCACAGCGCCAAGAGAATGCCGCATACTGGGCCTGAGAGGAAAAACAAGGCTCGCAGCCACATCGGCACTCGAACCCGAGCCGGGACCGCGGCAGGAGCTCTGCGGGCCGGCGGAACGCTCGCCGACTTTGCGGCCGGTTGCGATTGCGGTCGCGGACTGCCGATCGCAAAGACCCCAGAATCGGTAAGGAGCTGGCGATATTCGTCAAATTCAGAAAGCGCCCGGTGGAGTTGCCGGTCGATCAGGCGTCGATCGTAAGCCGCTTGCCGCTGCGGATCTTGAAGGACGGCGAACGCCTTATTCATCAGGTTGATCACCTGCATGCAGGCTTCCCCTTCCGGCCCGGCCAACCGCATTTGCAGCTGCTCCATCCGGTACCGCAGGCCGATCTCAAGCCGCTGCCGATCTCGCTCGAAAATTCGTACGCCCAACAGCGCATAGAGGTGGACCGGCGTCTCCAGCTCAGTAAATCCGAGCCAGGTACGCATCATCTGAATCGATTGAGGAGAAATGCTGGTGCTCATTGCGGCAGGTTCGCTTGACTGACGAGCCACTGGTCGTAAGCGGCGCGACCGACGGGATCGGAAAGGGCGTAGTAGGCGCCATGCAAAATGGCGTTGGCGCGGGCGAGTGCATCGCCGGTCGCTCCGACTTGCGCCAGTTGTTGACGGCGGATGTCGTATCCTTGGGTGATGGCGGCCGCGCTGGTTTCGAACGCGCGAACGCCCAGCCAACGATAATAGTCGGCCGGCAATTCCATCGGCGTGATTCCGAACCAGGCGGCGATTTGAGGGTCGTAGATTTCCATAGATTCCATTAGGGCGCTTTGGCCGCGGCGTCGATCCGTTGGGTAAGCAGCACTTTGTTGGCGCCGGTTACGTTGGGAAGCGCCCGTTGATACCATCCTGCCGCGTGACGTAACAGGGCGCCGCGATACTCTTCTCGGACCTTATCCCTGCGCTCCCACCATTCATCCCCAATCGCAATCTGCTTTTCTGGGGTGTCGGCGGGGCCAAGTTCGAGCTGTGCCCCGTAAGAAAGACCGCCATAGTTGGATTTGGCGAGATACGGAAGTCCGGTCGCCCAGTCGTCATGCAAAAAACAATAAATGAACCCAAGGTCTAGGTTCGCGCGAAAACTATCCGGATGTCGCCGAAAACGCTTTAGGACACCGGCCAGTTGCGCGCGTTTGGACAGCACTTCGTCGACTTGCTTCACCAGAATTGCCGCCTCTTGGTGATATTGGTCAAGTTTCCGATCCGCTTTCGCGTAGGTGAGAATGAATTCGAGATATCCTAGGGCTTGTTCCGGCGCCACCGGAATTCTTTGACGCGCGTTCGAGAGACAATATTCGAACCAGACCAGCCGGTCGACTAACGAAGATTTAGAGTCAACGCGGGTAAACGAGATGTTCTTCACGAGTAGTTGATACTCTTCATCGTAGGAATCGACGTCATACAAACAGATTCGGACGTAAGTCGCCATTAGCATGTCCGGAACGTTACGTCGATATTTCGAAACATTTTCGGCAACGTCCAGGATCCCCGCAGCGTCGGCGCCGCTATCTTTAGTTTCCAAGGCGAGCTTGATCGATTCCAAGAAATAATACTGATGTTGATCGTGAGCCTTGGGACCTTCCACATATTCCTCGAAGATCTTTTTCGCCGAATCTTGACTGCGCTTTAAATCCGCATTGTTCGGAAATGGCCGACGACCACCGGCAGCGGCCTTCTGCGCCTCCTGAATATAGGGTCGAAATTCGTCGAATTGCATGAGATAGCTGACGAGATCGATTTGCCGATTCGTTGGTTGGAAATCCGCTGTGTCGATCGGCTTCCAAGTATCCAATTTGGCGACGCTGGCTCCATTGGCTTGTGCCGGCGGCATCGGCGACGTGGGCGTAGTCGTCTGCATCGGTTGAGCCGGAGGAGTCATGTTCGTCTGCGGCGCGGGGGCTGGCGTCCTCGGCTCTGGCGCGGGTTCCGGCGAATTCGTCTGCGGTTCCGGTGATGGCTTGGAGACCGGCGAAACGTCGATCGACTTATTCCGAGTCGCAACGGCTTTCGGCAGATCGGCGCGCCCCAACCCGAACGCCTCCGGACGCAAAAACATTACTGTCATAAGCGTCGTGACGACAAAGAGAATCGCCATCAATCCCAATCTAGTTGCGACCGACGTTTCCTTTCGTTTGGGAGTTGAATTCTCTCTTTTCGGCGTTTTGGAATGCGGTCGCGGCGGAGTGGATGCGGCAGTCGTCGGCGTAGCCGGCGACTGCCCTGGGGCAGCGGGGCGTACGTGTTGCAGCGCCGCGTCGTAGGCTTCCTTGGTAGCGCTATTGAGCAGCGTCGTTCGCGCCTGCTGCAACTTGTTGAGCAAGTCGACGCACTGGACGACGTCGGGCCCGCTGATATGCGGCTGCACGCTGGCGACTTGGCGCTGGTAGGCCGCTTCAATAGCGCCAGGATCGGCGGCAAAAAGCGGAAGATCCAGCAGTCGATAAAACGTTGGCGGGTACTCTGCCGGCGAAATGCCCAACAACTTCCATTGGATTGCGGCTTCAGGAGTCATCAGGTTGGTCGGGGCGGCAAGAACGAGACGTCGTACGGAATGGGCATGATTTATCTAAATCATCTACCAAACGGACGTTTCGGGCAAGTCTTTTAGGGGGGCGTCGCCTGCCGCGTTCGTCTCCCTCCAACCTGTGAATCGGAAAGGGCGAGATGTCGACATGCAAAATGACGTTGGCGGCGGCGGATATGCGATTTGTGGGTCTTACGCTTCCACGGAAGTCGTCTAGTTGTTCCCCTTCGGAGTCGATTCCTTGATACCCAATTCCGCCTTCTTCTTCGCGAGTCCCGTGAGATTCGGCTCGGCGCGTTCAAACCACTCGCGGGCATGCTTCAGCACCGCATCGCGTCGCCCGTCTCCCACGATGCCTTTGCACGAATACCAAGCCTCCGCGATCGCGAGTTGTTGCTCGCCGGTACTGCTGTCTCCCAGTTCTAAGCGGGCCGCGCGACTGTAGGGGTATTCCGCCGACTTGGCCAACATCGGCAGGCCGACGTCCCAATCGTCCAGCACCAGGCAATGAATGATGCCGAGCGCATGGTTTACGTACCGATCGTCCGGATTCTGTTGCAAACGCTGATGCGCCGCGGACAGCGCGGCCGGTGCTGCGAAGGTCGCGTCGACCTGATTCATCAGGTTCAGCGCTTCGTCTTGGTAGAGTTTAAACTGGCGAAGCAATAGACAATTCACCCAAATCAATTCCAGGTATCCATTCGCTTCTTCGGGCGCCGTCTGCAATCGATGCCGCGCATTCCCCAGACAATAGTGGAGCCCGTAGAGACGATTGGCGTTCTGATCCGGAAGATGCCCGTTCTGGAGCAAAAGATATCGGTGCACGGTGCGATATTCAATCGTCTTCGCATCCAATTGGAACAAGCGCGCTTTGACCATGCCGGCCATCAGTTGATGCGGAAAGTTGCGAGCACGTTCGGAATCCTCGATGACGAGTTCGAGAAGCCCTGCGCTTTCGTCTGGATCGGCCCGCATATCCAACACGGCGTCGATGGCGTCGACGAAAAATGCGTCATGATCCTTCCGTTCTTTGGGACCGTTTAGGTAACCTTGATAGACTTTCTTGGCGGCGTCCTTGGCCTTGAACACTTTTTCCGAGACCGGATACTTTTGCCGCTCTTGCGGTGGGACCTGGAGCGCTTTGAGCACCAGCGGCCGCAGCTCAGCAAACTTCATCAAGTAGGTGACCATGTCGAACTGATCGTGCTTCGGGCTGAAGTCGTTCTTGTCGACAGGCTCCCAAACGCCGCCTGGCGCAAACTTGCTGTGAGGAACCATCGCCGCGGCAGGGGGCATCGCGACCGAAACGGCGCTCGGGCCGATCCCCAACATCTCTTGCTTCAGCTTCACGATGTCGGCTTCCGGCATCAGGCCGTTGTTGTTGGCGTCGCGGGCGATAAAGAGGGTCTTCAGGATCGTCACCTTCCCCGATCCGACAAATTGCAACTTTCCGCCGGCGACATCCTTCGGACGAGAAACGGCCATGCTCAACGAGCGGGACGCCATCGCGTCGGGAAAGAGAATCACTTGACGCATCGGACCACGCTGCGAGAGCCCCATCACAAAAAGGTCGTTGAGCGTGCTGATCGGCGGACTGTCGGGAGCGAACTTGACGTCCGACGCGCTGGCGGCCACCGTCTTCGGATCATCGAGAAAACCAATCTTGAACAAATAAGCGTCGCGCCAAAAAGTTGCCCCGTTCGCGCACAAGCTGACGCCGTCGCCCGCGCCGCTGCAAAGAAAGAGGACGTCAAAGTTCTGCGCGGCTTGTTCGAATTCAAGCTTGGCGCCATGCTCGCCGTTGGGCTGCAGTCCACTACCGACCTTCCGCCAACTTCCGTCGATCACGTACTGACTCTCAAAAAACATCCCGAGATCGACCGGTTGATCGTGCGGAAAGTCGAGACGCCCTTGCGCTTCGCTCAGCGTGGTCGCTTGCGGCAGTTTGGGGGGCGAAAATACTGGCGTCGGGGCCGGCTTTGGCGAAACCTCAGGCGTCGCAGGCGCGGCGACAATGGTCGGCTCCGGCTGCGGAGTCTCGGAAGTTGCGACATCGGTTGGCTTACCCCCAATTCCGAACGCTTCGGGGCGGAGGAATGCGACCGTCATGACGACGGTGACGACAAAGAGAACCGCCATCAGCCCCATCCGCGCGGCAACCGGCATTTCTTTGCGCTTGGGCGGTTGTTTCTTTGGCCGGGCTGAATTCGGACGTGGGGAGGGGGCCGCTTTCGGCTGTGACGCAGCCGCCGGCGACGAAGGGGCAGAGGGGCGCGCTTGTTGAAGCGCGGCGTCGTACGCCGCCTTCGTCGTGCTGTCGAGCAACGTCGTTCGCGCCTGCTGCAATTTGTTCAGCAGATCGACGCACTGGACGACGTCCGGCCCGCTGATGTAGGGCTGAACGCGTGCGATTTGACGTTGATAGGCCGCTTCGATCGCGGCGGGATCACTGGTGAACAGGGGCAACTCGAGCAGCCGATAGAGCGACGGCGGATATTCGGCCGGCGAAATGCCCAACAACTTCCATTGGATTTCGGCTTCAGGAGTCATCAGGTTGGTCGGGGCGGCAGGGAAAAGACGTCAATCGAAAAGGGCATGATTTATGTAAATATCTACCAAACCGACGTTTGGGGCAAGTCTTTTAGGGGGGCGTCGCCTGCCACGTTCGTCTCCCCTACGACCAGCCATGGGGAAAGTGCGCTTCCTCGGCACTAAAATCAGGCGTTCAACTCGACTATGTTGGTAACAACGCCAATCTCAGTTCCCTCTCGATTCGGAGAATCGACGCATGCGCCGTCTCTTCCCCCTCGCCATCTCGTTCGCCCTGTTGTTTCTTGGGACGGCGCTGGCCGCCAAGAAACCGAACATCGTGCTGATCTTCGCCGACGATCAGGGGTGGATGGATACCGGCTACCAGGGACGAGGCTTCATCGAGACGCCCAATCTCGACCGTCTCGCCAAACAAGGGATGACGTTCACCTCCGCTTACGCCGCCGCCGGCAACTGCGCTCCGAGTCGCGCCTGTCTTATCTCCGGCACCTATACGCCGCGGCATGACGTCTACGCCGTCGGCAGCACCGACCGCGGCAAGAAACGCGAGATGCGTCTGGTCCCGATCCCGAACAAAAGCGGTTTGGCCAAATCGAACATTACGATCGCCGAGGCGCTCAAAGAGGCTGGCTACGTCACCGGACATTTCGGCAAGTGGCATCTGGCTGGCCCCGATGGCGCCCTGCCAAGCGAGCAAGGTTTCGACGTCACCATGGATTCGTTCGGCGAAGGGAAACTGAAAGAGGGAACCGAGACCAACAAGAAAGGTCCGCCGGAAGATCCGAAAGGGGTCTTCACCCTCACCCGCAAAGCGTGCGAGTTCATTGAGGAGAACAAAGATCGTCCCTTCTTCTGCTATCTCGCGCATCACGCGATCCACACGCCGCTGCAAGGACGACCCGATTCGCTCGACAAGTTCAAAGCGAAGACCAGCGGCAAGCTCGACCCCAGCGCGATGTACGCCGCCTGCACGTATGACCTGGATGCGAGCGTCGGGATGTTGCTCGACAAACTGGACGAGTTGAAGTTGACCGACAATACGCTGGTCGTCTTCACCAGTGATAACGGCGCGACGCAAGCCGCCGACCAGAAACCGCTGCGCGGCAGCAAGGGCGGCTATTACGAAGGGGGAATTCGCGAACCGTTCATCGTTCGCTGGCCCGGCGTCACCAAGCCCGGCAGCAAATCGGACGTGCCGGTAATCAACGTCGACCTTTATCCCACGTTTCTAGCCGCCGCCGGCGCGAGCGTGCCGGCAGGAAAGACGCTCGATGGCGAGTCGCTGCTGCCGCTCCTCTCCGGCGAAGGCCCGCTCAAGCGGACCGGCATCTTCTGGCACTTCCCCGGATATCTCGATTCGCCGGTGATTCGCGGCCGCGAGCTCGACGTGCAGACCGGATTCCGCTCTCGCCCGGTCACGGTGATTCGCAAAGGGGACTGGAAGCTCCACCTCTTCCACGAAGAGTGGCAGCTGGACGGCGGACGTGAGCGCCTGGCGACCAACAATGCCGTCGAACTCTACAATCTGGCGGACGATCTCGGCGAGCGGAACAATCTCGCCAACGCAGAACTCGCCAAACGCGACGAACTGCTCGGCGATTTGCTCGCTTGGCTGACGGCAGTCGAAGCCAAAGTTCCCACCGACAAGAATTCGAAATACGACCCCGCGCCGCGAAAAGCAGGCGAAAAATCGCAGTAACGGCGTTCACCCTCGCGCCCTGCTACGATAGGCTATTAGCGACCGCTCGATACTCCGCAACTGAGAATTGCGGCGTCATTTCCTGCGGCGATGCGGCCAGTGGCAATGGTCAGGCGGCTACCATTGGCGCACTGGCACAAGATTTTCACCCCTGGGAAGGGATGCGGTAACGAAAGAGAGAGACTTGTCGCACTCGGCAGGCGAGCTAGATTTGCTTCGATGGAGGATGCTATGCACTCGACGCCACCAGCCAGGAATCTTACGCGCGAAGCGACAGCGCTGCGGCGACTGATCCCACGACTGAAGAAAACGTTCGCCGACCGAATTGAGCCGACCGAGTGGGAAACGTACTCCCGCCGCATCGACGAACACTTTCCCGAATTGTTTCGTCAGCTCTTCGCCCTCTACGGCCACCAGTACGACTTCTACTACCATCTCGAAGGGATCCTGACGTCGATCACCGAGATGTGGCTCGATCGCTCGTCCGAGCTGAAAGCGCTCGACGCGCTCCGCGAAGCCGATCCGCATTGGTATCAGTCGCAACGAATGACCGGCGCGATGTGCTACGTCGACCTCTTCGCCGACAATCTTAAAGGGGTCCGCGACAACATTCCCTATCTGACCGAAATGGGGATCACGTACCTTCACTTGATGCCGATCTTTCGTTCGCCGAAAGGAGACAATGACGGCGGCTATGCAGTCAGCAGCTATCGCGAAGTGAATCCCGATCTCGGCACGATGGAAGAGCTGGCCGATCTGGCCGGCGAATTGCGGCATCGCGGCATTTCCCTCTGTCTCGACTTCGTCCTCAATCATACGTCGGACGAACATGAGTGGGCTCGCAAGGCGCTGCTCGGCGACGAAGAGTGCCAAGAGTATTACCGGATGTATCCCGACCGGACGATGCCCGCGGCATTCGAGAAGAGCATGGGAGCGATCTTTCCCGAAGAGCATCCCGGCGCGTTCACCTATCGCAGCCAACTGCGCAAGTGGATCTGGACGACGTTCCACAACTACCAATGGGATTTGAACTACGAAAACCCGGCTCTCTTCAACCGGATGATCGAAGAGGCCCTCTTCCTGGCGAACCAGGGTGTCGAGATCCTGCGAATGGACGCCGTGGCGTTCCTCTGGAAGCGGCTCGGAACGACTTGTCAGAACTTGCCCGAAGCGCATTGGGTGCTGCGCGCCATGAACGCCGCGGTTCGCATTGCGGCGCCGGCGATGGTCTTCAAGTCGGAAGCGATCGTCCATCCCGACGACGTCCGCTCGTACATTAGCGAAAAAGAATGCCAGCTCTCCTACAACCCGCAACTGATGGCGCTCCTGTGGAACTCCCTCGCGACGCGGGAGACGCGGACTCTTCGCGACGCCCTCGAGAAGCGGTTCAAGATTGACCCCGGCTGCGAGTGGGTCAACTACGTTCGCTGCCATGACGACATCGGCTGGGCCTTTTCCAATGAAGATGTCGAAGGGGCCGGGTTCGACGCCAACTCGCATCGTCGCTTTCTGACCGACTTCTACTGCGGCAAGTTTAAAGGAACCTTCGCCTCCGGATTGCCGTTTCAGGAAGATCCAACCACCGGCGACGCCCGGGTCTCAGGCACCTGCGCCTCATTAGCAGGTCTAGAAAAGGCGATCGCGGAAAACGACGAGGAAGAGATTGACCTGGCGATTCGCCGGATTCACTTGCTGCACGGCGTGATCATGACGATCGGCGGCATTCCGCTCATCTATCTCGGCGATGGCATCGCGTCGCTCAACGACTACAGCTATGAGCAAGACGTCGACAAGATGGGGGACACGCGCTGGGTCCATCGCGGTCAATTCGATTGGGAGCGTGCGAAGGAGCGTCACAACCCGGATTCGATCGTCGGCCGCGTCTACGAAGGGATCCTGCGTCTGGTCCACTTGCGTCATCAAACCCGCGCATTGAATCGAGCGCAGACCGAGTTCGTCGACGCCGGCAATAGTCACGTTCTGGGCTACTTCCGCAATTCGGTCGACTCTTCGGTGCTGGTGTTGGCGAACTTCTCGGAGAGCCCGCAGCAGATCGAAGGGCGTCATCTCCGAATGCTGGGACTTCGCAAAACGGTGATCGACATCTTGGCCGGCCAGACCGTCACCGCGATGCACGAACTGAGCATCGCGCCCTACCAGATGTTGGTGTTGATGCGGCCAGGCTAGTCCGCCAGCTCCTCGAACGTCGCATTCCCAATCCGATACGACTTCCAGTCCTTGTAGTCGAAGTGCCACCACTCGAACTCGTAGACGGCGAAACCTTCCGACTCCATCGCACGGCGCAGGTTTTGGCGGTACCAGCGTTGTCGCGACGTACCGCCGGGGTAGGCCGGAAACGATCGGGACGAGAATTCATCGTAGGTCGCGACCATTTCAATCGGTCGTTTCGTTTCGAGATCGTAGAGCGTCAGGTCAACCGCGCATCCCCGATTGTGCCGTGATCCATTCGCTGGGTTCGCCACGAAGTCGCGCATTTCGTTGGGGGTCGCATCCCAGAACATTTTCGTCACGTGCCACGGTCGGTAAGCGTCGTGAATTAACAGCCCCAGTCCTTGTTCACGCAAACGCTCGTTAACCCGCACGAGCGCTTCCGCGGCCGGCCGCTGAAGGTACGCTTTGGCCTGCTTGTAAAAAACTTCCCCCATGAAGTTGTTGTTGGTCGCGTAGCGAATATCCAGGCGAATCGTCGGATCAAGCGACGTCACGTCGACCAACTCGGGCGCGCGGAACTCGCCCGATTCTTTCGGCGGAGTCGCGGCAAGCGCCGCCGTCCGCAGTTCGCCAATCGGTTTCAGCGGGGTGATTTTGAAGGTCTCGCCATGTTTGGTTCCCACTTCGCGGCGATCGAAGCGAACGCTGGCTGCGGTCGCCGCGATCGGCTTCCCTTCGGCGTCACGAACGAAATGAATGCGTTCGCCGTGATAGAGTCCATAGTCCGGAAATGCGTACTCGTCGTCCCCAAGGGGCGTCAGCGGATACTCGTAGAACCATTCGATCAACGCGTGGAGCTTGCCATCCCGTTCCAGGATGTAGAGGACGTTGTGGTCCCAGCCATATTCGCCGATCAGGTCGTTCCATTCCGCTGGGGACGCAACCGGAGGAACGTCGGGGAGCCGTACGAACGATTTCTCCCCAATCGACAGGCCATTGTCACCCTTCAGTGCGACTTTTGCGCCCGATCCAAAAACGTCGTCGATCCGAATCTCGCCATTCGCCAGATCGGCTTTCAGCTTGCGGCGGAACGTTCCATTCTGCAGATAGACTTCGCCCCCGAGCGCTTCAATTTCGGCACGCTCTTCTCCATCCGCTTCGCGATAGCTGCCAACCAAGCGTTGAGCCCGCTCGGCAGCGATTGGCGCCGTCGACGGATACTCGGGGAGCGGCTTCCGATCCTGAACTGCCAGCATCAATCGCAAGGCGTAGTTCGCCAGCGATTGGACGACCCCGTTGGCCCCATCCAGCGACGTCGCGGCGGCGACTCCCAATTTACGCTCCGGCAGCGCTTCCAATTGCGTCGCGAACCCATACACCGCGCCGCCATGTCCCACTTTCTGATGACCGTCGAACTCCGAGACATGAAAGCCGATGCCGAATTCGCGACGCTCTGCGTGATGCTCGTCAGGCGTCGGCGAGATCATCTGGTGCAGCGTCTCCGGCTTCAAAACGGCTGAGCTCTTCCCCGCGTTGCACTGAAAGAGCCAGACCAGAAACTTGGCGAGATCGTCCGTGCTGGAATAGAGATTGCCGGCCGGCGCAGTTCCCAGCGCGAAGGTTGGCGCCTCAAACCGGGTCCCGTCATACGTCCACATCCAACCAGTCGCGGTCTGACCGGCCGGGACCTGTCCGGCGACGAAGGCGCTATTCTCCATCTTCAGCGGCTGCAAGATGGACTGGCGAATCTGCTCGTCGTAGGTGCGACCGGCCACTTTTTCCAAAACGGAACCGACAACCGCAATCGCCGCATTGGAGTACTTCGTCTTCGTCCCCGGCGGATAGACGAGCTTGGTGTCGTTCAAGCTCGCGACGGTCGCCGTCAACGACGGTTCGTCGGGATCGAAGTAGTTTCCGATCGGCGATTCGCGGACAAGCCCGGAACGATGGCACATCAATTGTCGCAGGGTGATCGGCGTTTCGGTCGGATTCGGAACTTGGAAATCTGGCAAGTATTGCGTCACCGGCGCGTCGAGATCGAGCTGGCCGGACTCGACCTTTTGCATCACGGCGATGTCGGTGAACAATTTCGAGATCGACCCGACGCGATAAATCGTCGCCGCCGTCGCTTTCATCTTCTCGTCGGCATCTTGATGGCCGAATCCCCCCGACCAGACGACGCGATCGTCGTCGACCAGCGAGATCGAAAACGCCGGCAGTCGCTGTTGCTCCACTTCGCGCTCAATTGCGCTTTGCAGGAGCCGGACAGCGTCGCCGTAATCGGGTTGTTGTGCGAACAGTGGTTTCGCTCCCATGACAAACAATAGCAAGCCCATCCAGAGAAGACGAGAAAGGGAGGAGGTCATAGATCTAGTCGCGACAGGAATGGAGGGAAGTCGATTGTTCACCACGGAATAGAGGTCTCTATTCTCGGTGCATAGCGGGAGATGTTCGACCTGCATTTGCAGAAAAGTTTTTCAAAAATGCGCAGGTCGCGAGAAACCTCCGTGGGATGGAGGGCCATCTGACTTCGGAATCCGTTCCGAGGATCGGTCCAACTCCGCTGGCTGATCCCCAGGGCCAGATCGAGCCCCTTGGACCACACGCTTGCGACACTTGAAATCCCCGATAGCGGAAGCTACTGTAAGGCCAACCGAGTTCCCGCCTTGTGATTTTTTCCGCACTAACACCCACCAAACGCCCCATAAAATGAAACATCTTACCTGCCTGCTGAGCGCCTTTGCGCTAATCGGAATGGGTCTCGCATCGACTGCGAATGCTCAGAGATGCCTCCTCCCCAACTTCGAGGTAAAACTCCTTTCTCAGGTCCCCGAAATCGAACATCCGTCGGTCGTAACCTGCGATGAAAAAGGAAATTTGTTCGTCGGGCTCGATCCGATGGATATGCGTGGTCCAGCCACCAAAGAGTTCGATCAAATCGTCCGCTTTGAGATGGACGCCGACGGCAACCCGGTCCGCAAGACCGTCTTCTGCGAAGATCTGGCGGCCGTCTTCGGCATGATCTGGCATGACGGCGCTCTCTATGTGCTGCACGCGCCTCACTACACGATGTTTCGCGATACCAACGGCGACGGCGTCGCCGACGAGCGAATAGAGCTCGCCGACGGCTTCGGTCCTCCGGCCGGCGTCTATGGCTTCAACGACCACATCGTGACCGGCACCCACCTTGGAATGGATGGTCGCGTCTATATCAGCATCGGCGACAAAGGGGTTCCCAAAGCGGTTGGCGCCGATGGTTCGACGGTCACCTTGGAAGGGGGCGGCATCGTCCGGATGAAGCTGGACGGTACGGAACTGGAGATCGTCTCTTCCGGCACGCGTAACCACTTGGACGTGGCGATGGACTCGCTCGACAACATGTTCACCTACGACAACACCGACGACGGCGTCGGCTGGTGGACCCGCTTCACGCATCATGTCCCGACTGGCTACTTTGGCTATCCGTACGACTACCATCCCCATCCGGAACGTCATCTCCCCCGCATCTCGGAACATGGGGGAGGTTCGCCGGTCGGCGCCGACGCCTATCGCGAAGCGGCGTGGCCTGCCGATCTGGTCGACGTGCCGTTCATGTGCGAATGGGGAAAACAAAAGGTGCAGCTCTTCCGTCTGACCCGCGACGGCGCCACCTTCACGGCGCAGATGGAAGACTTCCTCGTTCCGGACGAAACCGGCGAACCGTTCCGTCCGCAAGACCTCTGCTTTAGCCCCAACGGCAAGCATATGTACGTCGCCGACTGGAACTACAACGGCTGGGTCAACGCCGCCGTCAAAGGACGACTCTACCGCGTCACCTACACCGGCGACAAACCGGCGGTCTCCAAAGAACCGGCTCACGCTCCGCTGCAAGGCGCTACCACCGCCCAGTGGATCGGTTCGCTCGCTCATCCGTCGCACGCCGAACGGATGCGGGCCGAATTCGCCATCGCCCGCTCGGCCGACGCTGTTCGTCGGGCGAACAAGTTGATCACCGACGCCAGCGCCGCTCCGCTCGCCAAGATCCACGCCATCTGGGCCGGTTCGGTACACAGCGAAAGCGACGCGATCCCAGCCGCCGACAAAGTCGATTCAACCCCCGTTTGGATATCCGCACTGAACGACGCCAACGGCGACGTTCGGGCTCAAGCGGCCCGCGCCCTGGGCCTGCATCGTACGCAGCAGGCAACCCAGGCGCTCGCCCAGCATCTGCAAAATGACGGCGATGCGACCGTTCGCTTGCAGTGTGCCGTCGCCCTCGGCCGAATCGGCGATGTGCTGGCGGAGAAAAAGTGGCGGAACGTCGACAGCATCGAGTCTGGCGTCATTCGGGCTCGGGAAGACGACAAGAATTACATCTGGCCGACGCAAGGAAATCGCGATCTAGCGAAGCTCCTCTGGCCGGCCCTCGCGGACGAAGATCCGACCGTCCGCCACGTGACGATGCAGGCCTTGCGTCTGGTCAACAATTGGCAAGACGCCCCGGAATACTTGAAAGACGACAAGACCGCCGCGACCGCGCTGGTCACCCTGACCGGCGTCTATGATCTCGACGCGATCGAAACGCTGCGGCAGTTTGCTCTCACCGGTTCGAATTCTGCCGAACAAGCCAAAGCGGTCGCCGCTTTGAAAGAAGTCTATAAGCAGTCCCAACCGTATGAAAAAGGATGGTGGGGAACGCAGCCTGCCCGCGGCAAACCGGCCCGCAGCAAGAATATCGCCTGGTCGGGGACCGAACCGGTCGCTGCGACTTTCCGCGACGTGCTGAACGCGTCGCAGGTTAGCGAGGTTCGCCTGGCCGCGATCGAAGCGCTGCAAGACGTTCAAGACGAACAATGCATCGAACTCCTCCGTCAGATCGCCGCGAGCGGCAAATCGGCCGATGAGTCGACCGCTGCGATCATGGCGCTCGCCCAGCTGAAAGACCGCGCGTCGGCCGAACTTTTCGCGTCAATCGCCGGCAATGACAAACTGGCCGACGCCACTCGCCGCGAAGCGATTCGGGGCCTGGCGATTCTCGGTTCCGACACCGCCATCGACCAGTTGTTGGCAATTACCGCTTCCAGCGGCGGAACTCCCGAACTGAAAATCGTCGCCTTGGAAACATTGAGCACCCTCAAGAACGCCAAGTCGGTTGATCCGGTTCGCAAGCTGCTGGCGGACGGAACGCCGGCGATTCGCGCCTCGGCGATCAAGGCGCTCGGCCACATTCAAGGGGCGGACGCAGTCGCGGCGATTTTGCCGACGCTGAAGGATGAGAACGCTGATGTCCGTAAAGCGGCCCTCAAAACCCTCTCGTCCCTTCAGTCAGCCGAGGCGGTTCCCGCGATGTTGACCGCGGCGGATGATCCGGAAGTTCAGTTTGAAGCGCAGATGGCGCTGGCCGCTGTGCCTGATCGCCGGGCTCTGCCGCATTACATTCGCGGCGTCACCAGCGCGAATCAAGAGCTGCGCACCGCGACGATGAACGCCCTGCTCGCGATTCGCGACTCGATCCGAGACGATATCGTCGCCCTCAACACGACCGGCGAACTGGCCAACAATGCCCGTCGTCCACTGCAGGGCGTCTTCGAAAAGCCAGCGCCGATCCTGAAGTGGGATCTGATCGGCTCGTTCCCGAAAGAAGGGGACAACAGCGAGCCGCCGGGCTTCAACTTTGCGGGGGCGCCTGACCTGGGAGAATCATTCCACGTCGGCACGCGCAGCGTTGCGTGGCAAAAGATCGAAACCCAGGACAAGGATGGCCGCGTTTCGCCGGCCAACTATCTCAAAGGACCGCGCGAAGGAGTTTGGTGTTACGCCTATGCCCCGGTCGAACGCGACGAAGCCGGCCTGGCGACGCTGCAAATCGGCAGTGACGACCAGTTGATGATCTGGGTCAACGGCAAGCAAGTCTACGACTTCAATCGCAACAGCGGCTGGTCGAAGGATCGCGATACGATCAGCGTTGAGTTCAACGCCGGCGTCAATCATCTCTGGCTCCGCTGCGGCAACGACGGCGGACCGTGGGACTTCTCGGTGGCGATCGGCCAGCGCGACAAGAAGCTGGCGTTCCTTTACCAGGATGTTCCCGAGAAGCTCGACATCGCCTCGTTCCGCGACTTCGCCGGCAAGAACTCCGGCGACGTGACTCGCGGCAAGAAGTTCTTTGAGAACACCCAAGGCGCTGCCTGCGTGAAGTGTCACGCCGTCAACGGCGTCGGCGGTAAGGTTGGTCCTGACCTGGTCGGAATTGGCTCGAAGTATCCGCGGGAAGAGCTGATCCGGTCGATCCTCGAACCGTCGCTGCGTATCGCCAACGGTTACGACACCGGCGTCGTGATGACGGTCGACGGCACGGTCGTCACCGGCGTCTTGAAACTGGAAAGCCCCGAAGCGGTCGAACTGATGACCGCCGACGGCAAGACGATTCGCATCGCCGATGACGACATCGAAGACTTCAAGCGCAGCCCGCTGTCGTCGATGCCGAACGGCATTCAGGAAGGAATGCAGCTGCAGGACTTCGCCGATATCGTGTCGTACCTGGAAAGTCTGAAGATTGCGGACAAGCCGTAGTTTCTGACCTGCAAATCTGACGAACGAAAAGCCGCTGGCGCTCGCGCCGGCGGCTTTTTTCTGTCTCATGGTTTGGATGGTCAACGTCGCACCAACCATGGGGAGCGTATTCAACACGTCATTCTTTGTCCGACTTTCCCCAATTCTCCCAACAATTTCCGAGCCTTGCGCATCTAACCTACAATAGAGTTGGTCGCGAAGAAGAAACGCGGCCTGAACTTCGACTTCTGACGAGGGATAACGTTTTGATTGCTGCTCTTAGAATCGACCGTCGTGCGCTGCTGATTGCGGCGACTTTGTCTGTAATCGCGCCGCTTGGGCTGAAAATCTGCAACGCCGCGGAGAAAACCCCCGACCGGCCGAACGTGATCTTTCTGTTGGCGGACGATCTCGGCTACGGCGATCTAGGCTGCTTCGGTCAAAAGCTGATCAAGACGCCGCACATTGATCAGCTGGCTGCCGAGGGGATGCGATTCACCCAGGCGTATGCCGGTTCGACCGTCTGCGCTCCGGCTCGCTGCTCGCTGATGACCGGTCTGCATACCGGGCATAGTGCGATTCGGGGCAATAAGGAACTCCCCGGCGAAGGGCAAACCCCGATGCCCGGCGACACCTTTACGATCGCCCAACTGATGAAGCAGGCCGGCTACGCCACCGGACTGATCGGCAAATGGGGTCTTGGCTATCCCGGGTCGGAAAGTACGCCCAACAAAATGGGCTTCGACTATTTCTATGGATACAACTGCCAGCGCCAGGCGCATGAATACTACCCAGAATACCTGTGGCGGAACGACGACAAGGTGATGCTACTCGGCAAAGAGTACTCGCACGACCTGATGGCGGACGAGATGTTGCAGTTCGTCAAGCAGCATCAGGAAGAGCCCTTCTTTCTGTACGTCGCGTTCACCATTCCTCACTCGAAGCTGCAAGTGCCAGAGCTGGGTGAGTACGAAGACAAAGAGTGGAGCGATCCCGAGAAAAAGGTGGCGGCGATGATCACCCGGATGGACAAGGATGTCGGCCGCTTGATGAGCCTCTTGAAAGAGTTGAAGCTCGACGACAACACGCTCGTCTTCTTCGCCAGCGATAACGGAGCGGCGCATAACTTCAAGCGATTTGATCACTCGGGCCCGCTGAAAGGTCGCAAGCGTTCGATGTACGAAGGGGGAATTCGCTCGCCCAGCATCGCACGTTGGCCCGGTCACATTCCGGCCGGCGTCGTCAGCGAGCAAATCTGGTCGTTCTGGGACATGATGCCGACCTTGGCCGATCTCACCCAGCAGAAGCTGAAAGTCGAAACCGACGGGATCTCCTTCTTGCCGGCGATGGTCGAGAACCGCGTCGTCGAACACCCGCCCCTTTACTGGGAGTTCCACGAAGGCGGCTTCTCGCAAGGGGCGCGGATCGGCGACTGGAAAGCGGTACGCACCGGAGTCGGAAAGCCGATCGAGATTTACGATCTCACCCAGGATATCGGCGAAGAGCGTAATCTGGCCGCCGAGCGTCCCGAGCTGGTGAAACAGTTCGCCGCTTATCTCGATTCGGCCCGCGTCGATTCCGATAACTGGAAGGTAAAAGCGAAGCCGAAGCGTTAACCGCTGCGGCTAGACGATTTCTTCCATGCTGGTATCTTCCGCAAACACCTGGTCGACATCCTCGTCGGCCAGGTTCTCCGAATCGGTTGATTCTCCTTCGAGCAAGTCGATCAACGAGAGGACCTCGTCGACATACTCGCTGCTGAAGTAGACCGAGCTGCCGACCATCTCGAAGTATTCGATTCCGGCCGCCAACACTTGCGAGAACTGCGAGTTGCCGGAGACGACCGCCCGTTGGAACGAGAAGCTGTACGCCGTGAATGGGTTGCCGGCAGGATCGGTGAAGGCGCTGCCGAACACGACCGAGAAGCTGGTATCCGGCAGCGACCCGCTCAGATCGAAGCTGAAGATCCGCGTCAAATTATTCCAGCGCGGATTGAGCGGCGTGACGATGCCGGAGATATTCCCGATGACGGTCATCGCCGCCAGGATATCGGAGAGCGGCGCGAATTCGTTCAGCTGCACCTGAAGGGTGAAGTTGCTGGTGTTGGCGCTAACGACCAGGCCGTCGGAGCTCGGCCCGGTTGCGACGACGTGCGGCGCGATCGTATCTAGCGTCAATGTCAGCTTGCGGGTGAGCGTCTGACCGAACTCGTCGGTCGCGGTCACGATGACGTGATTCGCTCCTTCGGTCAGCGTCACGTCGAAGCCGTAGCTCGCCCCATTTTCGTACATGCCGGCGATCATTTGCCCGTCGATCACGCCGTCACCGTTGACGTCAACGGTGACCAGCGCACCCGGCGTGGCGACGCCGCACAGATGCACCATCGCGGTCGAAGTGATTCCATCGCCGAGAATGCCGGTATCGGAGGCGGGATCCAATTGCGCCGACAAGTAGATCGGCTGCAGCGTGGTGCCGCTCCAAAGGTTACCGGCCATATATTCGATGTCCGATTCGGTCAGAAAACCGTCGAGATCGACATCGAATCGCGAAAGTAAGTAGTTGCTGGCGCTACCGGAGATGCTGGACGCAATCGCGTGCTCCAAGGCTCTGACGACATTCAGAACACTGACCGTACCGCCCCCTTCCGAATCTCCAGTGAGCAAGGCCTGCAAAATGAAGCTGCCGGTCGTTCCATTCTGGCCGGTGACGACGATGTGATAATCGCCGGGAGTCAGGTTGGCCATGACGAAGCTGGAGTTGCCGTCGCTGGGCGTATTTTGCCAGACGATGCTCCGCGGAACGAGCTGTCCCTGTGAATTAAAAATCAAAACCGCCGCTGGATCGAGCGAACTCCCTCCAGTCGCGATCACCTTCCAGCCGATCTTGATCCCACCTTCAGCCATGCTGAAGTCGCTGGCCGAAACGGAAATGTCGAACGTCTGCGGCAGTCCCGGAAACTTGATATCGCCCGAGAAGTGGGCGAATACGTGCCCCGATTCCGATTCGTCCTGCGCAAGTTGGATCGCAGGGAGAATGACGTTTTCGGCGCCGGAGTAAACCTCGTGCCCCAGCAAAACGTTCACCTTGCCGGAGGTGTACTCGTAGGTGACGTTGGTCACCGGGTCGACGTAAGCGGAGCCGTCGATGTTCAGATCGTTGCTGACGCCGCCGGGGGTCAAATCGAGGTCGTGATCAAGCAACTGTCCCCAGAAGACGAAGAAGCCGCTCGTTCCCCCGGAGTTTGGAACCGACGCCGACTGGGCCATGACGGTATTGCTGATCTCGCGCGTGCCGGGACGATCGGCGCCGGCCGGCGTAAAGTAACCGTCGCCGTAGGAGACGGTGAAGTTTAGCGCGAGATTGTCATTCGTCGCCCCGGCGCTCGGATCAAGCAAATTGTTACCGGAGCCGTCCGCAGTTCGGTAGTCGGTCGAAACGATCGTCGCCAACGTAGGATTGGCGGTCGGCGACGTCCCGGCTCCGCTCAGCAAAAATGCGTTGGAGTTCATTCCGGTGATCGACGTGTTTCGCTCGATCAACGACGTCAGCGTGGTCCCTTGGATTAGCGCCAATTCAGCGGCGGTAAACTGACCGTTTTCAAAGTAAAAGCGGTCGCCGTCCCGAGAGCGTTCAAACTGGTCGGCGATGATCTTCTGGAAGAGAGGACCAACTTGGGCGCCGGCGACGTGATCTTCGGCGATGCCGCCGACCCATACGTCGATCAAGTCGACGTCACCATAAGCCGCTTCCAAACGCATCGCGACGACAGGATCGGACGTAATCTCGCTGAACGAGGTGACGGCCGGGAGACCGAAATCAAGCCGCGCCTGGTTATAGCTGGGCAAGCCAAAATCGCGACCGCGCTGAATATTAATTGCGGGCAGGTCGAGTCCGCCGGCGCCGGGCGGGCCGAACAGGAAGTTCCGCACGTCGTCGATCACGAAAGCGTCGATCTCTTCTGATTGGCTCTGGAACAAACCTCGCAAATAGGGTTCGATACCGTCATCGGCAACCGCTTGTGGATTGAAGAACGCAAACTTCAGCTCTAGCGATCCGCCAGGTAATGAATCGAGGTTCTCGTCCAGACGCTGGATCTCACTGAACAACTGCGTGTGTCCAACGCGGTAAGCGGCGCTGGAGAATATTGCGCTCACGGCGGGATCTACCGCGTCATCGTAGCCGGAATACGTCGGCAAAGCGTTCGTACCAAGCATGATCGGCAGATATTCGTAATAGGTAATCTGCTGCACGATCCCGCCAACCAGGCGGCGCGCTTGCTGGTAGATCTCTTCATCGGTCAGCGAAGGACTCGCCGTTTTGATTTCGTCGGCCAGGCGATTGTGCTCGCGCACCAGCAGCGTGTGAAGCGACGTGAGAGCGACGTTTTCGTTGGCCCGCACGTCGCCGCCGACGAACAAGCTCGCTGCGTCGTACGGACCCGCGTTGTCATTGTCGAGCATGCCGTCCGGGAACGTCGCCAGATTGTTGAGCGGCAGCAGTTCGCCGTCGCTCGTCTTCAGCTTGCCGTCCACAAACGTGCGCAGCGCCGCGGCGCGATCAGCATCGCTCCCATAGACCATGCTCGCGTCGAGGAAGCTGGTGATCAGGTTTTGATGTTGCAGCGGATTGGCCACGCTATCGCCGGTCGTCCCATCGTACCGAGCGCGCTGCATCGGTATGGTGACGGTTCCCGTGTTATACGGATCAAAGTAGGGATCGCCTGCCGGAACGGGAATATTGAAAGAGTCGGTGGGTAAGGCGCTCCAGGGCAACTCGATGGTGAAAAAGCCTTGCGAGTCGGTCACCGTCATGCGACCAGCCAACTCGACCGGTACGCCTGCGAGCGGCTCGTTGTTCTCGCTGAGGATTTGCCCCGTGATCAACGTGCTGGAGCCGGCCGGTCCCAGCTCGGTCGCGTCTTCGCCAAGCTGCGCCACGGCGAACATGGCCCGCTGTTCGAGCTGCTCGTATCGAACTTCGGAAACCGTTTCCATCCAACGTCGGTTTCGGGGTGACCTTCGCATCTGACTTCGCTTCCAATTTTGACTCGGGGAGGACAAACCAGGTGACTCAATCGCAAGCAACTTCATCCGGCGCGCTGACGCTGCGGATCAAAGTGGGTCAAGAAGCGGGATCGTGACCGTGTGCCGGGAGAGATGGCTCCGCGAACCTGAGAATCAACGACGTTTACCACTGCGGGAAACATGAAAGCTTCCTCGGCAAAAAAGGGTACGTCTGGGGGGTGTCATATAGAACTGATCATATAAAACCCCTCTTAAGCAAGCAATAGGCTGGCGGTAATAACCCGCAAATTTTACCTGACATTCCCAACCGCACCATTCACTCGGACTATTGGGGGGAATCAAGAGAGAAGTCGAACCTGAGAAGGCGTTCGACCATTCGAGGCGAAATCAGCCTCATTACCTAAGGGCAAACGTGAAGAATGCGTGAAGCTGAGTTCAACGCGGCCGCGATTCGTCAATTCGAACCGCGGCTCGGCGACGTTGCTGTGAAGCGCCTATTGCTCGCTCTCTTGAGCCAACCAATCGGAAGCTTTGCGCGACGGCTTGCTGACCAGATTGAAATCGAATTGCCGTCCCTCTTTCGCATCGACAGTCACGGCGGCGACTCCTTTTTCGCTGTAGATCTTCGGAATCGTCACCTTCTTGCCGGACCCGCCAAATGAGGTTTTGTCAGTCATAAAGATCTTGGCCGTGTAGTTCCCTGGAGAAGCTCCCTTACCATAGCGCCGCGTCGACAACTCATATTTCCCTTCGGCGTCGGTAATCCCAAACGCCATCGGCAATTCGTCCGATTGAAACGCAACTTCGACGTTTTCGACCGGTTTCCCCTCCAGCTGAACGATTCCCTGTACCGAAATCGTTTCGATTTGGCTGGAATACATGTTGCAGCCGCTCATGGCGAACAAGGCGCCCAGATAGATCGGCAAGTATCGTTTCATGCGGTTGACTCTTGGCAAGCGAGGTTTGCGGGCGTCGGCTAACGTTACTTCGACGCAAAACTCAGTTCTCCTCGGGCGGCTCTCGGCGTCCGCAATTTGGATCGCCGAGAACGATTTGAACGCGCCTTATGCTCTTGCGTACCGGCCCCGGTTTAGAATTCGCCGACCACTTCGCCGTCATCGCGGACCGCAATCCGGTTGACCAAAGCTGGATCGATGGTCGCGGCGATGAAACGAGCGCTGGCGTCCGCCAGCACGAACTGCGCGCCGCCGCTATGATGCGAACCGAACGCGTTGCTGTTGGTGCCGTTGATGATGTACTCTTTACTGGTCGAACCGCTGGCGATGACTCCGCGGAAGGTTTGAATCGTCGCGACGTTGCTACGGACGCCGGCCGACGAAGCGCCGTTGGCTGTGATGCCGATCCAGACGGCGCCACGATAGTCGATCAACGAGCCGGAGCTGTTGGTCGTTCCGTTCGGACCGTAGGGGACCTCGCCGACCATGACCGTGTTGGTGGTGCCGTCCGTAATATCGCGGAAGCGAACTTTGCTGTTGGGCGAGAAAACGCCATTGCCGCCATCGACGCAACTGCCCGCGTAGTAGGAGCAATTCGGGAGCGTCGAGCTGTAGCTCGCTTGCGTGTTGCGATCGCCGAAGACCCCTTTGTAGGTCGAAAGGCCATGCGCCGGCACGGTCGACGAACTGGGAAGCGACTCGTTCAGGTCGCCGCCCGGGGTGCTCGGACAACGATAGGCGCTGATCGGCGACTGCGAATAGGTGAGAATGCTCGCGTCATCCGAGGCCGGACGCGTGTTAGGGCTGAGCCCGTCGAACCGGTTGTTCTCTTCGATTTGGGGCAGAATCATCGCTCCCCAACCCCAGCCTGGACCATTGAAGGCCGAAACGCTCGAGTCGTCATTGTGACGATAGTATCCGGCCGGAAACGACCCATGAATGTCGTGGTAGTTGTGCAGGGCCAAGCCCATCTGCTTCAGGTTGTTGCGGCACTGCATCCGTCGGGCCGCTTCGCGGGCTTGTTGTACCGCCGGCAAGAGGAGAGCGATCAACACGCCGATGATGGCGATCACGACCAGCAGTTCGACCAGCGTAAACCCGCGACGAGCGGCAGCGGTCTGCGAGAGATTTCGCGAAGTCATCGTTTCCCCTTTTTCCGCATTCGATAAATGGATGGATAAAAAACAAAAAAAGGTCCCAAGCGTCACGGTTTGCTTGCCTGGCAGAGATTAAGTTACGTTCACATTCCGGCCGCTCCTATGGTCGTTCACGCAAAATGATTAACCAATTTTGCAAGGCCGGCTCAGTTTTTTATTTCATCGAGGTCGTCCGCACATTTCTTGGGCGCCAGAGGAACGGCACACGTCAATTCAGTCCGCAGTAGTCGGAACGAAACGATAAAATTCGAAGCCGACGCAGAGTGTAGAAATGCTTGAAAACCAAGCATTTGTCTATCGAGCGCACGTAAAAAAGAGAGTCGTCTGCGCAATACGATCACTTCGCGCGGACTACAAATTAAGAATGCGAAGCGCTGACCGGGTCGTAGTTGCGGCGATATTCGCCGGGGGTCATTCCGGTCATCCGTTTGAAGAAGCGAAGGGTGGCGTTCTCGCAGCTAAAGCCGGATCTCGCGCTGATTTCCGCCAATGAAAGATTCGTCTGGCGCAGATAGTCTTTCAGCACCAACAGCCGCGCATGGCGGATCTCTTCGGCCGGCGTTCGGTTGAGCGCCTTGCGAAAGCGGTCTTCCAGCGAACGCCGCGAGACGTCCAGGTACCGCGTCAGATCCGAGACGTTAATCGCCGTGTCCGAATTCCGTTTGATGAACGCTACGGCGTCTTGAACCATCGCATCGGCCGCAAAAATCGTATCGGTCGACGGCTTTTCGATGATTCCTTCCGGAGCGATGCAGATCGGTTCTTCCCGCGGCGTTCCCCCGGCAATCAGCCGGCGAAGTTCGCGAGCCGCCTCGTATCCGACCAGTTCCGGACGTTGCTGGATATACGAAATTGGCATCGGCGAAAGCTGCGAAATGAGCGGATCATGCTCGACGGCCAGCACGGCGACGTCGTTCGGGACATTGATTCCTTCGGCAGAGCAAGTCAGCATCACTTCCCGGGCGACCAGCGTCGAAAAGGCGACGATTCCGATCGGTTTCGGCAGCGCCCGGACCCATTCGACCAGGCGAGCCCGTTGATAATCGTAGTCGGACGAAGGGGAGGCCGGATCCGGCGAAAAGGCAGAGACCGAAAAGCCGGCCTGGTTCACCACCCGCTCGACCGCCGGCAGCACCGGGTCGCGATAGTTGAAACAGAGGGGCGGACCGATGTAGCCAAAATGCTGAAATCCCCGCTCCACAAAAAAATTACCCGCCAATTGACCGCATCCCTGGGGATCAGCGATCACCTTGGGAAAGCGATTGGAATGTGCGCTGTGCCACGAAACATTGACAGTGGGGAGTTTGTGACACTCGAGCGACTCCTGGACGCGCTCGTCGGAAATCCGCGCAATGATCCCTTCTCCCTTCCAGTCGGACGGCATCAGCGCCTGCGTCTTCATGCCGCGGGGATTCAGCCAGAAGTCCCAGCCGCCGTGCTCGGCTGCAAACCGTGAAATCCCTTCGAGAATCGAGCGACTCCAGTGACTTTCGTTCAAAACCAAGAGCGCGATGCGGAGTCGATCAGGGTATACCGAGAGTCGTTGGATCATGCGGAGTAATTCTTACTCGGTTGAAAATTTGGCCCGTGGGGAACTGGTGAGAGCGGCTGAAAGCTTCCTCCTCCGCCCGAGGATCCAGCCTGCCGTTCCAATCATCGCCTTAGAATAGCAATTCCCGGACCGAAAATGGGTGCGGGTTTCGCCACTAGCCGTTTTTCATGGGTGATGATTCCTTCACACATCGAGTTTCGATTTCGCCATCTGGCCGGAAAAAACGAACATTTTTCTGCGCATAAAATCATTGTGACGATTTCCGCCAAAGCGATACTTCATAAAAAGCAGGCGAGCCTGCACAGAATAAGTGCAGTCGCCTCATTGCCATTACCCACCGATGCGTCTGAACGCTTCCCCCAAACGAACTTCTGGGAACCAACATGGATCGACGAACCTGCGCCCATCCCACATCGATTCTCCTTGGTTTGTTGGCGATGTCGGCAAGCTTGTTGAGCGGCGTCGAAAGCCGAGCTTGCACGACGGCCGTCATCAGCGGCAAAGCGACCATCGACGGTCGGCCGATTCTTTGGAAGAACCGCGACACGACTTCGTCGATTCATAACGAAGTCGCGCTGTTCGAAGAGGGCAAGTACAAAGCGATCGGCATCGTCAACGCCGGCAATCGGGGCGCGATCTGGATGGGGATGAACGAAGCCGGCTTCTGCATCGAGAACTCGGTCAGCCGAGATCTTTCGGTGCAAGGGGAAGGGAAGGGGCCCGGCAACGGCGGCTTGATGAAAAAAGCGCTGCAAACCTGCGCCACCGTCGAAGACTTCGTCAAATTGCTCGAAGAAACGAATCAATCAGGGCGCAGCACCGTCGCCAACTTCGGCGTGATCGACGCTTCCGGCGGCGCAGCGCTCTTTGAAACCGGCCCGAAATCGTACAAGAAGTTCGACGCCAACGATCCCGAAATCGCGCCGAACGGCTACGTCGTTCGCTCCAACTTCTCAACGACTGGACGGAATCTCGACGCGAATCCGACGCCGGAAGAATTAGGCGAAATCTACTCGGCCGAGCGTTACCTGCGAGCTTGCTCGCTGATGAAGATCGAAGATGGCTCAAAGCTCTCGGTGGAACATGTCGTTCGTCGTTGCACGCGCGACATGGCGGCGATTGATGGTCCCCATCCCGGCACCGTCAATTCGCCGGAAGGGAAGCTTCCGGAAACGATCGCCACGACCAATACCATCAGCCGGACGACCACCGTTTCGGCCGCCGTCTTCCAAGGCGTGCTGCCTGGCGAAGACGCCTCGCTGACCACGATGTGGGCGATCCTGGGAGACCCCAAGTTTTCGATCGCCGTTCCTTGCTGGGTCGCCGGCGGAGTCGCCGACGAGTTGGAAGACAAGCGGGGCGGAGAGTTGGGAGAGATTGCGATCTCGCTTCGCGACTGGAACCTGACCCCGGACAAAGATGGCGTTTTCACCCACGCCCTGCCGGGAATCTGGAATGACCTGTGGGCGACCGAAGACGCGCTGCTGGCCGAGACGAAAAAAGTGAAAGAGTCGTGGGCCAAACGCAAGATCGCGCCGGCTGTCGTCGCTCGCTATCACGCAAATAGCGCCAAGCGGGCGATGAAGGCGATGGAAAAAGAATTTGTTGAGACGAAAGAGGCCGCGCTCGCGGTTCCGCAGCCTGCAGTTCCGGCGTTCGCTCCGGAAGCGACGTCGACCAATCCGTAGTGACGTTTCGCGCGGAACCTTCGACTTCCCTTCGATTCTCTCAGGATAAAAATACGCTATGACCTCTCGCTTCCTCCAGATCGTTTCGCTTCGCCTGATTGTTGGCTTGACCCTGTCGCTGGCGGCGGCGCCAGCCATCGCTTTGGCGGAAAAAGACGCCAGCGAATCTTCGAGCGAACTGATTCGCGTCGCGATCTACAGCCACTCGGTTCCTGACGGTCCCACCTCAGGACCGACCAATCTGCAGCGTTTCCTTTCGTCCGAGAATGGCTTCCAAGCGGTCGTCGTCTCGCCTGAGGATATTCGCGGCGGCGTCCTGAAAGACTTCGACGTCTTGGTCATGCCCGGCGGATCGGCCAGTCTGCAGGCCAAGAAGCTGGAAGAGAGCGGCTGCGAAAACGTGAAAAACTTCGTTCGCGAAGGAGGGGGCTATGTCGGCATCTGTGCCGGCGCCTATCTCGCTTCGGCCCAGTATTCGTGGTCGCTGGGGATTGTGAACGCCAAAGTTTGGGATCGTTCCCACTGGGCTCGCGGTACCGGCGAAGTTTCGCTTTGCCTCACTCCGGCCGGCTGCGACGTGTTGCAGTCGAAGAATGCGAACCTCGACGTTTATTACGGTCAGGGCCCATTGCTCGTTCCGCACAATTCGCCGGAACTGCCGGGCTACGAAGTGCTGGCGACCTACAAGACCGAAATCGCGGAGAAGGGGGCTCCAGCGGGGGCGATGGTTGGAACGCACGCGATTATCCGTACGATGTATGAAGATGGTCGCGTTATTTGCTTCAGCCCGCACCCGGAAAAATCGGGCGGTCCCAACTCCATCATGATGGAAGGGATTCGCTGGGCCGGATCGGGGCGCTAATCACGCCGCGAAGTTAGGCGGAACCTGGAATTCGCGTTTTCGTCATCGAGGATCAGTCGTTTTGTTTCGTTCTCGTCACGCTCCGTTGCCGTTGCTTGCAAGTCAAAAGCTGGCGAGCATGCCGTCTCTCTGCACGGCGCGGCATGCAATCGAGTACCACTATCCGTGGTCGATTGACGACTTGTTCGATTCGCCCGGCAAACGATTGCCGCTGATCGGATATGGGAGCCTGATGAATTTGGCCTCGGCGCGACGCTCGCTCAACGCACAATGTTTGGCTTCGGCCAAGCCGGTGATCGTGCTCGGCGCTCGGCGCGTCTACGAATATGTGATGAGTCCGAAAGGACGCGGCGTCTACGGCGACTCCGTCGCGCACGACCAATTCGGCGTTTTGAATGCACAGTCGACCGGCGATCGTTCCGATTGGTTCAACGGCGTGATGTTTCAGGTTGGCGCGGATGATATTCCGGCGCTTCTCTCGCGCGAATCGGCCTACGATTTGATGCCGGCGTGGACTCTCTCTTGGAATGAAGCCTCGCCGCAGCCGTATATCGCCTATTTCCTGTCGTGCCGCCGCACCTCATACGCGGGTCGACAGCTCATAGATTCGCAGATTCTGCCCCATCCGCATTATCATGCGATTTGCGAAGAAGGGTGCCAGGCGATTTCTAAAGACTTTCTGCACGCCTTCCGTACGACGACGTGGGTCCGTCAGTCGCGACTGATCGACGCCGCCGATTACCAATTGGAATCGGCTTAGGCGTCGTCGCTTTTTCAATCGTCGCTCGCCAAGTCGGTTACTTGGCGAACAGATTCCCCAGGTCGCGAAATCCTTTGATTTCGATCGCATTCCCTGACGGATCGAAGAAGAACATCGTTCCTTGTTCGCCCGGTTGGCCGGCAAAGCGGATGTAGGGAGCGATCACAAACTCGATGCCGAGCGACTTCAAGCGTTCGGCAAGTTCCGCCCAAGTTTCTAGGTCAAGTACGACGCCAAAGTGCGGAACAGGAACGCCATGTCCGTCGACTTCGTTATAGGCCGGCGTATCTTTTTTGTTCTTGTTCACGTGGCAGACGAACTGATGACCGAAGAAGTCGAAGTCGACCCAGGTCTCGGCGCTTCGTCCTTCCGGACACCCCAACAGCTCACCATAAAACTGACGTGCTGAGGCCAAGTCATGCACTTGAACCGCCAGGTGAAAGGGGCGAAGCGGCTTGTCGGCTTGCGCGGTAACGGCGCCCGCTGAAACTTGCGTCACATCATCTGCTGAAGAATTCGGCATCGGTGGTTTCTGTGTGGGGTAAATGTTGATTTTTCGCAACCAAGCGAGAGTATCCAAAAGAAAACGCAAGAATCATACCGGCAGATGCTCTATCTAGGCGAAATTACGCATGGAAAACGCCGGATGTTTGCGTAGGTCGGACGCAGCTTAAAACGCGCAGGTTCGTGGTCGGATTCGGGCGCCAAATGAGATTTTTCCAGCAAACTCCCTGAAGATTGTTACGGATGTTCCCTTGGTGCAGATTGGTCGGCCACCGCCGCAAGCGTTCTCCGTCTCATCGCGATTTGTCGCTCCCGCCGCAGGCGGGCGTTTTCTGGCAAATTTGATCTGAAGCGACAAAATTGCTAGTTAGGCGAAACTATGTTTTACTTAACGTAAGCGTCACCCACAGCCGGAGGAGGATGCCGGTTTCTTGGTCGCAGGACTGCGGCGATTCCCCCTCATTATGGATTGCACCCGTGACTACTCTCTTTACAGCGACGCGAGCCGCGTTGCTCGCCGCCCTCTTGTTGCCGATGACCGTATTCGGCGCCGAAGGGGATGCGAAAGAAGCCCCGGTCGCTCAAACCGACCAAAACGAAGACCTCTCTGCGATTCGCGAACAGTCGAAAGCGTTCGTGACCGCCTTTAATGCCGGCGACGCCGCGGCCGTCGCCGCGATGTGGACCGAGCATGGTCAGTATGTCGACGACTCGGGCCGCAGCTACATCGGGCGCAAAGCGATCGAAGCGGCGTATGCCGATCACTTTAAACAGCACCCGGGGATGAAAATCGACCTGAAGATCGATTCGCTTCACTTGCTGAGTGACGAAGCGGCGCTCGAAGAAGGGCGGACGCTCGTCACCCCGGTCTCCGACGGCGACCCAGGTTTTAACGCCTACTCGGCGATTCATGTGAAGATTGACGGCAAGTGGCAGATGGCGTCAGTTCGCGATCGTTGGGTCGCGATGCCTTCGGCCCATCGCAACATCGCTGACCTCGAGTGGCTGATCGGCAAATGGTCTGCGGAAGAGTTTGGCGTGCAAATCGATTCCGAATGCCGCTGGATCGCCAACAAGAGCTTCGTGGAACGGAGTTACACGACGACGAGCCCCGGCGGAGCGAAAGCTTCCGGCGTTCAGCTGATCGGTTGGAATCCAATTCAAGGACGGATTCAATCGTGGAACTTCAGCCCGGACGGAGGTCATGCCGTCGGCTTGTGGACTCCGATCAAAAACGGCTTTGTCGCCGAAATGCGCGGCGTGACCGGCGGCGGACTGCCGACCGAATCGGTCAACACGCTGACCAAACTGGACGACAACGCGTACGTCTGGCAATCGACCGGTCGTTCGATCGGCGGTACGCCTCTTCCCGATACCGGCGAAGTGGTGATCAAGCGTCAAACCTCGCAGCCGTAATTCTCCTCCCCAATTCAAACGCATAACGGATATTAGCCATGAAACGTCATCTTTCCTGGACGGTAACCTGCGGGCTTGTGCTCGCAATCGCCAGCACGCAATGTTGGGCGCGCGGCGGCTTTGGCGGCGGCGGCGGCGGATTCCACGGCAGCATGGGTGGCGGCGGCTTCGGCGGCGGCATGCATGGTGGAATGGGAGGCGGCTTCGGCGGCGGCGGCGGAATGCCTCACGGCGGTAACTTTGGCGGCCTCGGAGGAGGCGGTCTTCCTCACGGCGGCGATTTCGGCGGCCTGGGTGGCGGCGGAGGCAACTTCGGCGGTCTGGGCGGCGGTGGAGGCAACTTCGGCGGACTGGGCGGCGGTGGTCTCGATCACGGCGGAAACTTTGGCGGCCTTGGCGCTGGGGGACTTGGCGCCGGCGGTCTGGGCGCTGGAGGTCTCGGCGGCGGTCTCGACCGCGGCAATTTCGGCGGCCTTGGCGGCGGCGCTGGTCTTGATCGCGGCGGTCTCGGCGCCGGCGCGTTCGGCGGAGCGGCCCCAAGTCGCAGCCAATTGAACAGCTTCCTGGGGCTTCCTTCCGACGGCGGAATGCATGGCCTCGGCACGAACGTGAATCATTACAGCCACGACGGCAACTACTTTGACGTCAACCACGCGTCGGTCGATGGTCCGCGCGGCGGCGCTGCCGCCGGAACGACGGTCACCGGCCCGCGCGACAATACGGTTGGTCGCGGCGCTGCCGTTGGTCCTAATGGCGGCGCAGTCGCGGGACGTGGTTTTGAAGGCGCCGGCGGAGCTGCCGGCGGTCAAGCGGTCGCTCGCGGTCCGCGCGGCGATGTTGCGGCCGGGGGCGCGGTTCGCGGTCCCAACGGCGGAGTCGCCGCTCGCGGCGCGGTGGTCGGGCCTCATGGCGCGGCGGCCGGTTTCGTCCGCGTTTCTCCGTCCGATCGGTATAGCTGCGCCGTCGGCGTTCGCACCAACTTCAATCATTGGGGCGTCTATGGTCCTGGCTGGTACACCAATCATCCTGGCGCCTGGTTCGCCGCGGGTTGGACGGCCGGCTATTGCTGGCGAGCCGCCACTTGGGGTTCGGTCGACGCATGGATGGGCTACTATCCGGTCGCGCCGATCTACTATGATTATGGGAACACGGTCGTCTATCAGAACGATTCGGTTTACGTGAACGGCCAGAGCGTCGGCACGCCGGAACAGTATTACGATTCGGCCAGTACGCTCGCCGAAGATGGCGCTCAGGCCGACGCCTCGTCGGACGGCGATTGGATGCCGCTCGGGGTTTTCGCCCTGTCGAAGTCAGGCGAAACGACCTCGGACGTGACGATCCAATTGGCGGTCAACAAACAAGGGATCATCCGCGGCAACTATACCGACACCACGTCCGGCAAGACGCAAGTGATCCAAGGTTCGGTCGACAAGAAGACGCAGCGCGTTGCGTTCACCGTCGGCGACAATACGAACAACGTCGTCGAGACCGGACTCTACAACCTGACCAAGGATGAAGCGCCGGTTCTGATTCACTTCGGCAAGGACAAGACCGAGCAATGGCTCCTCGTTCGCTTGAAGAAGCCGGACGATTCCAACTCGGAAGATCCCTTGAGCGAATAATCACGTCGCGCTCATCGAAAACTCACAAATCGGCGATCTCTTCGGAGAGCGCCGATTTGCATTCTCCTCCAAGATTCACTTCTCGATCCTAGAGAGTTCGCAAAATGAAACTGATGTGGTATTCGCTCCCGGTCCTCCTCCTTGCAGGCGTCGCCTTGGCGCAGCCGGCCGGCTATCCGCCTCCGGGATACGGCTATCCTTACTATGGCGGCGGCTATCACGCTGCGACCGCCGAAGAATCAGCGATGAATGGGATGGCGAATCTGACGAGCGCTCAAGGTTCGTACAACCTGCAAACCGCTCAAGCCGCCGTCTATGCGACGCAAGCGCAGAGCCAAGAGATCGCCAATCACCAGCAATACGCCAACACTTACTTCCAGATGCGTGAGCAGCGCGACGCCTATGAAGCGACGAAGCGCGTTCACCCATCCGAAGAACAGCTGGCCTATCTCGCCCGCGAAGCGGCGCCGAAACCGCTGACGCCCGACCAGGTCAACGCCGTCAGCGGCCAGGTGAAATGGCCGACCTTGCTGCAATATCCCTCCTTCGAAGCCGAGCGTCAGGAATTGACCTCGCTGTTGGAAAAGAAGGCGACCAACGGCGACCTCGGTTACCAGGACGTCAATGCGTTTATCCAAACGGCGGACGATATGAACGCCAAGTTGAAGAGCGGCATCCAGAAAGTTCCGCCGCAGCAGTATGTCGAAGCGAGCTCCTTCTTGAAGAGCTTACTCTATCAGACCTGCCAGGTTGGTTTGCAGTAATTCATCGACGCCCTCATCCCAGAGATTTCAACCATGCGTATTTCTTTCCCCCGCTTTCTGGCGTCGATCGCGATAACCGCGTCGCTGGCGTTTGCCGGCACGGCCTATTGCGCTCCGTCAACGGTCGAACAATCGATCGCAGCGCTCTCGTCGACCGACGAAGAGACGCAGATTTCCGCCATTAGCCAGTTGGGCGTTGCCGGCAATACCGCCGCCGTCGCTCCGCTGACCAAACAACTCATGTCGACGTCCCCGCTGATTCGCGCTCACGCGGCTCATGCCCTGGGAGCGATCGGCCACGACGCCGCGCCGGCCGTCGACGAACTCGTCAAACTGGTCGGCGATGCCGATCCGCTCGTTCGCCGTCAGGCGATCGACGCGCTGCAAGCGATTCATCCTGATCGCCAAAAAGTGATTGGTCTGTTCGCCACTTTGCTCAGCGACTCCGATCCGGCGGTTCGCCTGCGGGTGATGCACGCGATTTCCGACGCCGGCAAAGCGGCTGTTCCCGGTTTGTCCGCAGCGCTGAAGAATGAAAAGGCGGCCTTCTGGGCTTGCTTGATCTTGCGTGAGATGGGACCGGAAGCGAGCGAAGCGGCCCCGGCCCTGACCGCGCTACTATCCGAAGCGCCGATCGAAACGCAGCGCGAAGCGATTTTGGCTCTAGCCGCGATGCCAGAAGCCGCGGAAAAATCAATCCCCGCGATCTCGAAGTGCCTGGATGCCGACCATTTGAAACTTGCTTCGACTTTCGCTTTGGGTCGGATCGGCAAGATTCCGCCGGAAGCCAGCGAACGAGTCATGGCCAACGTCAACAGCCCGGATCCGCTCCTCGGCCTGATGAGCCGCTGGGCTTTGGCGCGTGCCAATCCGACGGACGAACCGTTGCAGAAAGACGTGGTCGAGCGGTTGGCCAAGGGAGTCGCTAGCGAAAACGGCTGGATTCGCTCTGCGTCGGCTCAGGCCCTGATCTCGCTGCACGCGAAGCCGGACTTGGTGATCGCCGAACTGCACAAGACGCTCCCTGGCGCCGATCCGGCGATTCTCGGCGATGCGATCCAAGTGCTGGCCAGCCTTGGTCCGGAAGCGATTCCGCACCTGACGGCGGCCCTGAAGAATCCGCAACTCCGTCAACCGGTCGCGGCGATTCTCGGCGAAATGGGCGCCAAAGCGGCCCCGGCTGTGCCAGCGCTGATCGGTCTGATCGACGACGAGAATCCGCGTACCGCCAACGCCGCGATCTTGGCGATCGGCAAGATTGGTCCGGCCGCCAAAGAGGCGGTGCCGCGTTTGACGAAAGCGCTCGAAGAAGGGGAAGGGCAGACGCCTCATGATGCGGCGCTGGCCCTCGGCCAAATCGGCCCCGACGCCAAAACGGCCGAGCCGGCCCTGACGAAAGCGATGACCAGCAGCGAAGACGTGACGCTTCGCGTATTGTCCGCTTGGGCGCTGCTGAAGATCGACGGCAAGTCGGCGGCGGAGAAAATCTTGCCGGAGCTGACGGCGGCGATCAAAGCGAAAGCCCCGCTCGCTCGCAAAGGCGCCGCAGAGTTGCTCGGCCAATTGGGAGCCGCCGCGAAAGAAGCGGCGCCAGGCCTAAAAGGTCTGTTACAGGATGACGACGCGGCGGTTCGCGACGCGGCCGCACAAGCGCTGCAATCGATCGACGGCGAAAAGTAACATCATCACTCGCTGATGAAAAAACAAAAGCCGCAGTCCTTCCTGACAGACTGCGGCTTTTTTTCTGCGCGAATCGAATTCAAAAATTTCAATCAATCTCCACGTTCGCAACTTGAAAGTCACTTCCCCCCCGGCAACAATGCGGCGGTCCCGGATGGACGGTCTCCTCTAGTCAATGCGTGGGATGGATTTTCATGATTTCGATTGACGCCGACTTCGTCGCTGCCGCAGCGCCGAACGCCGCAGCCGCCGCCAATGGTCGCGGTCTCGTCCTGAAAAATAAGTTCGTCAAACTGCATCAGTCGGACGACGAAACGTTGTTGTTCGGCGAATGCCAGGGAAGCGGGAAGACGCCGTATCTCTGCTCGGCCGACTTCACCAATCCCGAAACGGTCACCTATCGCTGCAGCTGTCCCAGCCGGCAGTTTCCCTGCAAGCATTCGCTCGGACTTCTCTACGCCTATGTCGAAGGGAAAAAGTTCACCGAAGCCGAAGTCCCCGCGGCGATCGCCGACAAGCGGGAGAAAGCGGCGGTGCGAGCCGAGAAGAAGAAGGCGGACGCCGACAAACCACGGACCGTCAACAAATCGGCCCTCTCCAAAAAGATCAAAGCGCAGCTCGCAGGGCTCGACCTGCTCGAAAAGCTGACGCACGATCTGGTGAAGCTCGGCATCGGCAATATGAACGCCAAGTCGGCGGCCGAAATCGAGAAACAAGCCAAGCAACTAGGCAACGCCTATCTCCCCGGCGCCCAATCGGCCCTGCACAGCTACACGAAGCTCTTCGCTGACCACGACGAGGACAAGAGCTCCACCCAGCGCGAGTCGGTTTACAGCGAAGCGCTCGATCAATTGGGACGGCTCAGCTCACTGGTTAAGCAAGGACGCGCCTACCTGGAAAAGCGTCTGGCTGACCCCGAACTCGCCCCCGAAACCGAGTCGAGCATCGCCGCGTGGCTGGGACATGCGTGGCAATTGCGCGAGCTGAAAGATGCCGGACTGGTTCAGGAAAACGTCGAACTCGTGCAGCTCGCCTTCAATGCGTATGACGACGTCGCACGACGCGAGTACGTTGATACCGGCATCTGGATGAACCTCAGCAACGGCGCGATTCAACTGACGCAAACGTTCCGTCCCTACAAAGCGGCGAAGCATATCAAAGCGGAAGACAGCTTCTTTCAGGTCGCGTCGGTCAGCGAACTTTGCGTTTATCCCGGCGACGTTAACCCGCGAATTCGCTGGGAAGGGATGACGATGCGGCCGTTGGACAAGAAGGACTTCAAGAAAGTCCAAAGCTGCGGTCACGCCAGCTTTACCGACGTCATCAAACAGGTCAAAACGCAGCTGAAGAATCCGCTCGCCGACAAGCTGCCGATTTACGCTTTGAACTACGCCCAGATCGGCATGGTGGGAGATCAGTACGTCGCGGAAGACGCCAAAGGAGAGCGTCTGGTGCTGACCGAAACAGGCCTCGACGAAGAGCCAAAGACCTGCAATTTGCTGGCGCTGCTCCCGTCCGACTTGCTGAAAAAGCAAACGCTGATCGCACGGTTCCGGCACGACCTCGATACCGGCAAGCTGCAGATCAAACCGTTGTCGATCGTCACGGCCGACGCGATCCACCGTCTCACCTTCTAACTTCGTCTTTTCTCGCTTCGGCTGAAGGAGTCTTCCGATGAGCATTCCCGTGCTGACCCAGGTCTACGACGAAGTCCGACGGTTGTCGATCGCCGGCAGCAGCGTCGCGTGCGGCGACTTTCGTCTGAAAAAGCTCGTACCGCCGCTCCAAAAGGCAGGCGAAAAGGCCCCGGTCTTCGCCAAGGTGGCCGAAGCGGTCAACAACGTCGTGGAAAGTAACGAAAAAACCGCGCCAGAGGCGCTGCTCAGCCTCAGCACGCTGATTAACGCGATCCTCTACACGCAAGGGGCGACTGGCGCCGAAGGGAAACTGGCGCCGATCGAGCGCGTCGGCGAGGGGATCACACCGAAACGTTCCCCGGCCAGTCTGCTGAAGTCGGTCGCGACCGCGCTGACCAGTACCGGTTCCGGTCGGTTGGAAGTAATTCGGGAATCGCTCGAGCGAAACCCGTTTCCCGATCCGCGCCTGTTGGGTCCCGCAATCGCGGCGCTCGACGGCTCGTATCACGAGGTTTGCGATTTCGTCGAAGCGAACGTATTGGCGCAGTACGGCAAGTCGATCGTGCCGATGATCGTCGAGAAGTTCGATCAAAAGGGTGGGGCAGGGGACGCGCGGCGGTTATCGCTCCTCTATCGCGTCGATCCCAAAGGCGCCGACAAGTATGTCCGCAACGCCCTGAAAGAAGGCTCCAAAGAGGTCAAAGTGGTCGCGATCGCCAAGCTCCGCGATCCGAGCGACGTCCCCTTCTTGATCGAGCAATCGTCCGCCAAAGCGGCCGACGTTCGCGAGGCCGCCTATTTGGCCCTCGCCGAAATCAACTCGAAGGAAGCCGCTACCGCGCTCGCTGAAGGAATCCAAAAGCCGCGCAATTTGCAAGCGCTAAAAGCGGCCCGTCAAGGGAAGCATCCCCTCGTCGTCGCCGCCCTTCATTCGGAAACGCGGACGGCTCTCGCCGAATACCTGGCGACCAAGCCGAAAGACAAAAACCTCGCCGCGCGCAGCGCCCGCTTGCATGAGCTGCTCCAGGCCCTGCGAGATCGTAGCGACAAGGATACCGAAGCGCTCCTCATCGAACTGTTCGAGCAGCGTGCCGCGATTACCAAGTTGGAAGGAACCGGCTCGTACGATTCGATCGTCTTGCTAATCCTTCGCGCCATGGCGACCTCGACCGACAAAACGCGCGACTTGGTGATCGCCAACCATGAGTCGCTCGACGAACATGGACTCGACATCGCAGTCGAAGCCGCGATCCGCCAAGAAAAACCGAAACGATTCTACGATCTCTTTCATGGCTATCTGATCCCGCCCAAGGATGGCAAGAAGGGGAAAGCGGCGGCAGCGGCCAATGCGAAGGCGGAGGCGGTCTCGAGCACGCTGATCAGCCATACGCGGCTCCCGAATCTTCTGTACGACTATCAGCCTGAGATACGGAATGTGGTCGAACTCGATCCGCGTTGGCTCGACCTGGCGATCGAGGTCGACGATCTGCCGCTGGCGATTCAGATCGCTCGGCCGAAACACCCCGGCGTTCAGAAGTACCTAGAGGAGAATGTCCAGGCTTTCCTGAAGGGCAAGACCGAATCGTACGAGATGCTCGAAGCGCTCCAGGCGATGATTCGCATCAATCATCCCAAGGCGGTCGACTGTTTAACCCAGGCGATGCTCAAAAAAGTGAAGTACGCCGTCAGTTACTACTCCGGAATATTCAGCCGGCTCATCGGAATGCTCACGCCGGCCGACGTTCCGAAGCTGGAAGCCTGCATCGCCAAAATGGACGAAGCGGACGCCGACCGCTACATCGTTGCAATCGCCGACCTGAAGAACCGCACCTAATCGCACAACTCTCCCAACTTTCGCTTGCAAGGAATCGCCCATGGCGAAGAAATCGAGTTCCGCCGCCGCCAAACCTTCCTCGGGAGGCGACCTTCGCTCTCCAGCCGAAGAGCTCTACGCTCACGAGATCGAAGCCCTCATCGAGCAAGACAAATACGACAAGCCGCCAGGCTGGCGAATGTCGGCTCGGGCTGTTCATACCTATATCTGCGGCGGCAAGGCAGGGAAGCTCGACATCACGCCAAAGTACATCGGCTACAACCGTCTGGTCGAGATCGCCATCGCAACGCTGGTGACCGACCGCGCGCTGCTGTTGATCGGCGAACCAGGGACCGCGAAGAGCTGGCTCTCGGAACACTTGGCCGCGGCGATCAACGGCGACTCGACCAAAGTGGTGCAGGGAACCGCCGGCACGACCGAAGAGCAGATTCGTTATACCTGGAACTACGCGATGTTGATCGCCCGTGGTCCCAGTCATGAAGCCCTCATCAAAAGCCCGGTGCTGCGAGCGATGGAGTCCGGCTCACTCGCGCGGTTCGAGGAAATTTCCCGCTGCGCCTCCGAAGTGCAAGACGCGATGATCTCGCTCCTCTCGGAAAAGCGGGTTTCGATTCCGGAACTCGCGACCGAAGTGCCGGCCCAAAAGGGATTCTCGGTCATCGCGACCGCCAACACCCGCGACCGCGGCGTCAACGACATGTCGGCCGCCCTCAAACGACGCTTCAACATTATCGTGTTGCCGACGCCGAGCACGATCGAAACCGAGATCGAAATCGTCGGCAAACGGGTCGCCGAACTCGCCTCCAACCTATCACTCAAGTCGGACCTCCCCTCCGAAGATGCGATCGAGCAGGTCGTCACGATCTTCCGCGAACTTCGCACTGGCCAAACGCTCGACGGCAAGAACAAACTGAAGTCTCCTTCCGGCGTCCTTTCGACCGCCGAGGCGATCTCGGTGCTCGCCAACAGCATGGCTCTGTCGGCTAGCTTCGGCAGCGGGTCCGTTTCGGCCGAAGATGTCGCCGCCGGTCTGCAAGGCGCCGTCGTCAAGGACGAAGAGAAGGACAAGGTCGCGTGGCAAGAGTATTTGACCAACGTCTTGAAGAAGCGGGGCTCCGCTTGGCGTCCGTTGTTCAACGCCTGTTCGGAGCATAACGGTTGAGTTGGAAGATCCACGTATTCGGCGTTCGCCATCTCTCTCCGATGGGAGCCTGGCAGCTGCGCGCTTATCTCGATCAGATCAAGCCTGACGTCGTGCTGATCGAAGGGATCGACGACGCGACGCCGCTGATCGCCGACATGACGCGTCCAGAGACGAAGCCGCCGATCGCGATTCTCGCATACACCGATTCGCTGCCGGTTCGCACGATCGTCACGCCGCTGGCCCGCTACAGTCCCGAATACCAGGCGATCTGCTGGGCCAAAGAAAATGACGCCGACGCCCAGTTCTTCGATCTTCCGTCCGAATGCTTCCTTGGCCTTCTCGACGCCGAATATGAGCAGCGGGAAATCGAACGAAGGGAAGCGTTGCTGAAGCAGGAAGAAGAGAAGGAATCGCCGCCGGAGGAAACCGCCGAAACCTCGGAGATCGCCGCTGAGCTCGACGAACCGAAGGTCTCGCTGTATCAGCAAGTCGCCCACGCCGCCGGCGAGACCGACTTTGAAACCTACTGGGAGCGCCAGTTCGAGCACAACGTTTCGCTCGGCAGCTATCGGGGCGGCGCCTATGAGTTCGGCCAGGCCGTACGCGAGCTGGAAGAAGACCGCCCCCGCTGGCGTGCCGAAAACCTGGTTCGCGAAGCCTACATGCGACGTCGGATCGAAGAGACGATCGCCGCCGGTACGCCGCCGGAAAAGATCGTCGCCGTCGTTGGCGCCTTCCATGCCTCTGCGCTGACCTCCGACTTGCCTGCGATGACCGACGAAGAGCTGGAGTCGCTTCGTCGCCGCACCAGCAAGTTGACGCTGATGCCGTACTCCTACTTCAAGCTCTCGTCGCAGTCGGGCTACGGCGCCGGAAATCAGGCGCCTGCCTACTTCGAGCTGATGTGGGACGCGCTCAACGAAGGGAACGTCCGCGGGCTCTCGCATCGCTACCTGTCGAGCGTCGCTCAGCATCTCCGCAAGGCCGGCACCCATCGCTCGACTGCCGAAGTGATCGAAAGCGTCCGTTTGGCCGAAACCCTCTCCGCGCTCAAAGATGGCCTGGCGCCGACGCTCTCTGACCTGCGCGACGCGGCAATTACGCTCCTCGGTCAGGGAGAAATAACAACCGTCAAAGAGGCGCTCGCTCATGTCGACGTCGGTACCGAGATCGGCGAACTGCCGGACGGGGTCAGCCAAACTTCGATCCAGGCCGACTTCCAGCGGGAACTGAAACGGCTCAAGCTAGAAAAGTACAAAACGACGGTCGAAACGCCGCTCGATTTGGACCTGCGAGAGAATCGCCAGGCCAAGAGCGAAGAGGCGGCCTATCTCGACCTGAATCGTTCGTCGCTGTTTCATCGTTTGCGGATCCTGGAAGTTCCGTTCGCCAAGTGGACACACGCTCGGCAAGAGTCGACCACGTGGGCTGAGCGGTGGATGATGCAGTGGACGCCGGAGAGCGAAATTGCCCTGGTCGAAGCGGTGCTGGAAGGGGAAACGATCCTGCTAGCGACGGCGTTTCGCTTCAACTCGCGGCTCGAAAAGTGCGTCACCATCGCCGACGCGGCGCACCTGGTCAACGACGCTTGCCAGTGCGGCATGATGGCCGCGATGGATCAAGCCCGCGCGCGACTGCAGGAACTGGCCGTCGTCACCTCCGACTTTGGCGCGATCGCCGATGCGGCGTTTGAGCTGATGCAGGTCGTGCGCTACGGCAGCGTCCGCCGCTTCGATCCGGAGCCGCTATTGCCGCTGCTGGAAGAACTGTTTGTCGAAGGCGCCCTTTCGCTCTACAACGCCGCAGGCTGCGACGACAAGGCCGCGAAGGTCTTGCTCGAAGCGATCGATAAGCTGAATCGGGTCGGGTTGGAGTTCGCCGAACTGGTCGACGAAACGCTTTGGACGACCCGTCTGCAACAATTGGCCGACTCCGACGATCGAAACCCGCTCCTATCGGGCTATGCGTGTGCGATTCTGCTGGAGCGTGGTTTGATCCCGAACGAAGATCTGTCGCGGGAGGTATCGCGACGTCTTTCCCCTGGCGTTCCAGCCGATCTTGGCGCCGGCTGGTTTGAAGGACTCGCGCAGCGGAATCGTTACGCGTTGATCGCGCGGCAAGCCCTGTGGGAACAACTGGCCGACTACGTATCCTCGCTTGACGACGATCAATTCGCCCGGGCCCTCGTGTTCCTTCGCCGTGCCTTCAGTACGTTCGTCCCGCGCGAGCGCCGGCAGATCTGCGAGAACCTCGGCGAACATTGGGGGCTGAACAAAGACCAGACGGCCGAACTGCTGGAAGCGCCTCTCTCCGAAGAGGAAGAGGAAAAGCTCTCCGACCTGAACGACTTCGATTTCGGCGATTTCTAGAAAGCGACGATCAACATGGATGCGGAACAACTCGCTCGCTGGCGACTGATTCTCGGGGCAAGTTCCCAGGAGTCGCTCTGCAATATGGGATCGGGCTTCCAGCTCTCGTCGCAGCAGATGGAAATGGACGCCGCGCTCGCCGAAATCTACGGCGGCGACGATTCCGAGTTGTCGCAAGAAGAATGGTCGGAAAAGCGCGTCGGGCACGGACCAGCCAAAGGGCGCGTCGCGCCGAAAGTGGCAAAGTGGCTCGATCAGATTCGCAATTTCTTTCCGACCGACGTCGTCACCCTGATTCAACATGACGCCATCGAGCGCCGCGGGATGAAGGAGCTGTTGTTCGAGCCGGAGATCTTGTCGAAGGTCGAACCGTCGCTCGATCTCGCCAGCACGGTCCTGCAGCTAAAGAACCTGGTTCCCGACAAAGCGAAAGCGGCCGCCCGTGAACTGGTCAGCAAGGTGGTCGACGACATTCGCAAACGGCTCGAGCAGCGATTCGTGCAAGCGGTCCGCGGCGCCCTCAATCGCAATCGTCATTCGCCGTTTCGCAGTCTGCCGAATCTCGACTGGACGCGCACGATTAGTCAGAACATCAAAAACTACAACCCGACGATCAAGACGATCATCCCCGAGCAAATGTCGTTCTTTAGCCGCCAGCAGCGGCAGAACGACTGGAACATTATCATTGCGATGGACCAGTCTGGATCGATGCACTCGTCTCTTATCTTTGGCGGCATCATGGGAGCGATCCTCGCCAGCATGCCGGCGGTCGAGACCCACGTCGTCGCTTTCAACCATCATGAGGTGGTCGATCTAACCGAACATTGTCACGATCCGGTAGATCTTCTGTTTGGCGTGCAGCTAAGCGGGGCCGAAGACTACTGGATGGCGACCAGCTACTGCGAACGCTTTATGCATACGCCAGACAAGACCCTCTATATCGTGTTGGGGGATCTCTATGACACCAGCCCCAACGAGAATCGCTTCGTCCGCAAAATGGAGGCGTTGCTCGAAGGGGGGTTAAAGGCAGTCGGGCTACTGGCGATTTCCGATCAAGGGCGCCCCTCGTTCAACGAGAACCTCGCCAACAAGTTGGCGAAGCTGGGAATGCCCTGTTTCGCGTGCACGCCGAACCATCTTCCCGACATGCTGGAAGCCGTATTACGGGGTCAGGACCTGAAAAAGTTCGCGGAAATCGCCTCTCAGAAGGAGTAGTGCACAGATTTCGGAAGTTGTGATCAATAGCGGCGAAATGACCACGCAACGGTTTGCAACAACCCCCGGAATCTTGCCTTAGCCTGGAATTGACGTAGGTTTGAGTTTAAGATTGGCCTCACCTCCACTCTTATTCACGTAGGGTAACTACGTCATTTCCAACTCCCGCCCCGATTGAGAATTGACTCTATGCGAATCGCCCTCCCGTCTTTGATGGCGTGCCTGTTGCTGTTGGTCGCCACGAGCGCTAACGCGGAACCGCTCACTTTGAAACAGGGAGACCACGTCTCCGTCATCGGCAACACCACCGCCGATCGAATGCAACATCACGGTTGGCTGGAAACCTACATCCATGCCCTCCATCCGGAACTGAATCTCACCTTCCGGAATCTTGCGTTCCCCGGCGACGAACTGAAGAGCCGCCCGCGTGAAGATAACTTCGGCAGCGCCGACGAGTGGTTGGCCAAGAACAAGACCGACGTCGTCTTCGCCTTCTTTGGATACAACGAAGCGCTGCGCGGACCCGCCAACCTGGCGACCTTCAAGAAGGACCTGGAAGAAACAATCGACGGAATGCGCGCTCAAAAGTACAACGGCGCCAGCGCTCCGCAGCTTGTCTTCTTCTCGCCGATCGCTCACGAGAATCTTTACAGCCGCCATCTCCCCGACGGTTCGGCCAACAACGTCAACCTGAAGGCCTACACCGAAGCGATGCAGCAAGTCTGCGCTGCGAAGGACGTCAAATTCGTCGACCTCTTTACGCCGACGCAAGAGATGTACGCCGCCGCGAAGAAGCCGTTGACGATGAACGGCGTTCACCTGCTGGAGAACGGCGACAAAGCGGTCGCCCAAGCGGTGGTGAAAGAACTGTTCGGCAAGGGGGCGCCTGCCGACTCGGACCTGATCGCCAAACTACACGACGCGGTTCTCGAAAAGAACTATTACTGGTTCAGCCGCTATCGCGTGGTCGACGGCTACAACGTCTTCGGCGGTCGCTCGAAGCTCGCGTGGTTCGGCCAGTCGAACGCCGACGTGATGCTGCGTGAAATGGAAATCTTCGACGTGATGACCGCCAACCGCGACAAGGTCGTGTGGGGTGCGGCCAACGGTCAGCAGATCGCTCCCCAAGACGACAACCTGCCGGAAGAGTTGGTCGTCAAAGCGAACCGCGAAGGGGACAAGCCGGACGGCAGCTTCTCGTACCTGACCGCGGAAGGGGGTCTCGAAAAGCTGCAAATGGCCGAAGGGCTGCAAGCGAACATCTTCGCGTCGGAAGAAATGTTCCCCGAGCTGATCAACCCGGTGCAGATGGCGGTCGATCCGAACGGACGTTTGTTCGCTTCGGTCTGGCCGAGCTATCCGCACTGGAATCCGGTCCAGCCGCGTCATGATCGCATCGTCTGCTTGCCGGATGACGACGGCGACGGCGTCGCCGATCGCTGCACCATTTTCGCCGACGGCTTGAACAGCGTCACCGGTTTCGAGTTCTGGGGTGGCGGCATGATCGTCGCCGCGCTGCCGGAACTCTGGTTCCTGAAAGACACCGACGGCGACGACAAGGCCGACGTCAAGATTCGCATCCTGCAAGGTCTTTCCAGCGCTGACTCGCACCACTCGGCCAATGCGATGGTTCTTGGTCCGGACGGCTGGATCTATTGGTCGCGCGGTATCTTCAACGTCGCGGCGATGGAAACTCCGACGCAGACCTATCACTCGACCACCAGCGGCGTTCACCGCTTTAACCCGCGGACCTACGAAATGGAGTTCCATTTCCCGATCGGTCCGAACCCGCACGGCGACGTCTTTGACAAATGGGGCTTCCAGTTCGCCAACGACGGCACCAGCGGTACCGGTTCGTACGTCAACATCGGCAAAGGACGCGGCAACAAGCAATGGTTTGACAAGCGTGTTCGTCCTGTCGCCGCAACCGGCATCCTCAACAGCAGCCACTTTCCCGAGAAGTTTCAGAACAACTTCCTGATCTGCAACTGCATCGGGTTCCTCGGCGTGTTGCAGCATGAAGTGAAGTACAACGGCGCCGACATTCGGGCCGAAGAGATCGAGCCGATCCTCGTCTCGTCCGATCCCAACTTCCGTCCCTCCGACGTCGAAATCGGTTCGGACGGCGCCCTCTATGTCGCTGACTGGGCGAACGCGCTGATCGGGCATATGCAGCACAACATGCGTGACCCGAACCGCGATCATCAGCACGGCCGCATCTTCCGCGTCACTGCGAAGGATCGCCCGCTGGTCAAACCGGTCAAGCTGAAGGACAAACCGCTCGCAGAAGTTCTTAACGCCTTCTACGCACAGGAAAGCGCGACCCGCTACCGCGCTCGTATCGAATTGAGCGGCCGCGATTCGGACGAAGTGGCCGATGCGGTCGCCAAGTTCGTCGATACCAAGGACGTCAACAATCCGGAAGACGCCCAGGCGATGCTCGAATGCATCTGGGTCCACGAAGAACACCGTCTGCCGAACCGCGATCTGGTCGCCCGCGTTTGCGGCGCCGCCGAACCGCGGGTTCGCGCCGCCGCGATTCGCTCGCTCGGTCACTGGGCCGGTAAGGTCGACGACTGGGCCGAGCTGCTGCTTGCCGCGGCGCAAGACTCGGAACCGCTGGTTCGGGCCGAAGCGATCAAAGCGGCCGTCAACTTCGAAGGCCCCGACGCGGCGGAAGTGATCTTCCTCGCCGCTTCGCAGCCGACCGATCCCGAAATCGACGCCGTGCTGGCCTATGCCCGCGGTCAGATTAACGTCGACGCGATGATCACCGACGCGATCGCTTCGGGTAAAACCCTCTCGCCGGCAGCCGTTTCGTACGCGTTGCAAAAGGCGAGCACCAACCTCTTGCTGAAGTTGGACCGGACGCCGGAAGTTTATCAGGCGATTCTGAGCCGCAGCGGCGTGCCGGCCGACGTTCGCGTTGAAGCGATCGCCGCCCTCGCGCAAGCGTCGGGCCGCACTCCGATCGCCGAAACGTTCTTCTGGGTCGGCAAGGCGGAGCAGGACAAGCTCGCCAGCCTGAATGACCTGACCAACCTCCTGGCGAAAACTTCGCCCGAGAAGCTGACCGGCTCGGAAGAGCTGCTGGCGGAACTAGCCGATACGGCGTCGACGTCGAAGGTTCGCTCCGCCGCGTACCAGGCCTGGATTCAATCGGGCCGGGCCGAAGACGCTTGGGCCAATGCGATCGAATCGCGCGATGCCCTCGCCGATTTCCTGGCTGCCGCCAAGCAAGTGAGCAAGGCGCCGCAAGCTTCGTCGCTCTACGCTCACATTCGCCCGCTGATGTTCCAGCTGCCGGCCGCGTTGCAGCCGATGGGACAGACCGCCGCGACTTCGGACGCTCCGGCGGTTGCGTTTGAATACTACGAACCGCACCCCGCGCAGAACTGCGCGAAGGAAACGCTTGACGCCGTCAAACCGACGATGGTCGGCCGAATGGAGAACTTCAACAAGTACGTTCCGAAGGGACGTCATGATGAGTTCGCCACGCGAATGACCGCCGCGATCGACATTCCCGCGGCCGGCGACTACACCTTCTTCACCGCTTCGGACGACGGTTCGCGGATCTATATCGACGGCGCCTTGCTGGTCGATCATGACGGTCTGCACGGCATGACCGAAAAGGGAGGCAAGCTCAACCTGACCGCTGGTCTGCACGAAATGGTCGTCACCTACTTTGAAAATGGCGGCGGCGACGGACTGCGGATTTCGTGGGACGGACCTGGCATCAAGAAGCAGCCGATCCCGACCTCATTCCTCCGTCCGGCTGGACAGACGGACCTTCGCCTGGCCGCGATCGATACGATTTCGGCCTGGCCCGGTCATCAGGCCGACAAGATCGCCGACTTTACCAAGCTGAGCTTGGGCAAAGAGAACGCGGCCGCTGGTCTGGAAGCGCTCGCCGCTTTGCCGTCGAAGCCGGTCATCGATGGCCTGGCTCCGGTGGTTCGCGCCGAAGTGCTGAACAAGCTGATCGAACTCGCCAATCAGGCGACGCCGGTCGATCGTCAGGCCGACCGCTATTCGCGGCAATTGAATCTGGGCGAAGCGCTCGCTCGCACCATGACTTCGGATCAAGACAAGTACGCCAAGACGCTCCGCGATCTGCGTAATAGCATCCCGGTCAAAGTCGATCCGCAGATCCTGGCCATGGGCAAGGAAGTCTACCTGCGAGAAAGCCACTGCGCCACGTGCCATCAACCGCACGGCCAGGGGATGCCGAACCTTTACCCGCCGTTGGACGGCAGCATCTGGGCGACTGGTTCGGAAGATCGATTGATCAGCATGGCGCTCGACGGCATGCACGGTACGATCGAAGTGAAAGGAAAGCGTTATAGCTCGCCGCCGCTTCCGCCGATGACTGGTTTCCGCCAGTTGCTGAACGACGAAGAGATGGCCGCGGTGCTAACGTACGTCCGCAACAACTGGACGAACCGCGCCAAGCCGATCACGCCCCAGCAAGTGGCGAAGATCCGCGCTGTCGATCGTGGCGACGCCACCTTCTGGTTCGCCAACGACTTGCTCGCCAAGTTCCCGCTGGAAGATGGCAGCAAGCCGATTATCGCCGAATCGACCGGAGACGGCTGGACGCCGAAGTTCGTCAAAGAATGGAAGCTGGCCGACCTGACCGCCGACAAAGTGACGAGCGAAAAACGTTCGTTCGCCACCGGTCAGGTTTACTTTGCTCGCCTTGGTTGCGCCCAGTGCCATCAGTTGAACGGCAAGGGGGGCAACTTTGGTCCGGATCTGTCGAAGCTCGATCCGCGCCGTCAAACCGCGGCCCATGTGCTGGAATCGATCCTCGATCCTTCCAAGCAGATCGACCCGCAGTATCGGATGCAGTCGGTCTTGACGGTCGACGGCAAAGCGATTTCCGGCATGGTGATCAAGGAGACCGATAAAGAGCTCCACCTCCTCACCGATCCGCTCAGCCCTGACAAGCCGACGGTCATCAAGCAGGACGATATCGACGACGTCGCCAAAACCAACACCACGATCATGCCGAACGGCCTGACCAACTGGTTGACCGAGGAAGAGATCTACGATCTGGCCGCCTTCGTGCTGTCAGGCGGAGACGAGAAGAGCAAGGTCTACGGCAAGTAGTCCCTTCTCGTTCCCCGTCGTTAGTCTCTCGAATCACACTTTTGGAAAGTCCCGACATGATCCGCTTTGGTTTGCTGCTGATCGCTTCCCTGTTCGTCTTCCCGACGGCGATTCTCGCTGAATCGCTCGTCTACGAAGGGGAAGCCGGCGTCGGCAAGGGAAAACATATCGTCTTCCTCGCTGGCGATCATGAATATCGTTCGGAAGAAGCCCTCCCGGCGCTGGCCCGTATTTTGGCCAAGCGTCACGGCTTCAAGTGCACCGTCCTCTTTTCGGTCGATCCGAAGACCGGCGACATCCTCCCCGGTTCCAGCTATATGCCGGGAACCGAGGCGCTCGAGACCGCCGATCTGATGGTGATCTTCCTCCGCTTCCAGAACTTTCCGGAAGAGCAGATGCAGCCGATCGTCGATTACCTGGAACGCGGCGGTCCGGTGATCGGCATGCGAACCGCTACCCACGCGTTCAAAATCCCCGGCGACGCAAAGTTCGCTCGCTTCGACACGAACTTCAAAGGGAAAGAGTACGAAAAAGGATTCGGACGCCAAGTGCTTGGCGAGACGTGGGCCGGCCACTACGGCACGAACCACAAGATGAGCACGCGGCTCGATATCATTCCCGAGCAAAAGGATCACCCGATCCTCCGCGGCGTCGAAAAGCCGTGGGTTCAATCAGGCGGCTACTGGGCCGATCCGATGCCCGATAGCGTCGTCCTGGCCAACGCGCAGCCGCTCAGCGCCATGACTCCCGACGCCGCCCCGGCCGAAGGGAAAATGCCGTGCCCCGGCGTTTGGGTTCGCACTTACGAAGGAAAAGATGGCGCCGTCGGTCGCGTCTTCACCACCACCAACGGCGCGTCGGAAGATTTGCTCGACGACGACTTCCGCCGGATGCTGATCAATGCGACTTATTGGTCGCTTGGTCTGGAAGAGAAGATCACGCCCGAGTTGGCGATCGACTTCGTCGGCCCGTATCAGCCGGTTACGTTCAGCTTTGGCGGACACCGCAAAGGGGTGCAGCCGCTCGAGCTGAAAGGTTGGGACTCGCCGATCCTGCCCGACCATTCGCAAGAAAAGAAATAGACGAGAGCCAGGCGGACTCTCGTCTATTCGTGGTTAATCTTCGGCCTTGCTGCCGTCATCGCACATCTTCACGATCTTGGGATCGAAGCGGGCGATGATGTCGACCAGGTCGGCCTGCTCGTTCATCACCTGGCGAATATCTTTGTACGCGCCAGGCACTTCGTCCGCGCCGGCCGAGAGTACGCGAACGCCCTTCCTTTCGAGGTCGTTCTTCACCGCTTTCCAGCTGTACTTCTCCTTGGCCTTGGTGCGCGACATTTGCCGGCCTGCGCCGTGCGACGCCGAGCCGAGCGACGCAGGATTTCCCTTGCCGCGGACGACGAACGCCGGGTCAGCCATCGAACCGGGAATCACGCCCAATTCGCCCTTCGCGGCCGGCGTCGCTCCCTTGCGGTGAACGATCACTTCCTTGCCGCCGTGCGTTTCCTTCCAGGCGAAGTTGTGGTGATTCTCGACTCCAGCGATGATGTGCGAACCCAACAGCTTCGACACCTGACGGTGAATCACATCGTGATTCGCCGCGGCGTAGTCGCCCATCAAGTTCATCGCCGCCCAGTATTCCTGACCCGCTTCCGAGTTCAGGTCGAGCCACGCCAACCGGCCGAAATCTTCGTACCGCTTTGGCAGCGACGTTTGCGCGATCGAGCTGTACGTCGAGCAAACCGCGGCGCCGGCGCCACGGCTTCCGCTATGGCTTAGCAGCGCTACGTAGTTACCCGCGTCCAGGCCCAACTCGTCATCTCGCTCGGCCAGCGTTAGCAGACCGAACTCGACGAAGTGGTTGCCCGAACCCGACGTACCTAGCTGCTTCCACGCGCGGTCCTTCTTCTCGCGCGTAATCCGCGTGATCGACCAGTCGGCGTCCATCACGTCGTGCGACATCGGCTTTTGATACTCGCCGCCGACGCCGAACCGCGTACCGCCTTCCAGCGCTTCTTTGAAGCGATTGAACTCCGAATCCATCGACTCCGGCGCAATGTCCAGAACCGACAGCTTCATACGGCACGCAATATCAACGCCAACCGCGTACGGGATGACCGCGTTTTCGCACGCCAACACGCCGCCGATCGGCAAACCGTACCCGACGTGCGCATCCGGCATCAGCGCGCCAGCGACCGCTACCGGTACGCTGCATGCTTGCCGCATTTGGTAGTGCGACTCCAGGTCGATCCCTTCGCGACCCCACGTTTCGTACGCAACCGGTTCCGGCCGGACGAAATCGCGGTCTTCAATCAGCGCTTGCGCGAACTGGCCGAAGTGCTCGTCCGCCACATAGGCTTCCGGAGCATCCAGGATCTGCTTGATCGTCGTCTTGATCTGCTTGCTGTTGGTCGCACCCGAAGAAATCGCGAATTGAATCGCCGTGATCGCCTCGCGGTGACACGTATCCGGTACGCCGAGCTTTTGCAGTTGCCGTCCGTTCATAAAATCAACGCTATCCAAATGGGAAATGGTCGCCGCTCCTCTGGGCGACCTGTAGTCTATCGCACTTTACGATGAAAATCTTCTAAGCCAACCAGGACAGAGGAGCGCAAAGAAAGGTTCAGCCACGAATCATTACTAGCCCGCAGCGCAAGCGAGGGAATGCGTTTGGAAAAATGACGAATGTCGAAACCAGAATGACGAAACGAGGTGAGATTCGTCATTCGAGCTTCGACATTCGTCATTGACTTGCAGCCTCATTCCCTCGTTCGCGCTGCGGGCTTGTGTTGGCCCTGTGCACGCAAAAAAACGCCCCTGGCTCCACTCGCAAAACCAGGGGCGTTCGCATTACAGCGCGATCGCTTCGACCTCGCGGACGAGCCGCGTTTGGTCGTCGCGGAGGAACGCGGCGACCACGTTGAACACCGCGTCACTGAAGCCGCCGACGTTCAAAATGTCCTCGCGCTCCGGCGCCTGCGTCGTTTGGTACGGCTGGATGTCGATGCAAACCAACTTCGGCGCGCTTACGCCCAGCTTCTGTTGATTCGCGACGAACTCGTTCCAAGCCGTCATCACGCCGGTCGAGCCATGACGGCCGCGGCCGACCCAGCTCTCGTTGTCGCTGACCAATACGCAGCCTGCAAACTTCCGCTTGCCGTACTTCTCGTTGGCCGCACGCAGCGGCAGCGAGCAGTCCGTTCCGCCGCCGCCGTACTTCGCCAGCCGCTCCGACAGACTCAAAATCGAGTCGTCCGGGTCGAGCCGCGCGTCGTAGGCCTTGGTATCGAACGGAATCACCACGCTGTCGGGGTTGCGACGCAGGATCGCCGCCGCGAACAACGCCGCCACGTCGACGCACCGCATCTTGCTCGTTGCGCCGTGGCCGCGATTACCGGTCACCGACCAGGTCATCGAACCCGACGTATCGAGACCGATCACGATCGGACCCGGCAGCTGCGGAATGTTGCCGCAAGCGATCTCCGCCGCTTGCTTCAGCGCCGCACGTACCTCGTGCGGCATCTCCGGATCCGCGTTCAGGTACGCTGCCAGGTACTGGTACGGGAACTGACGACCGCGGCGGACTTCCTCCGCATCCCCCAAGCGATCCGCCACAAAGCGAATCATCTCCGGGTCGCGCAGCACGTCGTGCCGACGGAGCGTGTTCAGGTTCATCCGGAGCGCCTGCGGACCCATTTGCCGCGCGATCTCGGTCCAAACCTGGCGATTGATCGCCGCATCCGCTAGCAAGTCCCAACGAACGTTCAGGCCACGGGCGATTTCCGCCTGCGCCTCGCCGCTGTTCGCCTTGCGGTACGCAATCAGTCGCTGCACCAATTGCGGCAAGTCGGCCTCCGTCGCCGGCGCCCACTTCTCGACTTCCTTATCGGTTAGCCAACCGAACAGCGCACGCCGTGCGTTATCCTTCGGCGTTGGCCGAGCCAGACGTAGCACGTCGCGCAGCGATGGATTCGCGCCGATCGACGCCGACAGCAGCTTGCTTTCCGAAGCCTCGTTCAGCCAACGCTGGAACGCACGTTGCAGCGACGCCGAGAGGCTCGTCCGGCCAAATTGGCCCGAGCGAATCATTTGGAACAGCGTCCGCAACACGCGACCGTTGTCGACAACCCGATCAAAGATCTGGTGCATCAGCTTCGTGTCGCGCTTCGCCAGCGCCAGCAATAGCGCGGCCGGCATGTCCTTCATGAAGGCCTTCTCGCGCGCGTAGAGCGCCAGCTTCGCCAGGAAGCGGTTATCGTCGACCTGCGCGATCAAACCCAACAGCTCGTCGAGCTGCATCTCGGCCGTCGTGTAGAAGGCGCCGTTGAAGCAGCCGGTCGCCGCCAGCTGCGCAAGCGCATGCTTCGGCACCAATCGATACGCGCGACCGCCGGCTTCGTTGCGTGCGGCGGCTCGCGGTAGTTTGCTGTTACGACCCGAGAATAGACTTTTGTTGGCCATCGTGACCTCCTCATGAGAGTCCGCCTGGTCGCGCCAAGAATGGCCCGCGACCAGGGCTCTCCAATAAAAATGGATCTGACGAAGATTGGACAGAGAAACCGCCCAAACAAAGGGCGTTTGCCGGACTTGAACCGGCGTAGCTTTGCAAGCTAGTTACCATGTACTCTGCACCGGCAGTCAGACCGTTGTGCCGGTAAGAACAGGTGGGTCGAAACCACCGAAAGGTTCGACGTCGCCTGCTCGATTTTTCTTGACGCCGCAGCGTCCGTATCCTCGCTAAATAAAGTTCCCGACGAGGGGATGAATCAGAGACGGCGCTCTGCCATTGAGCTACAGCGCGACGCACTTAAAAGTAGCGCCGGCGGGACTCGAACCCGCAACCTCCGGGGTCATGATCCATGGACTCCAATTCGGCAGTCGGGAATGTACGTAAAGAAGGGGCTGACGAAGTTTTTGAACCAGAGAATTCTCGATGCTCTCCCAGTTGAGCTACGACGCGTACGAGAAACACGTCGATTGGAATCGAACCAATAACCTTCGAATTAACATGTACTCCGACTCGGCAGTCAGCCTCAATCTTCTCTTTTCAGTTGTCTGAATAGAACTGACGAAGTTTGTCATCGAGAGCGTTTCCGCCGCTCTCCAGTTCGCATCTATCGGTCTTGCGACCAATAGGCGGGACTCGAACCCGCAAGCCCTGTTCGGGCCACGAAATTTCATGGACTCCCGATCTGCAGTCAGTTCGCGATATCAAATTACGTCCGACGAAGGATAACGAAGAGGCAGGCTCTCACCTATTACGATCGTCCCATATCGGCACTCGCGTAGGCCGATGGTTGACAGGCCCCATTGTCTGCGAGAGACTCCGGCGCCACTGACTAGTCGGTCGCCCGACATCGCTACCTTAGGACCGTCATGGACTCCACGTTGGCAGTCGGACGTTCGTCGCTAATAAAGTCCCCAACGAAGAAGCGCCAAGAGATCGGTGCGCTTTCGCGCTTACCGTACCAGGGTAATGATGTACTCCTGACAAGCAGTTGGGTAAAGGATCAGACGACAGAGCAGGGGAAAGGTTCAGACATTTCTGTTTAAATCAAAAAGAATGTCTGAACCTACGTTCCTGCCCGCTCACTTCGAGCGCTGCTTCGCGTATCGCTTGGCGGTGCGCTCGTAGTCTTCGTAACGAATCTTGACGATCTGGCGGCGATCGTTCGTGCGCACGACCACTCCTTCCGGTCTACCGCCGGCCGCTTCGTCTAGCTTTACCAGGCTCGTCGGCATACAACCGATGAGCCACTCGTGCGTCGCTTCGATTGAAGTTGGAATCCCGTCGACCACCGCAATCCGCGGCGTCAGCTCCAAGTCCATTTCAGCGACAAAGGCCGCCAACGCGCCTTCGTCCAAGAATTCCTGGCCGCCGTTTTCGCGCCAGAGCGCAATCGCCTCCGGCTCTTCTTCGAGTCGGCTGAGCGATACGCGGCTGACGTCGAAGACGCGGTAGCCGAACTCGCGGCAACTGGTGTACTGCTTTGCCGCCGCGGTCGTCTTGCCGCCGTACGTTTCGAGGTAGACCGTCGTGACGGTATCCTCCGGCGTACGGTAACGAGCGACAATCCGCTCCGCCGTCGCCCGCAGCGTTTCAACAATGCCAAGCGCCGGGTTGCAGACCAGGTCTCCCCGCGCGTGCAGCAGCTCTTCGCGACTGCCGATCAGAAAGTATCCGTCCGGCATCACGATCATGCGGCTGTTCGTGCCGTCGACCTTTTCGGTCACGATCAGCGCATCGCTTTCCAGCGCGATCGCCTCCTCCAGCAGCACGCCTCGTTCGCCGATCGCGTGGTAGGTAGGAATCGATGGGTACTTCGTTGCGCTGTTAAGTCGGCGCAGATTGATCTCGCGGGTGTTCATCATGGTTGGACCTCCCTGGTTCCGTGGCTTGATAAAGAAGGGCGGCCGAAGGGAGTTGAACCCTTACTTCCTGCTTCACAGGCAGGCGTGCATTCCACGTACACTACAGACGCCAGAGTTTTCGAAGCGACGAAGAGCTCGCTCCGATCTTTGTTGGGAAATCGTCGCCCGGCCATTCGCCGAAAAGAGTTACCGGACAAGTTCCTGCTGTCAAAAGAGACGTACCGCCGGCCAGGGTTCGCGCCTGCTCCTAGATTTCCGGCGTGATCCCCAAGGTGCATCCCGTTTTTCGGCCGACTATAATGGGCCCCAATTCACCCGCTTCCCACCGTCGCCTTCCCATCATGGATTCGCCGATGATTTCTACGCAAAACTTCCGCAGATTGCTCGCCGCCGCTTTACTTTTTTCGATGTCGCTCACGCTCGTCGCGCAGGATGCGGCGCCGGCGGACGCCAAATTCGAGATTCCCGCGACCGATGATGGTCTGCCGGGCGCCGGGCCGATTCGCCGTTACGATTGGTTCCGCAATCTGTGGCGTTCGCGTCGTAGCCAATGGGCCAAAAAGGTCGAGGCCGATCAAGGCGCCGTCGTCTTCCTGGGCGATTCGATCACGCAAGGTTGGGGTGACAACATGGGGGGCGGTTTCGGCGACATGAAAGTCGCTAATCGCGGCATCAGCGGCGATACGACCCGCGGCATGCTCCTTCGCCTGGATGAAGACGTCCTGTCGCTCCATCCCAAAGCGGTCGTCATGCTGATGGGAACGAACGACCTGGAAGAAGGCGCCGAGCCGGCCACGATCGCCGCCAACTTGAAGCTGATCATCGCGGCGCTGAAAAAGCACAACCCGGACATGCCGATCATCCTGTGCGAAGTCTTCCCCAGCTCCGAAACGAAGCGTCGTCCGGCCGACAAGATCAAAGAGATCAACCGTCTCTACAAAGAAGCGGTGCATGGCGATCCGCAAATCACGGTGGTCGATACCTGGACGCTGTTTGCCGACAAGGAAGGGAACGCCAAAGCGGCCGAGTTCCCCGATCTGCTCCACCCGAACAAGGTTGGCTACGCGATGTGGACCGCCGCGCTCCGCCCGATCTTCGCCACGCTCGGCTATCTCGAAACCGAACCAGACAACTTTGAAGTGGAGCCCGGCTTCGTCAGCCTCTTCAACGGCAAAGACCTGACCGGCTGGATGTTCAAGAAGACGCCGGAAGGGCAGAAGTTTCCGAAAGGCCTGGCCTGGCCCACCTACAGCGAAGACGTCGTCTTCGATGGAAAGACCAAAAGCGACGATGGCCGCTACGAAGCGATCCATGATCGCCTGGTGGTGACGACGCCGGCCGAAGGTCGCCGCATTCAGCAATTGTGGACCACCAAAGAGTTCCCCAGCGACTTCATCCTGAAGCTCGAGTTCCGCGCCACGCCGAACGCCGACAGCGGCGTCTTCCTGCGAGCCCCGCAGCTGCAATGCCGCGACTATCCCCTGGCCGGCCCTTACAAAGAGCTGAAGAACTACAAGCCGGGGGACTGGAATGAAATGGTCGTCACGGTCAAAGACAACGTCGCCCACTGCACCTGCAACGGCGAAGTCCTGGAAGAAGCGCTGAAGCTGCCCGAGACTGGACCGATCGGCCTGGAAGGAGACCGCGGGCAGATGGAATACCGCCGGATTCGGGTGAAGGAACTGAAGTAGTCTTCTCCCGCGACCACAAAACTAAAAACGCCGATTGTTCCGCAATCGGCGTTTTTTTATGCGTTTGGTTGGTCGACGGTTTTTAGGGTGTCGCACGCGTCTCGAATTCGTAAGAGCTGATCTCCCGCGCGCTGGATTACGTGGTATCTGCTCGTGAATTCGGCTACGATTTTTCTATGGACTCTTCGGAAGAATCACCAACGGTTGGCCTCCCTCAATCGCGCTACGTGTACGCCGTGCTGAGCGTCGTCGCGGCGGTCGTCATCCTGGGGATCTTGATGATCGTCTTGCGCCAGATCGTTCCGGCGAACCCTGTGTTCTACATGAGGAATGTGAAACCGGCTTGGGCCCGCTTCAATGCCCCGAAGTCCGCCGTCTATCTGATCGTCCAGGGTCTTCCCGATCGGACGATTCTGGCCGAATGGAGCGACAATCCCAAGAACTTCAACGCTTGGCTCGCTGAACAAGCGAAACGCCCCGGCGTGACCGATTTTCAGCAACAAAAAGTCGTCGAGCCAATTGACTATCCCTATCCCAATTCGCTCCTGACCTGGGGGAGCAGCGCCACTGCCGAGAAAGGCCAGCGAGCCACTTGGCAGGAAGGGGATCGTACGTACGAAGTGCTCTGGGACGACGAATTTGGCAAAGAATTCGGAGAGATGCTGATCAACTACGTCGAGCGGAACGCTCCTGTCGGCGTCGCTGACGACACGAGCAGCGCAGCTGAGCTGCCAGAGTCTGAGTGAAGCGGAAGGCATGGGATTCGAACCCACAAGACCCTTTCGAGTCGCACTGTTTAGCAAACAGGCCCGGCAAGCCGTATCCGGCTACCTTCCGTAGATTTTTTGGCGGCGAACTCTCTTTCCGCCGCGGCGAAAGCGCCGCACGCCGTGCGGGATCGCCGCGACTTGATGTTCGTCGCTGTACTCGATTTCGCCAGGACGTTTGGTCCGAATCCGGCGGACGTGGGCCCCTTGGTCGCTCAGAATCCAAACCAATTCCCAAATGCGGGCCATCATCTGTTGCGAACTGGCCCGAAACCAGAAGATGGCTTGCTGACTGAACTCGTCACTCGGCGGCACGGGGAGGTTTTCATTAAACCACCCAAGCGATTCGCAGAGCGCACTCCGTTCGGCCGGAGTCAAATCAAAGTTGTCTTCGACATGACCGGCCGAAATGAAAATCCCCCGTCGGCGTCCACAGCCAGGACCGCGGATATCGGTTTGAAAACGAATGTAGGTTTCCATCGCGCATCTACGAATCCTCGCGGATCTTGCCAAGTGCCGGAAAAAAAGTGACCCGTGCGGGAATCGAACCCGCGTCGTGAGAATGAGGGTCTCACATCCTAGCCGCTAGAAGAACGGGCCATGTCTCGTTGCGTGAAGTAGCACGGGCGGGAGTCGAACCCGCAATCGATCACGAAGGTTTGAGCTTCGTCGCTTTTCCGTTTGCGTACCGTGCCGCATTCGCTTGCGATTTCTTTTCGCAGTAGCCCGGGTGGGATTCGAACCCACAGCATAGCTGATTCTAAGTCAGCTTGGTCTGCCAGTTGCCTACCGAGCCATGTCGCTTGTTGCACAGTGCCTAGAGCAGGACTTGAACCTGCAAACATTCGGGTTTAAGCCGAACCGCTCTGCCGATTTGCGTATCCAGGCGCCTGCACGAAGGCGTTGCGATCGTGCGTTAGTTTTTCTCACGGCGCGAACTGTCGCCGGTTTGCTTGCGATGCGCGCGGATCGCTTTGTGCGAATCGGGGACGTCGTCGCTGTCGAGAATCGCGAGGCCGACTTCTTCCACGATCCAGCCGTCGGTCCACTGGTCCTGCTCATCGCGCAAGCGAAGGACGCCCCCTTGCTTGGCGAATTGTTCCGGGATGTAGGACGTCGCGCGGAGCGTGCCGTCATTCAGTTGACGCCGCAAACCGCATTGGACGTAGCGTACCTGTTTCGTCATCGTCGCTTCTCCCCATTGCGTAAGTAGTCCCGGACGGAATCGAACCGCCGTTCTCTGTTTGTAAGACAGATGTCGTCGCCGCTGGACCACGGGACCAAATTGACAAAGTGGACCTACCGGGAGTTGCACCCGGATCGCCGGTTTGCAAGACCAGCATCTTCCTGTTAGACGATAAGCCCGTTCGTTTGTAAGCACGTCCCCAAGGATTTGAACCCTGACCAACTGGGTTGGAACCAGTGATGCTGCCGTTACACTAGAGACGTAAGTTTCTGCGGGAAGAATGGAACGCGGAAGCCACGGATGAATCACGGACGAGCACGGTAAGAAGAGAGGAATTCGGAGGTTGTTTGACCGATTTCCTTCGCGAACACTCCTTCTTCTAAATTTTTGTTTCTTACCGTGCTCGTCCGTGCTCTTCGCCGCGGCCTCCGTGTTCCATTCTTCTGAATCAAGCTGCGGTGGCAGGAATCGAACCTGCGACAAAGCGATTAACAGTCGCCCTCCAGTACCAACACTGGATCCACCACAATAAAAAGAGCGCCCAGTGGGAGTCGAACCCACACTTCCGCCATGGCAAGACAGTAGGCTGCCGCTACATCATGGGCGCAATAGGTTGTTATCAAACTCGAGAGCACCGAGCCGGAGTCGAACCGACGTCGCCGTAGTACGAGTACGGAGTCTTCGCCACTAGACCACCGATGCGTCTGAGTAAGTGAGGCTGGTAGGATTCGAACCTACGCCGTGCAGATTAAAAGTCTGCTGTGCTGCCGTTACACCACAACCTCAAAATGAGTTGCGGCGTACGTTTAGGCCGTAATACGCGAAACATGTTCATTCTCCTGTAAAAAGTGATAGCCCTGAGAATCGAACTCAGCGTCATCTGGATATCAGCCGGATGAGGGCGACCAGCCCTCGACTACCGTCGCTAAAAAGTCGGGCACCTCGGAGTCGAACCGAGAGCCTCCGGTTCCCAAAACCGGCGTGCTTCCTTCTGCACCTCTACCCGAAAATTGAAAAAGCAGCCCGTGTGGGAGTCGAACCCAACCTACGCGGATTGAAAAACCGCTGACCTCACCCGAAGTCGAACGGGCCAAAATGTACCCAAAGTCCACAAAAAAAGGCCTGATGCCGCTTGCGACATCAGGCCTTCGTGTAAGGCTTCAGGCACATGTGCCTGCGTCACAAGCGTAGCGGGAGCGCTTCCGGAATATTCAGTTCCGGTCCGGCGAGCAAGCCGAGACTCTTACCGCTTTCAGGTTTCGTATTGAAGAGTTGGAGCAACATGGCTTTGTATTTGCACTTAATAAGGTTGGCGTCTTGGTGACTGAAAGTTAGACGATCGACTCGCCAGATGGTTCGCAATTTTTTCCACAAAAGCCACGATGCGCGTCGCGAACCGATTATTGGCGTCATTTCTCAGCTGGGCGAAAGTTTTTCGATCGTCCACTGTTTCAGCGCCTCGCGATTGACTTTTCCGCTCGCGGTGAGCGGCATCGTCGCTAGAAACACGATCTCTTCCGGCGCCTTATAGCCGACCCGCTCGCGTGCGAATTGAATCAGCTCGGCGCTGGTCGGCCGCTCCATGCCCGCTTTCACGGTGACGAACGCGCGGACGTTTTCGCCATGGATCACGTCATGCACGCCGATTACGCCGACCTGATCGATCGCCGGATGGGCGGCGACCGCTTCTTCCACTTCCTGCGGGCAAATGTTCGAGCCGTCATGAATGATGATTTGTTTTTGGCGGCCGCAGAACCAGAGATAGCCGTCGTCATCCAACCGAACCATATCGCCGGTATCGAGCCAACCTTCCTTAATCGTCTCAGCGGTCGCCTCCGCGTTGCGCCAATATCCAGTCATGTTGGTGCTGGACTGAATCCAGAGACGACCTTCGACGCCGACCTCTACTTCGTTTCCTGCGGCGTCACGCAGCGACATCCGATAGCCCGGGCAAAGCTTGCCGAGCGAGCCGAGCCGAATCTCTCCCGACGGCGGACTGATCGTCGCGAGTCCGATTTCAGTCATCCCGTACGACTCGTCGATCGGCATGCCGGCCAGTTGAGCGAACTCTTCTTCCAAAACGGCCGAAACCCGATCGCCGCCGGAGACGCACAAGCGAATCGATGCGAAGTTGTCTTGCCGCACCTCATGGTCGCGCACCAGCGCGATCAGCGGCGCCGGCAACATCAGCATGACGGTCGGGCGAAACGTTTCGAGCAGCGGCAAGACTTCTGGCGCGTCGGCCGTGCGCGGAACCAACAGTCGCCCCCCGGCTGTCAGCGTCGCCAAACCAAAGAGAGATGCGCCGATGTGCGAAAAAGAGGAGGCCGGCAGGAAGGTATCGTCCGGCGTCAGTTCCATCCCCGCGATGACCGACGTCAGCATCGCGTTGAACGTCCGCTGCGTGTGCACGACCCCTTTCGGTTTGCCGGTGCTGCCGGACGTGAAATAGATGAACGCCGGACTGTCAGCGTCCGGCGTTTCCAACGGAGCGTCGACAGGCGCTTGCCCCATCAGCGATTCCCACTGCAAACCAACCGAATCTTCGGCCCGATAGCGAATCGTGCCGTACGGCAAATGCTCGATCATCGGGCACGCGGCGACATCAGCGTCGCGCTCGCCATGATGCAGCAAGATTGATGCGCCGCTCAGCTGCAGCGCATGGTCGATCTCCGGCGGCATGTAGCGATAGTTGAGCGGCGTGGCGACCAGCCCCGACTTGAGACAAGCCAAGTAATGAATCACCAGCGACGTCCGGTTCGGCATCAGCGATGCGATGCGATCGCCGGGTCGCAATCCCAGTTGCAAATACTGTTGCGCTAAGTGCGTACTGACGTCGTCGAGTTGGCGCCAGGTCCATTGCATCTTCGCCGACGCGAGCGCCACACTCTCAGGGTCGCTACGCAATCCCTTTCCCAGCAGATCACCAATCGGAATGGTTTGATTGATCGGAGGTCCACTCCAAGGCATCGCTACGTCCTGATGTTGCGAAGAAAGAAAAAAGCCGCGAGCTGGCCGCTAGAATTCTAACCTTCTTTCGGCGGTCGATCTCGCCATTTTGCGTGATGAATCGCCACAACGGGTCAAATATCGAATCGCCTCTGAGCTTCTTTTTGCTTAAAGCGGGAAGGTCAACTTTGTTGCCGGGAAAGAAGTGACAACTTTCGCCGCATCGAGTAGATTCAGGAATCCACAGAGACTCCTTCCCACGAAGCTTCCGCTTCACGTTTCTCGCCCCACATCCCTTCTGCAAAACGGATCCGCACATGCGGTCTGCTCCGCTTTCACCGGCCTCCTTCATCCAACGATGTTACGCTTGTTGGATCGCGGCCGTCGTTCTGTTAGCAACCAACCAAGCAGCGCTCTCGGCCGACGAGTTTCCTCCCCTCGCCGAGCAATACGAATCCTCGGTCCATGCGCTGCTGAAAAGCTATTGCCTTGATTGCCATTCAACCGACGCCAAGGAAGGGGAACTCGATCTGGAGCGCTTCGCCGACCTCGCCGCGATCCGCAAAGATCCCGCGCCATGGCAGCGCGTTGTCGAGATGGTCGATCATGGCGAAATGCCGCCGGAAGAGAGCAAGCAGATGACGCCGGCCGAGCGTCAGCAGCTGTTGGCCTGGACGCGAAGTTATCTCGACGCCGAAGCGAAAGCCGGCGCCGGCGATCCTGGCCCAGTTCTCCTCCGTCGCTTGAACAACGCCGAATACGCTTACACGCTGCACGATCTCACCGGCGTTGCGATCGACCCGACGCGCGAGTTCCCCGTCGACGGCGCCGCCGGCGAAGGCTTTACCAACACAGGCGCTTCGTTGGTGATGTCGCCGGCGCTCTTTCGCAAGTACCTCGACGCAGGTCAGCAGATCGCCCAGCATGCGATTCTGATCCCCGAAGGCTTTCGCTTTATCGAAGGGACGACCCGCCGCGATGCGACCAACGAGATCATCGCCGAGATCCGTCAGATCTACTCACGTCATACGCTCGACGGCAGTGACCCCAGCATTCTCAATCGCTGGAACGTCGCCGACCCCGGCACCAGCACGCAGCTGGACGGCCGCGTCGATCTCGACCTTTACCTGACCGCACTGGTCAAACACCGCGATCGCCTCCGCGCCGAACCAAACGCCGCGACCGTAATCGCCGCGGAAGAGAAGATCAATCCCAAGTACTTCGCGCAGATCGCCCGTTTGCTGCTGAGCGATCCGACCGGTTCGCCGCTACTGGACGATCTCCGCAAACAAGTCGCCGCGGCAGGTCCCGAGGACGGCAAGCAGATCGCCGGCGTCATTCGTGCCTGGCAAACGACCCTCTGGAAGTTCAACAGCGTCGGCCACTTCGGCAGCATTCGTCCTTGGCAACAAGCGGAGAACGCGCTGACCGCATCGCAAGAGTTCCGTTTTCCGATCACTTCGGGCGAAGATTCTCTGCTGCTGACCGCAGGCTCCGTTGGCCAGCAGAACGCCGTCGCCGTTTGGCGCAATCCGCGCTTTGTTCGTAACGGCGGGCGTACGATCCCGCTTCGCGATTTGCGCGACATCGCGGCTGCCCATGAGCAGAATCGCCAGGCGGTCTCGAAGGACCTCGCCAAATACCTGGCTGCCGCTTGGGAAGTAAAGACAACAGCCGAGTCGCCTGATTTGCAGGAGATCGCGGCGAAGCGTGAGCTCGATCCGATCTTGCTGTCAGCCTGGACGCGTTACCTCGGCATCGCGCCGAACCAACCGGTCACGATTGCCGAGTATCTCGATCTGCCGCTCAACAACAGCGCGGCGATTCGCGGCTGGGGCAGGGGAGGGCTGCAAGATCTGTCGCTAATCGCCAACTCGTCGGACGAATTGCTCCGCATTCCGGGCGACATTCGGCCCCACACGATCGCCGTTCATCCGCGCCCGGAACGTTGGGTCGCCGTCGCGTGGCGATCGCCGGTCGACGGGACGTTTCGAATTCGCTCGGAAGCGTTCGACGCCCATAACGCGTGCGGCAATGGTTTCCAGTGGCGTCTCGAACTTCGCCGACCTGGGGAGCGGCGCGTCCTGGCCGCCGCCGACGTCGATTCCGGCCAGGCAGCCGAAATCCCACCGATCGCCGATCTGGAAATGAAGCAGGGAGAAATGTTGACCCTGCTGATCGGGCCGCGCAATCAAGAGCATACGTGCGATCTAACCGGCATCGATCTGGAAGTGACCTCGACCGCCGATAGCGGTCTCAACTGGTCGCTGTCGAAGGATTGTGCCGATTCGATCGCCGCGGGCAATCCGCAGGCCGATCAACTCGGCAACGCCGACGTCTGGCACTTCTTCACCGAGCCGCTCGATCCGTCCCCCAGCGGCAGCCAGGTCGAGAACCCGCAGATCGCCCAATGGCGCTCGGCCGCCGACGCCGCCAAAGCGCATGAAATCGCCTTGGCAATTCAAACTCACATTGAATCGGATTCGAACGCCGACCTTTATCGCGCACTGACGTCGCTCGATGGCCCGTTGCTCTCGTCGCTTCCGGTCGAGGAGCTGTTGAAAGTTCGACGAACGGCAACTTCCGAAGCGGGATTGCCGTCGGAACGCTTCCTCGCCAGCGGCGACCTGCAATCCCAGGCGCCTGAGACGATCACGATCACGCTTCCGCCCAATATGCTGACCGACTACGCGTTTACCGTCACCGGCACGCTCGCGGACCAGTCGCACGCGGAGGGAAGCGTGCAGATGGAGGTCGGAACGTCGCCGCCATCCTCCGGCCATTTGGTCCCCGGCGGCAAGATCATTACCGTCGCCGAAAGCCCCGGCGGCAAGATCATTACCGTCGCCGAAAGCCCCGCCGCCAAACGCATCGCCACTTCCCTCGAAGAGTTTCGCCAGAACTTCCCGATCGCGTTTTGCTATCCGCAGATCGTGCCGGTCGACGAAGTGGTGACGCTCGTCCTCTACCATCGCGAAGACGAACCGCTGCAGCGTTTGATGCTCTCGGAAGCGGAAAGCGATCGACTCGATCAACTTTGGTCGGAGCTCCGCTTTGTCAGCGGCGACGCGCTGATTAGCGTTGCAGCGCTGGAGCAACTTCTCGAGTATGCGACGCAGGACGCTGATCCAACTGTCTTCCAACCGGTGCGGCAACCGATCCTCGACAACGCCGCCGCCTATCGCCAGCAACTGCTCGATGCGGAGCCGGGGCAGATCGACGCGCTGGTCGACTTTGCCGCAAAGCTTTATCGCCGCCCGCTGACCGCGAAGGAAGAGGCCGGCATTCGTACGCTCTACGCCGACCTTCGCAACCAAGAGTTCGATCACGATCAGGCGTTTCGCTTGTCGCTCGGACGCTTGTTCGCTTCGCCGGCGTTTCTCTATCGGCTTGAAACGCCGCAGGAGGGAAGGGAGTCGTCCCCAGTCTCCGATCGTCAATTGGCGACGCGGCTCAGCTATTTCCTCTGGTCTTCGCTCCCGGACGACGAACTAAATCGTCTGGCGAATACGGAAACGCTGCAAGACGATGCGGCGCTACGCGCACAGGTCGAGCGGATGCGGACCGATGCGCGCAGTCGCCGCCTGGCGATCGAGTTCGCTTGTCAGTGGATGCACATTCGCAACTTCGATCAGTTTGACGAGAAAAGCGAACAGACCTTCCCCGAGTTCGCCGAACTCCGCGGGCTGATGTACGAAGAATCGGCCCAGTTCTTTAGCGACCTGATCCAGCGCGACGGCTCGATCCTCGAGATTCTCGACGCCGATCATACCTTCCTGAATGACCGGCTCGCGCAGCACTACGGCATCCCCAATGTTGGCGGTCCCGAGTGGCGACGCGTCGACGGCGTGCGGCAATATGCTCGCGGTGGCGTGCTTGGGCAAGCGACCGTTCTCTCCATGCAGGCCGGCGCCTCGCGGACCAGTCCGATTTTGCGGGGGAACTGGATCTCCGAAACGCTGCTCGGCGAACGATTGCCGCGTCCGCCGAAGAACGTGCCGATCTTGCCCGAGTCGGCGCCGGCCGGGCTGACTGAACGTCAGCTGACCGAAATGCACACCACCGTCGCCGAGTGCGCCAAGTGTCATGCCCGGATCGACCCATACGGATTTGCGCTCGAAAGCTTTGACGCGATTGGTCGCTTTCGGACGAAAGATACGCAAGGCTCTCCGATCGTGACCGACGCCGTGCTGGTCGACGGCAAGCAACTCGCCGGCTATCGCGACTTGCGCGATTACCTGGCCGGCGATCGTCGCGCGTCGTTCGTACGGCAGTTTTGCCGCAAGCTGCTCGGCTATTCCCTCGGCCGCTCGGTTCGCTTGTCGGACGAGCCGCTGCTGGAGACGATGGAAGAAAACCTGGCTCAAAACGACTATCGAATCGGCGTTGCGCTCGAAACGATCGTCCTCAGCCGCCAATTCCGCGAAATCCGCGACCTTCAATTTGAAGGCGTCGAGTAACCCCACTCCCAAATTGCTCACCAGGATTCAAACCATGAAACGTCGACTATCGCGCCGCATGATGTTGCGAGGCCTCGGAGTCAGCATGGCGCTGCCATGGATGGAATCGGCCAAGGTTTGGGGAGATCAATCGAAAGCGGAGACGGCCGGCGAAGCGCCGCTCCGCTTTGCAGTGCTGTTCGCCGGCAACGGCTTTCATGGCCAAGAGTGGTGGGCCAAAGGCGCCGGCAAGGAGATGGAACTCGGCAAGGTGCTCGCCCCTTTGAACGACTACCGCGAGCGGATGCTGTTCATGCAAGGGCTCTACAACGAAGAGGCGCTGAAGGGGAACATCCACAGTTCGCAGACCGGCAATCTCCTCTCAGGAGCGCCGCTCGCCTCTGGCGGAGAGATCCGATCCGGCGCCAGCATCGACCAGGTCCTCGCCCAGCGCTACGGCAACGGCACGAAAGTTCCCAGTCTGGTTCTGGCCTGCGAAAAGTCGAACCCGTCGGTCCACAAGAATTACTCGATGCTCTACAGCTCCCACATCTCGTGGAGCTCGCCAACGACGCCGACCCCGCTCGAACTTTACCCCGCCTTGGCCTTTGATCGCTTGTTCAAAGAAGGTTCGCATCGAAGCGACGCCAGCGTTTTGGACGCGGTTCTCAGCGACGCGACCGACTTGCGCCGCCAGATCAGCATGGCGGATCGCCGTAAGCTCGACGAATACCTTGATTCGGTCCGCGAGGTGGAACGTCGCATCGAAAGCGCCGGTCAGCGGGGCGAACTGCAAGGCTGGAAGCCGACCCTCGAACAGCCGAACATCGCTCGTCCGGCCGATGGCGTGCCGCAAGATATCGGCGAACATATGCGGCTGATGTGCGATCTGCTGGTCCTCGGCTTCCAGACCGACGCGACTCGCATCTGCACGCTGAAGCTGAACAACGATCACTCGTCGCTCCGGTTTCCGAACCTGGGGATCGACTACATGATTCACCACTTGCTGTCGCACCAGGATTCGGACGACTGGCTGACGGTCAATCAGTTTTTTGTTCAGCAGTTGGCGTACATCGCTCGCAAGCTGGATGCGGTGCAAGAGGGAGAGCGGACCGCGCTCGACAACTCGGCGATTCTCTTCTGCTCCAGCATGCTCTCTGGCCGTACGCATGACGCGACGCAGTTGCCGGTGATCATGGTCGGCGGCGCCGGCGGCAAGATCGAAACGGGCCGCGTCCTCGACTACCGCGGCCAAGAGAATCGCAAGATGTGCAGCTTGTATTTGTCGCTGATGGACAAATTCGGCGTGTCGCTCGACGCGTTCGGGGACTCGACCGAGCGACTCGCGAACATCTAGTTGGTCGCCGCAGCCTAGAAGCTCGACGCCGGCTTGCCGATGTAGATCTCATCGCGCGCCGCGGCAAGTTGCTTCTTGCGCTCGTGCGAGCGACGGCGACGCCAATGGGCGAGATCGTGTTTCCAACTGCGGTCTCGTCCCAGGTAAAGCGATCCCTTTTCGGTCGCCATGTGCCCTTGTACCGTCTGCGTCTCTTCCATCTTGGCCAGCACCCCCGGCAACAGACGCGCGGCGACTTGAGCCGCTTTCACCAGCAGCGCAGATTCGTCATCGTCCGCGGTGATGTCGACGAAACCGTGGGCCAGGATCGGACCAGTATCGATTCCGGCGTCGATCTTATGAATCGTCACGCCGGCGTTTTCGTAGTCGTTGTAGTAGAGAGGCCAGAAGAGCGTATGCTCGCCGCGATAGGTCGGCGCGATTCCCCAGTGAACGTTGATCGTCGCTAAACGGGCCAGGCCGAAGATCTCCGGCTTCAAGATCGGGCAGCCGCACGTCACGATCACATCAGGCCGCAGCTCGCGAATCAGCGCGGCGTTCGCTTCGCAGTTGAAGCCGTAGATCGGGACGACCGATGACTTGAGTCCCGGCAGACTCTCCGTCGACGCCGGTCCCAACAGATGGCTGATCGACCGAAACAGGCGATCGCCGCGCCAGTTGTCGTAACGTGATCGGAGTCGCCGGCGGACGACGGAAAAGGGAGACGACAAAAGCTTGGCGTACTGCCGCCAAGAGGAAGCCTGCGGCGTCCAGACCGGCTGAATCAGATGCGTGAGCGGCATCGATTCATGCAACTTCGCCATCACGTAGCGATGCTGGGGAGTGAGCGTACTGATAGCGACGACGTTCAAGCGGATTGCCCTTGCGAAGGAGTCTTTTGGATGCAGATCGATTTGCTGTCAAAACGGAGGCAGCAGTCCATCGAATCCGAATCGGAGCCTCCGCGCAAAGGCTCTTCTCGCGCCTCGTAAGACCCGTGCGCTGGGATGCTGCCACATCCGCTCGCATCGAGTCGAACAAGCAGTTCAGCCGACAGCAGGGTTGGAAATCTCCCAACGTTCCACCGTTTGGCGTCGCAGCGATCCATGCCTTCCAAGCCATGCTAATCAGGGCAAGCTAGGTGAAAACGGGAAAATCCGTAAAGCATCTAGATTGCTGAAAACCCTTACACGCCAGCGACTTACCCACCACCTCTAGTAGGCACTTAAATGACCAATCCGTAGGAGAGAGAAAATACCACTATTTAGGGAGAAATTAAACGCAATTCACTTGATAATATATATGGCAGATCTTAGATTAAGTGGTAATTCGCCCGCCTGACATGGCATTTAAGCTGGCGATGTTCCTCATTCACCGGACCATCCTGCCGGTTTTCTTACAAAACTTCCTCAGAGATCTCTATGCAGACCCATTTGCGACGCAAAACCGGCTTCACCCTGGTCGAATTACTGGTCGTAATCGCCATTATTGGGGTTTTGATCGCCCTTCTGTTGCCGGCCGTTCAACAGGCCCGTGAAGCGGCCCGACGGATGCAATGCAGCAACCAGCTGAAGCAGTTGGGCCTGGCCCTGCACAATCACCACGACACGTTTGGCTCGTTCCCGGCCCGCGGGGTCGCTTATTCGACGGCCGACTATCGCGAGCGGGTTGGCGGCATGATCTTCCTGCTGCCGTTCCTGGAACAAACCCCGCTGGCCGATCAGATCAAGAATCACGGCCTTGCGACCCCTCCCTATCCCTGGGACACGTTCGCTCCCTGGAACACGCGCCTTGCGGCCCTGTTGTGCCCGTCCGATCCAGGGACGGCCGACGCCCCCATCACCGGCGTGACGACGTCTCCCTGCAACTATCGCTTTTCGATCGGCGACTCGTTCACGGCGATCACCAGCAAAGACAAGCGTCTGCGGGGGATGTTTAACTACGGCACGGCCGCCACGACGGCGTTTCGCGACGTGATCGACGGCACCAGCAACACCGTGATGATGTCGGAACGCTCCGTCGGCACCAACGGCAAGTTGGTCAAACAGGGACAAGCGACTTCGATCGCGTTCACGACCGATCCTTCGGCCTGCCTGGCGGCGGTTTCGACCACCAATCGCAACGAGTACACCTCGACCGGCAGCAACCGCGGCAACCAGCGCTGGAACGACGGCTTTGTCCCGTTCTCCGCCTTCTCGACGGTTCTTCCGCCGAACGGACCTTCGTGCTGGACCGGAACGAACGAGAACACCGCCGATTCGCTTACTTCCCCCACCAGCTACCATCCAGGCGGCGTCAATGTCGTCTTGGCCGACGCTTCGGTCCGTTTCATTTCGGAAACGATCGACACCGGTTCGACCACCAGCGCTCCGGTCACCACCGGCGGTAGCCCTTACGGCGTCTGGGGCGCACTCGGCACGATCGGCGGCGGCGAATCAAAGCAGCTGCCGTAACGCTACGCACTCCTACCTAAGTTTTCCCGCCAGACGAGAGCGCCAAGTTTGGGGCGTTCTCCCAGGAACAAAGAGGCACTCATGTACCGAAACCAACTGCGCAGCCGTTCTGCGCCGACGCTTACCTTTTCACTCGCCGCTTTGGCGATCGCTTGCCTGACCGGTTGCGGCGGCGAAGCGTCCCGCAATCCCGGCGTCGAAGTCTATCCGACGAAAGTCAAAGTGACCTACAAGGGAGGCCCGATCGAAGGCGCCCTCGTCTCGCTCAATTCGACCGAAGCGCAGCGGAGCGCCTCGGGCGTTACCGACGCCGAAGGATTCGCCGTGCTGACCACCTTCGACTATGGTGACGGCGCGATTCCTGGCGCCCACGAGGTGAAGATCTCGAAGGACGTCATGGAAACGGTGAGAGAAGCGAATCCTGACGATCCGATGTCGGCCGCCGTCGTCCGGCCGAAGCACTTGCTCCCGCAGCGCTACGGCGCCTTCAAGACGTCAGGGCTGACCGCCAGCGTCACGCCGGGAGAAAACCAGCTCGACTTTGAACTGAAAGACTAGCGTTACTTTTGCAGCGTCGTCAGCGGTTTCGCCGGTTGCTTGAAATCGGCGACCGTCTGATGAGCCACTTCCTGCAGCAGCTTCAACTCCTCGGCCGGAATTCCTTTCGGCACGAAGCTGTTCTCGCGAATGTCATGCCCGGTCAGCGCTTCGTACCAGACGGCGCCAATCAGATACTCGCCGCGGTCGTTCAAATGTTTGGGGTCGAGCAGCAACTTCGTCTTGTCTTTACTGCGATACCAACCGACTACCAGCGAATTGTCTTGCTTCGGTAGGGGCCCGGTCGGCGACGCTTGAAAGTCGTACTCTTTGTCGACGACATACTGGCGATCGTCGCGGCGGCGATAGGTCTGAATCGCGGAGCCCGACGGCAAGATCGGAACGTCGAACTTCTTCGCGACACGCGAGTAGGCGTCGGTCAGCTTCTCGTACATCTCTTCCTGCGACAGCTGCCACTCCGCAAGCAGCGGCGCATCGGTCCGGTAGGCCCACGTTTGATGAAGCGCGATCTGCGCTTGCGGCGACTCTTTGCCGACCAGGGCGACCAGGTTTTCAATGTACGGGTGATAGGTGTCAGGACGCCAACTGTTGTTGCTCACCTGCTGGATCGTCACCACGTCCCACGGTTCGGCGGCCAGCATCTGCTGCAAGGTCGCCGGCGTTTTCTCTTTCCCTCGGACTAGCGAATAGACCTTTCCTCCGTCCCCTTGCTGGGCCGCCGCGGCGTTGTTCCAGTGCCGCTCGAGCGAACAACCGCCGAGGTTCGCCTTCATCAACACGAGTTCCGCTTTCGGATCGGCGGCGAAGATCTGCGGCAGAAACGCACAGGCATTGTCGGCGAAACTATTGCCGATCGTCAGCAGACGCACGGTCCGGACGCCGGTCGGCTCTTCCGCCATCGCCAAGATGGAGATTTGCGAAACGACAAGAGCGGCAATCAGTGAGCAAAGAAACTTCGACCAGCGAGACGACATCGGTTGGAACTCCGGCGGGAAAGAAAGAGGATCCTCAAGTCTAGCATCGCGCCGGCCAAAACGCGAACAGGTCATCAGTCACGGCAAGGATTCGTATAGTTTCCCCGTCGATGCTGGTTTAGGATGGCGCCAGGGATGCTGGTTCGCCAAATCCCGCTCCTGCCTACCACCCTTGTCCTGCAGCGTCGTACCGCCTGCCGACACGATGTCGGCGCCGCGCGACGCCGCTTCCGCCGACCCAGAGGGGAAAAATCTCGTGTCCAAGAACACCTCGACGCGTCGTCAATTTCTGCAGACCAGCGCCTCGGTTACCGCTGCCGTGGCGACGCTCGGTCCCAGCTTGTACGTCTCGGCGGCCGAAAAAGTCAGCTCCGACAAACTGAACATCGGCATCATCGGCGCCGGCGGCCGCGGCGGCGCCAACTTGAACGGCGTCAAAGAAGAAAACATTTACGCTCTCTGCGATACCAATCCCGAAGTGCTCGCAAAGGTGAGCGCCACGTTCGCCGGAGCGAAAACCTACACCGATTGGCGCGAGGTGGTGCAAGATCCGCAGATCGACGCGGTGGTCATCAGCACGGCCGATCATCATCACGCCTTGTGCGCCTTGGCCGCGATGCGAGCCGGCAAGCACGTCTACTGCGAAAAGCCGCTCGCCGCGACCGTGCAGGAAGCCCGGCTGATGCAGGAGGTCTACGCCCAGAACAAAGGGAAAATCGCCACGCAGATGGGGACGCAGATTCACGCGACGGAAAATTATCGCCGCGCGGTTGAACTCGTTCAGTCGGGCGCCGTCGGCCCGGTCACCGAAGCGCACGTCTGGTGCAGCCGCACGATCAATCCCGTGGAACCGGCCGTTCTGCCCGAAGAAGCGATTCCGAAAGGCTTCGACTGGAACGTCTGGCTCGGCCCGGCTGCGATGCGTCCTTACAACTCGCAATACTGGCGCGGCGGCAACTTGAACTGGAATCGCCGCTGGGAATTTGGCAACGGCGTCCTCGGCGACATGGGAAGCCATTTGATCGACTTGCCTTTCTGGGCGCTCGGTTTGCATCGCCCGACCAGCGTCGTTTCGGAAGGTCCTGCCGCTGACGAGATCGCTTGTCCGCCGTGGCAAATGGTGACGTGGGAACACGCGGCTCGCGCAGGAAATGAAAACTGGGCCGAGCCAACCAAGGTGATCTGGTACCACGGTCCGGAAGGAATGCGCCGCCGCAGCGAGTATCTGCAACCGCTGGTCGGCGACGTGACCAAGATCGACGACTGGGGAATCGGCGTCGCCTTCGTCGGTCCGAAAGGGGTGCTGGTCGCCGACTACGGCAAATGCGTCCTTGGTCCCAAAGAAAAGTTCGCCGACTTCCAACCCCCAAAGCCGTTCATCGCGCCGAGCATCGGGCATTACAACGAGTGGATCCAAGCCGCCAAGACCGGCGGCGAGTCCCTCTGCAACTTCAACTATTCCGGCGCGCTGATCGAGCACAATCTGCTTGGCAACGTCGCCCATCGTGCCGGCAAGAAGCTAGAGTGGGACGCGGCGAATCTGACCGTGACCAACTCCCCCGAGGCCAATGCGCTGCTCACCAAAGAATACCGCGATGGGTGGGGCGTTTAGCCGGTTTCTCTCGCTAATGTCGCGTGATATCGCAATAAGTCATTGCCGTTTCACGATTTCTGACAATTCCCGCGCGGTCCCCAACTTTTGGGCGGCCGCGTTTTTTTCTGCGCGACCTCGCAGAAATCGCGCGAAGCGGGAAAAATCTTTGTAAGGTCTCGTCTATTTCTGTAGATAGTAGGGCGAGACCGACGACTCACGTCACCTCCCAGTTGGAACCGCGCCGCATGTCGCCCACGGATCAAACGCTGACCGACGAAGACTTCATTCGTCTCTTGACCGTCTATCACGGGCGAATCCTGCAGTACGTCACCTCCCTCATCCCGAATCGCGCCCAGGCCGAAGATGTGATGCAGGAAGTCTCGCTCGCCCTCTGGGAAAAACGAACGCAATTCGACGCCGATCTCAACTTCCTCACGTGGTCGCGAGCCTTCGCTCGACTGCAGGTGTTGGCCCACTATCGCAAACAATCGCGGATCCCGACCCAACTTTCGGACGGGGCGCTCGACCGAGTCGTCGCCGCAATCGACACGCGGCAACATGCGGTCGACGATCAACTGACGCTCCTCCGCAGTTGCCTTGGCAAGCTGCCGGATGCGCAGCGCGATCTCGTTCGCCGCTTCTATGACGGTCGACTCGACGTCTTGCAAGTTGCGCAAGATCTGCACGTTCAGCCCAACACCCTCTACGTAAAGATCCATCGCATCCGCGAGCGGCTGCTCGCCTGCGTGCAGAAGCATTCCGCTCTGTCAGGAGCGCCGGCATGAGCCAATCCCACGCCGACAACTTCCGCTCCCCCGTTTCACCCGAAGTCGCCCGGTTGGTCGCGCGCTGCATCGGTCAGCAAGCTTCGGACGAAGATTGGCGCCAGCTGAACGAGCTGTTGGAGACCGATGACGACGTCCTGCACTATTACGTCGAACATAGCGGCTTGAACGCGACGCTCGGTTCGCTGGTCGATTGGAACGACGATCCGAAAGCGGCGGTTCCGCCGCGGCGAATCAACTGGCAGTTGGCGGTAACTTTGGCGCTCGCTTGCAGTCTGCTATTCGCCGTCTCCGTCTATCTCTTCTCCGCCTTCGGTGGCGGTGAAAACAACCGGTACCTCGCGCGGCGCGTCTTTTCGACCGCCAGCGACCTGCAAGTTGCCGGCAGTCCGCAGCACGAAACCGCGATCGCTCCCCGTCAGCGTATCACCTTCAGCGACGGGACGGTCGGCTTTTCGCTCGCCTGCGGCGTCGACCTGGTGGTCGATGGCCCGGCCGATCTCGAAATCGTCTCACGCAACTATGTCCGTCTGAAATCGGGACGTCTGATCGCCAACGCCCAGCAGCAAGCGGAACCGATCACGATCGAAACGCCCCAGTGTCGCGTGCAGGATCAAGGAGGCCGCTTCGGGCTCGCTTCGTTCGTCGGCCAGGCCGACAGCGTCGCCGTCTTCCAGGGGCAACTCAACCTTTCCCGCCGCAGCAACACCCATGCGCTGCACCGCGGCGACGCCGTTCGGATCGACGACGATGGCGAGCTCTCGCGACTGCCGACCGTCTTGGAGGGTTTGTTCCCGAATGCCAGCGACATCAACCACACCACACTTGCCGACAGCGTGATTGAATCGGTGACCGACAACGTCGACGATGACTCGGTCTATGGGTTTTATCATGTCGCCCCTAACGGATTCGGCGAAGACGCCGTCGCCTATGTCGATCGCGAGCATCAATGGAACAGCCTTGGCCCGCATGGTATACCGCCGTTTCTGCAGAACGCCGAATATGTGATGACGCTGAACGACGATCGCTTTCATGAAGCGGCGCTCCGGATCAATTTGAAGCTTCGCAAGCCGGCGACCGTGTACGTCCTGTACACCGAGTGCATGTTCGTCCCGGAGTGGCTCTCGCGCGACTTTGTCGATACCGGCTACAAGATCGGGATGGATGAAGGCCCGTACCTGCAAAACGGAAAACTGGTCAACAACGCCTATGACCTTGCCGTCGGCGCGAACAACAGCATCGACAGCAACTTTCGCGTCTGGGCCCGGAAAATCGATTCGCCTGGCGTGATTACGCTCGGAGGCGTCGACATTCGCGTGCATGACTTACCCCAACCTGAATATGGCGCCCACAACGGATCCAACATGTACGGAATCGTCGTCGCCCCCGCCTTGCCTGAGTAGTGCGACCTCGCGCCGCATCCCGCCTTTCCCTTTTGTCCGCCGGAGTCATCTCGTATGCGATCGTTCGCCGCTCTTTCGCTTTGCTTTGCCGTCGCGGTCTGTTGTTCCGCCGAAGAATTCGACTTCGCCGATCAGCTGCCGCGAGTCGCTCCGAAGCAACCGGCCGAAGCGCTGAAGACGATTCAAGTCGCCCCAGGCTTTCGGGTCGAGCAAGCGGCGACCGAGCCGAATGTCGTCGATCCAGTCGCGATGGCGTTTGACGCCGATGGACGAATGTTTGTGATCGAAATGCGGGGCTATTCCGAAGACGATGGGCTCGTCTTGGGTCGCGTCCGGCTGCTCGAAGATGTCGACGATGACGGCGTCTATGAAAAGAGCACCGTCTTCGCGGAAGGTCTATCGTGGCCGACGGCGATCGCCTGCGTCCGCGGCGGCGTCTTGGTCGGCGCGGCGCCTGACATCTACTTTTTGAAGGACAACAACGGAGACGGCGTCGCCGACGAGCGGCGAGTCGTCTATACCGGGTTCGGCAAAACTAACGTTCAAGGTTTGATGAACACGTTCCTGTGGGGACTCGACAACCGCATTCATGGCGCGACCAGCAGCAGCGGCGGCGTGGTGAAGCCGGTCGTCGATGGTCAGCCGCAAGGAGAGGGCGTCAACCTGCGCGGTCGCGACTTTGCGATCGATACCGCGGCGATGACGATCACCCCAACCAGCGGCGGAGCCCAGCATGGGATGAGCTTTGACGATTGGGGAGACAAGTTTGTCTGCTCCAATAGCGATCACCTGCAACAAGTGATGTACGAGGACCGCTACTTCTCTCGCAACCCGTATGTCGCTCCGCCGTCGTCGCGGCGCAGCATCGCCGCCGATGGTCCCCAGGCGGACGTCTATCGCACGAGCCCGGTCGAAGCGTGGCGGGTGATTCGAACTCGCCTGCGTGCCGAGAAAATCGTCCCCGGCGTCGTCGAAGGGGGAGGGCGGCCGGCTGGCTACTTCACCGGCGCGACCGGCGTGACGATTTTCCGCGGCGATGCGTGGCCGTCGGAGTTCCAAGGGAACGCGATCGTCGGCGACGTCGGCAGCAACCTGGTTCACCGCAAACGCCTGATTCCCAACGGCGTCGTCTACAGCGGCGAGCGGATCGACGAGAAGAGCGAATTCGTTTCGTCGAGCGACATCTGGTTCCGTCCTGTTCAATTCTCCAACGCTCCCGACGGCTCCCTCTACATCGCCGACATGTATCGCGAAACGATCGAACATCCTGCGTCGCTCCCCCCGATGATCAAACGGCATCTTGATCTGACCAGCGGACGCGATCGCGGACGGGTCTATCGCGTGGTCGGTGAAAACTACCAGCGGCCCAAGACGCTCAAGATGTCGCAGATGACTGCCATCGAACTGGCCCAGCTGCTCGCCGATCCAATCAGTTGGCGCCGCGAAACGGCCGCGCGCCTGCTATACGAGCGACAAGATCTGTCCGCCGTGCCGGTCTTGAAAGAGATGGCCGCTGCCGGCGCCTCGCCGCAAGCCCGCATCCAGGCGCTCTACGCACTGGCCGGGCTCCAATCGCTCGATGAGAAAACGCTGCTGACGCCGCTCGACGATCAGCACCCCCGCGTTCGCCAACAAGCGATCCGCTTGAGCGAGCCGCTTCTGGCCAAATCTCCGGCGCTGCGTCAAAAGGAAGTTCAGCTGGTCGCCGACAGCGATCCGCATGTTCGCTACCAACTCGCATTCTCGCTTGGCGAGTTTCCCGCTGCCGAGAAACAAGCGCCGCTGGCGAAACTGGCCGCCTCCGATGGAAACGATCCCTATTTTGTCGCCGCGATCCAAAGCAGCGTCGCCGAAGGCGCCGGCGCGTTGTGGGCGAATCTGGCGAAATCGGCCCAGCTGTCCAGTGGCGAGAAAACTCTTTTGCTCGCCCTGGCGAAGCAAGTCGGCAAACAGCGCCGCAAAGAAGATATCGCCGCTATGGTCGCCGCATTGCCGCAGTTGAGCAAGTCGCACGCTGACCTGGTTCCGCTGGTAATCAAAGAAATGGCGGCCGGCGGAGATGCCGCCTTGGCGGCCCAAATTGCCGCCGCCGTTGATGGCAATGGCGAAGCGATGCTGCAGCGGATCTACGATCAGGCGGTCGTCGTCGTGAAAGACGAAAAGGCGCCGCTCGCCGCACGGACCGCCGCCATGCCGACGCTCCGCTTTCGTTCGCTTGACGAGAAGCTCTTCGCCGAACTCTTACAGCCGTCGCAGCCGCCTGCGCTACAGCAAGCGGCGCTGCAGACGCTCGCCCACTTTTCCTCCAGCGAAGCGGCCAATCTGGTGCTCGAGCGCTGGTCGGCGATGAGCCCCTCATTGCGGCAGTCGGCGTTTCAGGTCTTGGCCGCCAATCCGCAAGGGATCGCCAGCCTGCTCGACGCGGTGCAGGCTGGCGAAATTCGGACCGCCGATCTCGATATGAACGTGCTTAACACGCTAAAATCGCTGCAAACTCCGGACATCCAGGCTCGCATCGACGACCTGGCGAAATCGACCGGCAAGTCGGATCGAGACGCGATCGTCGCCGAGTATCGCCCGGCGCTCGAAATGACGGGCGACCCCGAGCGCGGCGAAGCGGTCTTCGTGAAGAACTGCTCCAGCTGTCACCAGATGAACGGCAAAGGACATCCGATCGGCCCGAATCTCGCCGCGATGAAAAACCGGGGCGCCGAGGCGATTCTCACGAACGTGCTGAACCCGAACCTGGAAGTGAATCCGCAGTATATGAGCTACGTCTGCCTGACGACCGACGGTCGCGCGCTGACCGGCATCATCTCTAACGAGACGGCGACCAGCATCACGCTGCTGCAAGGCGAGAACAAATCGGAGACGATCCTGCGAATCGACATCGATGAACTTCGCAGCACCGGTCAATCGCTGATGCCGCAAGACCTGGAGAAGCAGATCGATCGTCAAGCGATGGCTGACTTGCTCCGCTATCTGCTTGATTCGAAGTAATCGAGCAGATAACGCCCCCAAATTTCGACTTTCGCGTCGTAATCGCGTATGATGACGTAGATAAACGTTACTTGATACGACGCCGATTGGAGATAGTTTTGGGTTTTACGGTCTATTACCGCACGACGAAACCAGTTTCTAACGAACTTTCGAGCCAGATTAGCAGCGCCGCCGACGCTCTTTGTCGGCAGCGCCAATGGCTCAGTTGCGAGCCGATCCGCTTCTTCGCCAAGACGGACGGTCACATGAAAGGGGGAAGCAAGCCCAACTTTTCTCCCCATCCGGACGACGTCGCTGCGTTTGAAGCGATCGATCGTCCTGATGGCACGATGCTCGACGCGCTGGAAGTGCTGTGCGAAATCTCGCGCCGACACGCCGTCGATTGGGAGTTCTCTCACGATCATGACGAAGGGCCGATCGGCTTTATCATTAGCGGCGAGTGCGATGAGAACCTACTCGCCCAGGTCGAAGCGCTCGATCAACTGACGACCCTCATCTCCGGCGTACAAACCGGCCCGGCCGTCGCGCCGAACATTTACGTTGAAGACGATCTGATCGACGACTTGCCGGAGGATGTCGGCGGTTTCGCTTCGCTGGCCGAAGTCGAAGCTCACGTCGAAGCGAGCGACGACGATGATGATGACGAAGAGCCGGCGATCTTGAAGTTTCCGAGTTAGCCGCGCATCGGCTATTCCTCTTCCTTCTCTTTCGGCGGCTCGATACCGGCTTGCTTCGCCGCCTCGGAGTCGATCTTCCAGATCGCTTCCCCCAGGCGTTCTTTGTCCCACTCTTCTTCCGCTGTGCCGTAAAGTTCCAGTAACTTCGGCAACGCAGGTTTCGAAGCGGGGCCAATTTTGCCAAGCGCGACGATCGCTCCCCAATGTCGCGCCCACAGCCGCCAGGCTACGTTTGAATCGGACTGCAACAGATCGATCAGCGCTTTCTGCAACTCCGGAACTGCGGGCGCGGCGGCCGGGCCGATATCGCCGACCGAATCAATCACGCTCGTACCGAACGAATCGTCCCTCACCAATGGAACCAACGTTGGGACGAGCACTTTCCCCTTTTCCTTGAAGGAGCCGATCCCGGCCGCCGCCGCTGCTCGAACATTCTTGTCAGGCGACGTCAGCTTTTGCGATAGCACCGGCAACACCTTCTCTGCAGCGTCGGTTTGCTGTGCGACAGCTTGGATCATCGCCTCTGAAACTTTCGGATTCTTCGCATCGACATGCGTCAACAGAGGAGCGAGGTAAGTGGGATCCTGCTTCTCCAGACGCATGATCACCTTGGCGGCGGCAATTTGCAGTTGCGAGTCGTCAGAGTTCAGCGCGGACAATAGATCGGGAGCGATCGGCTTGATTGCCGCGATGGCGGGCAAATCGGCCAAAACGTCGTATCGTTCGTAGCGGTCGGCGAGCCGGCGCTGGTATTCGGCGATCAATGCGTCGGTCGGCCCTCCGATCGCGATCAGCGCCTCGGCGATCGGCGTAAGGCTCTCGCTTCCTCGAATTTGCGCAATGATCGCCGGCGCCGCTCTGTTGGCGGCCGGGCCGATCCCCTTGAGCGCTTCGATTGCGGGATACCGGAAGCGTTCGTCCGCGACTCGTTTCTCCAGTTCGTCAACGGCCGGCGCAGCCGCCGGGCCGATCTCTCCCAAGACTTGAGCGATTGCATTGCTCTGGAATACGTCACTCACTTTTAGCAGCTCGATCAGGCGGGGAACGGCCGGCCCAGCGACATCTTTCAAGCGACGGAGACCTTGACAGACGTCCGCCCGCGGCCCTGCTTCCAATTCGGCCATCAACGGCTCGACGGCGTCGCTCGCCTGCGGATCCAGCTGCGCTAATGCGAGCGCCGCCGGTAGATTGATCTCAGGGTCGTCACTTCTGACCGCTTCGTACAGCATCGCTGGCGCCTGCGGCCCCGCTGTAACTTCTTGGTAGTAGAGAGATTGGTAGTATCCCCACAAGGCGCGTGATTTCTTTTCTGGATCGTCGAATTCACTTAACCTGGCGGCAAGTCGCTCTCGCGTCGCATCGCTCAGCTCTCGGGTGATTTGATATCGAAGGTTCTCCGCCACTGACGTTATCGCGTCAATCACCGCATCGTTCGCTGCGGGATCATCCTTCCCCAGAGTCTCCAAAACCTGGGCGAAAAAAAATCGGCGTACGTCATTAGTCTCCGTCGGCATTCGCTTTATTAATTCAGGAACGACCGCATCGGCTTCCCAAGACCGTCGACGCAGCGATTTGAGGGAATATGTTTGAATCAGATATTCGTCCCAATCAAACCCATGCAGCAGGGCCGGCCCCAGCAGAAGATCTTTCACGTCGCCCTCGGCCAACACGACTGCCGCTGACGTCGCCAGACGCTGCGGTTCGGCGGTGATCAACTTTCTTAGCTTGAGGAAGGTCTCATTATTCAGTTTCAGCGCTCGTTGCGACCGATAAGTATGGGCGATGAAAAGTAGCATCATCCCCTTGGTCTCGGTAGAGAGTTCCGACTCTTCATCGGCAACGACGTCCACGACCGCCTCCACACCGCTCGGTCCGCTGGCGGCGAGAACCATCACAGCCCTCTCGACGACATCGTCGTCGTAACTCGCAAACATCGCGGTAAGGCTTTGGCGCATTTCAGCGTCCAGCTCATAGGAGCGGCTGCTCGAAACGAGCACTCTGGTCGCAGGAAGTTTCGTTCGCTCTTCTTTCAGCATGGCGGTTATTTTCGCGAGCGATGCGTCGGTTAACTCATCGTTCAGCGCAAAGACCGCGGTCTCCGCTACCTCCTCGTCCTCCGCCGCCACCAATTCGACGAGCGCCGCTTCCGCCTTGTCTCGTTGCTCGTTGTCCGCATCCAGGAACCCGCCTAATCGGCGAATCGCGCTGGCGCCAAGCGTCCCTTCCTCCTTCGTCGCCGCGATCAGCGGCTTCAAAACCGCGGCGCTATGATCCGAGAGACCAGCGAGCGTCAGCGCAGCCCACATCTGCTGCGACGCGTCGTCGCCGGCAAGCGCCTCGTATAACGGCCTCAATTCCGGATCATCGGCTGAATCAAACGGATCGATGAGCAGATCAGCCGCCGCGTGGCGAAGCTGCGGCGTCTTCTCTTTGTCCAGAACGACCGCGACCAGCGCGGGCCTCGCTTGACGAAGATGGTAAAGTTTATCCTGGATCTCCCAGTCGTCCGCTTCGCCCGAAAGGGTGGAGACGAGCGCATTCGCAACTTCAACCGTTCGCTCCCCCAGCTTGAGCATCCCAGCGGCGGCCGCTCCTTTCACCTCGCGATCGTCATCATTCAGCCGCTCGCGGTAGATGGCGACGGCCTCGTCGCGGGGAATCGTGGTTCGCGACAGCAGGAGGAGCCCGTTCTTTCGGACGCTCGGCTCTTTGCTTTTCGTCCGCTCGATCATGTACGCCGCAGCGCCGTCGCCGAGATCATCCAGCAGCTTGTCAACCGCTTCGTCGTCATAAAGGTCGAGCTGGGCGAAAGCGACTTCCGCCACCTCCGGATCGTCCGGAGCGATCTGCAGCAGCGCTTGGCCGGCTGCTTCGCGCACGTCCGACCTCGGGTCGTTGAGGGCCAACTCCCTTAATTTCGGGATCGCCGACTTGCTCGCCTCTTTCATTCCGGCGAGCGCTTCGATCGCGCTTTTCCGTTCCCAATTGTCTGGACTATCCAAGACCTCCGCCACCGCTGGAACCGCATCGCCGGCGCTTGGTCCGATTGCGGCGAGCGTCTCCAGTACATGCCGGCGTTCGTCGACGTTTTGCAGCAGTTTCGGCACGACCGCGGCCAGTTCCGGACCGCCTGCTTTGATCGCGGCAAGCGCAGCGAGCGGTTGCCGCGCGTCTCTCCAACTTCCGGCCGCTGCAGCAAGCGCCGGGCCCGCTTCTTTTGCGGCAGGTCCAAAGCTTTCGAGCGCTTCAACCGCCTTTTCTCGGTCGCTGCTGTAGTTGGACTCCAGATACTGGATCATTAGTTCCGTGGTCGACGCTCCCTTCGGACCAAGCTGCGTCAACATCTCAAACGCCGGATTGCGTTCGTACTGTTGCTCGGAATTCTTCAGCATCGAAAGGATCGGCGGCAACACCGCCGTCGCGTCGAGATCGTTCGCAGCGATCACCTGGCAAAGGGCCAGCAGGATCGTATCGTAAGCGTACTCCTCCGGTTTCGTCTCGGCGAGCAGCTTTTCCAGCAGCGGGCGACTGAGTTCGGGATGAGCGCCGATCGCCCCCAAGGTGCGGGCCTGGACCGAAATCTGTTCGTCGTATTGATCGTCATCCGGGTCAAACTCCAGGGCGACAATCGCCGGAACCGCATCCGCGGCGGCCTCTTCATAATTGCCGAGCGCTTCGAGCGTCGACCGCTGCAGTTTTTCATCTTGCGACTCGAGGATCTTGATCAGCGTCGGCAGAGCCGGCGCGTACTCGCGCCATCCCATGGTCGAGATCGCACGCTTTCGCGTTTCCAGCAAACCATCGGTTTGAATGGCGAGCAAAATCAAGTCGTTCGTTTCGTCGTCATCGGCGCCGCAGTCATCCATCACCACTCCTGCCGCCCCCCGCAGCACCGCAGGCTGATCGCTGCCGGTGAAGCCTTGCGCGAACGCCCGAATTTCTTCCTTCACTTCCTTGCCGTTTCGCTCCAGCGAATCGCGCATTTCGCCGAGCGTCGTCAGCGCGACCGCGCGCTCTTGATCCGATTTCGTCTTGTCGGCGACGATCTTCTTCAACAGCGGGTAGAATTCCTTTCCTCCCTGCGAAAGCGAACCGAGGAAAGCGTCCTGGTTCTGCAGCTGCAGATGCAACAGCGCCTGCAAGCGAATCTCCGGTGATCCTTTCGCCTTGCTCAGGGCCTGTTGAATCTCATACTTCTGCTGGGCATCTTCCTTGTCGATCGCCCTGACCAGAATCGGCACGACGCGATCGTCCCCAGGATCGATTTCCGCCAACGATTTGTAGGCGGCGGTCCGGACGAAGACTTGCTCGTCGTCGGCGAGCCGGACCAGCGCATCGACGATCTCCGGCGTCGACGGGCGAATCGCTCCGAGCGTCTCGGCGGCGGTCGATCTTTCGTACCACTCCGTCTCGTCGGTCGTCCCTTTTAAGACCGCTTTCACTGTCGGCGGATGAGGATCTTTCAGCAGACGAATCCCTTCATAGGCGGTCTGCCGAACGCCGTAGGTCGAATCGCCAAGCAAAGCCAGCAGCTCCTTCTCAGCGCCCAACATCCCCAGCGCTCGGCCGGCGTAGTTGCTTTCCGACTCCTTTGCAAACGCGGCGATTTTGGCGATCGCCAGCTTGGCGGGTTCGCCGATCGCTCCCAGCGCAATAACGATGTCGTTCTTGTTTTCGACGGCGGGATCGTCGAGCAGCGCCATCAGGTAGGGTACGGTCGGCGCTGCGGCCGGTCCCAGTTCCTGCAGCGTACTCAACACGGCGTTCGCTGCGTCTTCTTCCTGAATTACGGTAACCAATTCCCCCAGCGCCTCGCCCGCTTTCCAGCCGTCCTGCTCAAAACCCCACCGAATCGCACCGACCGCGGCGGCGCGAACGCTCGGATCAGGATCGCGCACTGCGGCTCGCGCCGTCAGCAACGCTTCAGCGCTGCGTGAGTCGTACATCCCGTCCAGTTTTTCGCAGGCCTTCGCGCGGACTTCCGCTTGGGGATAGGTGAGGATCAATTTCACCAGCGCGTCAAAGGATTCGTCCGAATAAGAAGAGAGCGTTCGCTGGACAGCTTCAGGAATCGGCGTGCCGGGTGCGTTCTCTTGGCCGGAAAAGGGCTCCGGCGGAACCGGCGCACCTTCCACAACCAGCGGCGGAAGCTTGCCTGCGGCTGGCATCGCCGTTTCTTGCGCGTTCTCCTCGGTTGGCATCTCCGCCCGATCGCTTGAACCTTCGTCCAGTGAAAATTCGCTCGTATCGATGGGATTCTCCATCACTTGCTTTTCTTGCTCGGCCTGGCCGACGCGAACCGGCGTTTGTTCTGACTGAGCGGTATCAGTCGGACCGGTACAGCCAGGCAACAACAGGGCGACAAGCAGCGCGAGACGGCGGTCCATCGAAGAGTCCTGATCGGGAGCAAGGGAGAAGGGAAGCGAAGGAGTGGGGAAGCCCCCCCATTTTGGACAATTCGTCGATTGGGTGCAACGATTTGGGACTGCGCGCAAGAGCTTCAAGAAACAAAAAACGCCCATCAAGCAAATTTGATGGGCGTTTCCCTTTCGAGTTTTTCCGATTCGACTAGCGAAGGCGAACGGCGGTTTGTTCCGCTTCCCCCAGATCGAGATCATCCAGATCGATCGAATCCATCGGCGACGTCGGAGTCGACGGTGCGGCGACGTTTCCATCAACCGGCGGAGCGGTCGTGGTCACCGGCGGCGTCGTCGTTTCGATGGTCGCCTCTTCGGTCACGGTCGCTTCCTGAACGACCAGCGGCGCGACTTCGCCTCGATTCAAGATCAGAATGTTATTCGTTTCGTTGCATTCGATCAGTTCGTCGAAGCTGTCGATCGCTACGATCAGCGTATCGAAGGCGATCGCAGCGCCGCCGGGGTTGTGGATCGACAAGCACGACAGCGGCAGCTGAATCTGCAAGTCGAGGATTGCACCGGCTTCGATGCGCGGAACCGTGATCACCGCGGTCGGCGAGAACGGCTGGATCTGGCCGCAGGTCCCAACCGCCGAAATGCGGAAGTTGCCGACCGGAATTTCGCTGTTGTTCTGCAGCTGGATCTGGTAGATCGGGCCAGCCGTATCGCAGGCGTCCGCCACCAGGCAAACTCCCAGCAGCTGTAGATCGCCCGGCTTCTGCCAGGCGCCCAATTGCGGGTTGAACATCGGGCCGCCGAAGCCCAGCTGCCCCGACTCGCGGAGCATTCGCGACTTCATCAGCAGGTGGATCACGTGGCCGCAGCCGTGCGATTGAATCCCCAGCACCTGGTCGGTACGAATGTTCTCGGCGTTGATCGGTACGAGCGGATCGGCGAGACAGTTGGAAGCGACCGATCCTGCAAGCAGGCCGAGCGCTAAAAAGGCGTATTTCAAACGAGACATGATTCCTTCTCCGAATATTTCTTTTTGGTTTGGCGTTGTTTGTTGGCGGCAGATTCAAAAAGAGCCCGACGGCCAATGGCTCGTCGGGCTGCAAAGGTTTACGCGGCGTCGCGGTTTCGCTTAGTAGCAACCCCAGTAGCTGGTGTAGCAGGGGGTGTAGCAGACCGGCGAGTAGTAAACCGGACGGTAGGTGTAGAAGTACGGACGGTAGCAGCCGTAGTTGTAGTTGTAGCAACCGTAGTTGTAGCAACCGTAGCTGCTGTAACCGCAGTAGCCGTAGCTACGATACCCGAAGCTGCGGAAACAGGCTTCAATCGCCTTGTCTTCCGACTCGGCGCCGGCGTCGGCGGCCAGCTTGTCGACATCGACGTCGAAACCTTCGTCCACGATCGAGACGTCAGCGTCTTGGATCTTGGCCAGGTCAAGTCCGAGCGAGTCATCGGCTCGCAGGGCGACAGTGAACAACAGAACCGGAACGATCGCGAACAAAACTTTCTTCAACATGACATGGATTCCTGGTACGGCGTGGGTTGTATTTAGGTCAACTGATTCGCCGTGCTTTTCAGTTGACTTGGTTAACTCGTTACTCTGCACAGCGGTAACCCGAACGATTTGTTACAACCGGGACCAGGAAATTTTTTGGGGGCCAAGAAAAGCCGAGAAAACAGGGGCGCACGGGCCACGCGCGGGCGCCATGGCCACGTCTGCGTGGCCATGAATGTGGCCGGCAATCAATGAGAAATCGGAATATTGGCCGGTTTTCCATTCCTGACCCACTGCACGGCGCACCATCGATCGGAATAGTTAGCGCATTCATGGCCACGCAGACGTGGCCATGGCGCCCCCGAAATCGCGCTGTTACGTCCGATCCGAGTCGCGCGTATCGGTAAAGAGTTCCGAGCATTTCAGCAGCGCTTCGATGTCGGCATGGACCGAACGAGAGAGACTGAGCGCAAAGCCGAAGCCGATGGCGCCCACGGTGCTAAGCACCTTCAGCGCCAAGCCGCTCTGCGGATCGTCGATATGACCTGCGACCAGCAGCAGCATGATGCCGGCCGCCGGCACGCCGCCGGCCAGGTAGAGGAACCAGTCCATGTGCCGCGACAACCAGCGCAACTCGCGGACGTCCGACTTGTTCATCGGCTCCGCTTGAAACATCGGCGGAATGAACGCGCGTATCGCGAGGGTCGACAAGAAGAAAAATGGGTAAGCGGCGGCGATCATTCCGCAGATGAGCAGCGAGCCGACAAAATGGAAATACCATTGCCGCTCCAGACCACCCAGCAATATATGGAGCGCAACCGGAAACGCGATCCCGGCGATGATCCACTCGGTGATTCCGAGGTAACTGACGAATCTTCCCAACCGAAATGCGCGGCGGCGAGACAACAACAAATCGGTCGGCTCTTCTTGGTCATGCACTTGCCGCAGTCCTTTGACGATCGGCCAGAGGTACCAGACGCTGATAATCGTCGCCAGCGGAAATGCAATTCCATTGATTACGAACTGCACGTTCCAGAAGGCGTCAAACGCATTGGTCCCTTCCAGCTTGCGAATAATCGCCTGATCATTGTAGACGTAGTTAAAGAAGCCGGCGATCGCGTTCGGCCCAATCCCGGCCGCGATGCAAGCCAAGACCGGATGATGCGACGCCCAGCCCATCAGGCCTCGTTTCGAGCGCTCTTGCAGCTGGGCGACGCGCGGCTCCAGGCACATCCCTAGATCACGCGCTAATAGCTCGGCTGTCTGATACCGATCACGCGGTTCGGGCTTCAGACAACGCCGTAGAATCGCTACGAGCCGTCGCCCGACGTCGTCGGTCGGCATTTGTTTTGGCTGCGGGACCTGTTCGCGGCGAATCTCGGCCATGTCGAGGAGCGACGTGTACCAACTACCGACAATCTCTTCGTCCCCAAATGGTCGCGACCCGAACAACAGTTCCCAGAGGAGCACCCCCAGCGAAAAGACGTCGCTCCGCCCATCCAGATCGCTCGCCTGGCGATGATGTTCGGGATGGCACGCTTCCAGTTGTTCGGGAGACATGTAGGCGAGACTGCCGCCGAAATAAGCGGCCGGGCTGGTCCCTTCCAGCTGCGAACTGAAGCTGATGTTGAAGTCGGCCAGCTTGGCGGTTCCGTTCGCTTCCAAGAGCACGTTGGCCGGTTTGACGTCCCGATGCAGGATCCCTTGCTCGTGGGCGTAATGAAGCGCACTGGCCAGTTCCATCCCGATCCGACAGGTTACCTCCGACCAACTCCGCCCCACCAGTTCGCTCTTCAGCGGCACGTTCGACGCCGAGACGACCCCGGTTTTGTCGAGGGTCGCCGCGACCGTATCCGCTAGCACTTTCACATCGCGACTTTGCCGACGATTTCCTTCGCGTATTACCGATTGCAGCGTCCCGCCGGCGACAAACTGCATATACAACAGCCGCAGATTCTGCCCCGGCAACCGACACTGGTCGTAAACGCGCACGATATTCGGATGATCGAGCTGAGCGAGCGTCTGGGCTTCCGTACCGCGATCCATCGAGATCTTCAGCGCCACTAACCGCTGCATGGTCTCTTGGCGAGCCAAAAACACGCTCCCAAACGCCCCAGCGCCGAGACTCGACATCAAGTAGAAATCGCCAACCCGATCACCGGTCGAGAACTTGGAATGGGCCAGCCCGTCCGAGAGGGACGTGGTCATCGTGTGATGATCAAGCTTGAAGAGCCGCGCGATCGCGTCGGCCTGGCTCGGGAAACGCTGCCCATATTCCTGCAAATCGACCTGTTCGCCCGACGTTTTGCGAACGTGGTATTCCTCAAAAATCAGGTCGGTCGGCATCCCATCGGGACGGGCCAGCTCCGGGAAACGCTCGTGATAATCCTCCAGCCGCAAGAAATCGCAATTCCGCTGGCGGCGATATTCCATGTCGATCTTGATCAGCTCGATCAAGACCATCCGGCGAAAGATCCCAGGCTCCGGCGGAAGAAAGTCGGCGACGCGCGGCGGTAAGGACTCGGATTCCCATTGTTCGAGAAACCGCTCCATAAAGCTGGCCAGCACGTCCCAACTAGCGACCGCGTCGTCCAGCTTCAGCGCGACGGTCGGTTGGTCGTCGATGTTGATATTCAGCGGTTTACCATGCAGTCCCATACGTCATCCCTGCGCTAACGGCGATATGCCCGGGGCAACTTGATTTTCGCCGCGCCTGTGGTCAATGACAAGCGAAGTTCGAAAAGGGCGATCGTTTTATTTCCATTTGTGGTAATATTCAGACGCGGAAAACGATCAAACCTGCGACATTTGGAGCGACACAGACGTGAGCGACGAAGCGGCCCTGCTTGAACAGATCAGCACCGGAGACGTTGATGCGCTGGCGAAGTTTATCGAAGCCCGCAAACCGCAACTGATGGCCTATATCCATCGGCGATTGGGGGCGGCGCTCAAGTCGAAGGTCGAAGCGGAAGACATTTTCCAGGATTCGAGCGTCGAAGCGGTCCGGGCGATCACGCCCGAGTTTCCCGGCGACAAAGACCCGTTTTCGTGGCTTTGCCAGATCGCCGAGCGAAAAATCGTCGACGCCCATCGCCATCACTTTGGCGCCCAAAAACGAGACGCCGGTCGCGAACGCCCTTTGGATGGACGCCCGGCCGGGGGCGGCGACAACGAAATCGGCCTGGTTAACATGCTGGTCAAAAGCATGACCACGCCAAGCAAAGCGTTTTCACGCAACGCTAGGGAATTACGTCTGCAAGCGGCGCTGGCCGGCTTGCGTGAGGAACAGCGCGAAGCGATCCGTCTGAAATATGTCGAAGGTTGGGCCTCGAAAGATATCGCCAACCAGCTCGGCAAGACCGACGCCGCCATCCGCGTCATGCTGACCCGCACGCTAAAACAGCTGCAATCAGTCCTGGCCGAACAAGAGTAGGTCAAACACTAGCCCGCAGCGCAAGCGAGGGAATGCGGCCGCAAGTGAATGACGAATGTCGAAGCTCGAATGACGAAAACCTCTTCCATTCGACATTCTGGTTTCGGCATTCGTCATTTAGCCTAACGCATTCCCTCGCTTGCGCTGCGGGCTAGTGTTTGTCGCGCACAAAAAAAGCCCGACGACCATTTCGATCGTCGGGCTGCGTCGGGTTACGTGTCGTCGCGGAAGCGCTGTTTAGTAGCAACCCCAGTAGCTGGTGTAGCACGGGGTGTAGCAAACCGGAGCGTAGTAAACCGGGCGGTGGCAGTAGTAAGGACGGTAGTAGCGGTAGCCGTAGTTGCAACCGTAACCGTAGCTGCGGTAGCCATAGCTACGGTAACCGTAGCTGCGATAGCCGCGGAAGCAAGCTTCGATCGCTTCATCTTCGCTTTGCGTGCCGGCGTCGGCAGCCAACTGATCGACGTCCAGGTTCAAACCTTCTTCGACGATCGACACATCCGCGTCTTGAATGTCGCTCAGGTTCAAGCTGAGTGCGTCATCGGCTCGCAGCGCGACGGTGAACAGGAAAACGGGAACGATCGCGAACAGGACTTTCTTCAACATCAGGTAGTTTCCTCAAATCGGCGATGTTAGGCGGGAAAAACGTCAACTGACTCGCCGTTTTGATCAGTTGACCGCTGTGTTGCGTTGATACTTGGCAAAGCGACCGTCCCGCCGATTTGTTACGCCCTTTTCGGAAAAAGATTTCCGACGTTCTGATGCGCCTAGACCTTATTAACTAGGGGCGTCTCGCCGTGCAGCTCGCCTGGCCCCGAGGACCGTACCCCTCTCTGGAAAATGGCCTGTAACATTCCGTCTCCCGCGACGCTTAGCAGAGGTAGAGACCTAAAAGCCCCCAAAAAACCAACGAATCCACCGCAGGTAATGTCATGTTCAAATCGATCATTCCCCTGGTTTGCGGCCTGATCGCGTGTTTCGCCACGGTTGGCCTGGCCGACGAAAACGACCTTTTTTCCGGCGTCCGTTCCGGCTCTGTTTTTGGCGACGTTTCGGCCCAGTCGACGGCGACGCCGATTACCCGCGTCACTTCGATCCAGGACCTGAACCAGATGCTCACCGAGGCAGGCCTTGAAAGTAAAGTGGCCGGTACCCGCGTCATCCTCACCAAGAAGGAACTGGACGACTGGGCGTTCAACGTCCTGGTCACGATTTCCGAAGACGAAATGACGATCGGCCTGACGATGCCGCTGAGCACGCTGAAAGATGAATCGAAGTTGTCGTCCACGCAGCTTTTGAAGTTGCTCGAAGCGAATCAAAAACATGCTCCGTCGGTCTTCACCTTCAGCGCTGAACGTAAACGAACCGAGCTCTACCACATCCTGCCGAACGAATCGATCACCGGGCAAAAGCTGCGGGACGAAATCAATCGCCTGGCGGTGTTGGCCAAAGGGACAGTCGACTTGTGGAAGATGCCCGGCGCCGAAGCGAAGCCTACCGATACGAAACCTACGGAAACGTCGAGCCCGGCGTCTCCTTCGCCCGAATCGACTTCGACCGCCTCGCTGATTGGCGCGTGGAGCGCCTCAAAGTCAAAGACCGAAGCGATCGCCATCCGCTTTGAGTCAGGCGACAAGTTCCAGCTGGTTTACGTCAAAGCGGGCAAGCAGTCGAAGTCGAGCGGTAAGTTCTCGATCAACGGCGACAAGCTGCAATTGGTCGGCGACGACGGCATCCGCTTGGAAGGAAAACTGGTGATCGCTTCGGCGACGAAGTTCACCTTCACTCCCTCCGCCGCGATCGGCCCGCTCCAGTTCAACAAAGCCGCCGCCGCGAAGACCGCCAAGTAATCCAGCGACCGACAACCAGATCCGTGTGTGCCCGGGCCGTGTGCAATTTCTAGTCCTGCCTCCTAGAAACGCATGCGGCCCGGCCTTTGTTTCGAAACAAGAGCTTCTCTTCGAATAGTAGCCCGAAGCGCAAGCGAGGGAAAAGCGGTTGGAAACGACAAATCACGCCTGCTACGATAGTCCGGTCCGCACTATTGAACAGAGAAAGACCATGACTTCCGAGCCGAAGCCACTCTACTCTCCCGACGCTCTCGGCTACTTTCTAACCTGGACAACTTACGGAACGTGGCTTCCTGGCGACCAGCGAGGCTGGACGCAAAGACTCAGCGGAGACCAGACCGGCGATGAGTTTCAAAACAAGCGAGCGAAGTCGAAGCTAGGCGATTCCCCATGCACGCTTGATCTAACGCAACGTGAAATCGTCAACAAAGTGATCCGAGCACATTGCGAAATTCGCGATTGGCGCCTGCACGCTGTAAACTGTCGCACGAATCATGTCCATGTCGTGGTCACTACTTGCGAAGACCCCAAAGAGGTCCTTCGGCAATTCAAAGCCTGGGCGGCCCGCCGACTCAATGAGCATGGCCCGCGAAGGGAGAAATGGTGGACCGAACGGGGCAGCGGGCGCTATCTATATGACCAGGAGAGTTTAGAGTCGGCGACCGTTTATACTTTGGATGCTCAGGACCGTAAGTCGCGCGATCGGTGATTTGTGTTCAATGTCGCGATTCTTGGGCGGTTGCGATCCCCGAAGATTTGCGGACGCATTTCCCTCGCTTGCGCTTCAGGCTACTAATGAATCGCATTCTTGCGACCCTTGCTCGTATCATACGCCGGAAGCGATTACGATAGTGGGAACCAGCCGAATATCCCTCCTTAAGCTTAACTTGCGGCCGCATTTCCCTCGCTTGCGCTTCGGGCTACTATTGAGAGAATTTATGAAACCAACCGCCGGTTCGTTACTGCTGCTGTTCGCCCTCACTTCGCTCGCATCCGCCGCGCCGCGGGAAGTACAGACCGACGTCTGCGTCTACGCCGCGACTCCCTCCGGAATCATGGCCGCCATCGCCGTGAAGAAAGCGGGACACTCGGTCGTGATCGTCGAACCAAGTCGCTGGGTCGGCGGCATGCTTGGCGCTGGGCTGAAACCGATGCAGGACTGTCCGAACTACGCCGCAACCGGCGGCATGACGCATCCGCTGCTCAAGAGTCTCGGGCAACCGGCCGAAGGTCCCCGTCTGACGACGGCTCAGCTAAGCCCAAAACAGATTCGCGAAGATTTTCAGGCGCTCCTCGACAAGCATGGTATCGAGGTGATCTTCGAACACCGCATCGCCAAGTGCACCAAGCAAGACGCGGCGCTGCAAACCGCCAGCTTTGATCTAGCGCCGTTCGACGCCCAAGGAGTTCCGCCGGCTGAACCAACCAAACGTGACGACCTGCGCGTCAGCGCCAAGATCTTCATCGACGCCGGCTACGAAGGAGACCTGCTTGCCGCCGCTGGTTGCGAATATCGCGTCGGTCGCGAAGCGGCGACCGAGTTTGACGAATCGGCCGCCGGCGTTCGCCCCGTCGTGCAGAAGACGCAGATTGATCCGTATCGCACGCCCGGCGATCCGAGCAGCGGCCTCCTTCCGCTCCTCCAAGTTGATCACGGATTGCCGATCGGCGCCGGCGATCAATACACCCAAGCTTACAACTATCGCTACTACACCACCGCCGATCCTGAGAATCGCCTCACCATTCCCGTTCCGGCAGGTTACTCCGCCCAAGACTATGAGCTAGTCGGTCGCTACGTCGCCTACCTCGCAGAGATCGAACCCGATCCGAAGAAGCTGCGCGATCGCTTGGTTGGCATCTGGCCTGGCTGGCGCAACTCGCAGGAATGGAACTACCAGCGCGCCTCGTTGATCTCGATGGCCCCGCTTGGCATCAGCCAAGAATACGCCTCCGGCGACTATGCCGCCAAAGCTCGCGTCTGGAAAGCGCATCAAGACTATCTAAGCGGGCTCTATCACTTCATGAAATCGGACGAGCGCGTGCCGCAGTCGTATCGCGACGAAATCTCGCAACTCGGTCTCGACGGCCGTTTTCACCCGGAGACCGGCGGTTGGCCCCATCAGTTGTACATCCGCATCGCGCGGCGCCTGAAAGGTCGCTACGTGATTGCGGAGCATGACGTCTACAACCGCACGCAAATCGACGATCCGATCGGCCTCGCGCAGTACGGCATCGACACCTATCCGTCGCGGCGGATCGTGGTGAAAGAAGGGGACGAAACCTTCGTCGCCAACGAAGGCAACATGTTCGTCGGCGGCAATAAAGGTCCCACCAACGTTCCTTACCCGATTTCGTACCGCGCGATCACGCCGCAAACGGATCAGTGCACAAACCTACTGGTCCCTGTTTGTTTTTCGGCGACCCATCTTGGCTACGCTTCGGCCCGGATGGAGCCGGTCTTCATGATCGCCGGCGAGTCATCAGGCATCGCCGCCGCCCAGGCGATCGAAGAGCAACTGCCGGTTCAACAAATCGACATGCAAAAGTTCGCCGCCGCGCTTAACGCCGCCGGCCAAAAGCTTCACTGGGATCCGACCGTTGATAAGAGCGAAAGTCCCAGCAGCCCCAAGCTCGACTTCGCCACGCTCCTGAAGCAGTGCGATCAAGATCAGGACTCGCTCGTCTGCGCCGGCGAATGGAGCGTCGGCAAGCCAGGCTTCGATTGGCTCTTTACGTTTATCGACGCCGACAACAGCGGCCAGATCGACGAGAAAGAATACACGTCGTTCCAGGATTACAAAGCACAAAATCCGAAGTGGCGCGAAGTCATCCAGGCCAAGAAATAGCAAACCCCACCCCACTAGTCCCACCTTCCGAGAGATCGTTGTGAAATCGTTCCTTACCTTCGTTTGTGCTGCGCTACTCGTTAACGCGACTCTCGCTGCGGCGCCCGATCGGACGTTTGACGTCGTCGTCTTTGGCGCCACTCCCGGCGGAGTCGCCGCCGCCGTCGCTGCGGCCCGTGAGAAAGAAGTTTCCGTCGCCCTGGTCGAACCGCTCGATATTGTCGGCGGCGTCATGACCAGCGGCCTCAGCTTCAGCGATTCGAACCAAACCGATCGCCGCGTGCTTCTTGGCCTGTTCGAGGAAATCCACTTGCGGATCGAGAAGAAGTACCAGGAGCGGGGCGTAAAACTGCCGTACGAGGTCAAAACGAAAGACCATTCTCCCTGGACCTACGAACCGCACGTCGCTGAGCAGGTCTTCCACGAAATGCTGCAGGAAGCCGGCGTCAAGATTTTCCTTAGCGAAGAACTCGAAGGGGTCGAAAAGCAGGGGAGCAAGATCGTCCGCATCACCACCAACCAAGGCGCCTTCCGCGCGAAGAGCTTCGTCGATGCGACCTACGAAGGGGATCTCATGGCGAAGGCCGGCGTTCCTTTTACGATCGGTCGCGAAGGCCGCGCCAAGTACGGCGAATCGCTCGCCGGCCGTCAGTTCCCCAAGTCGGTCGTTACCAACGTCAATCCGTTTGACGACGACGGCAACTTGCTCCCGCTGATGACCGCCAAAGACGCCGGCGACGTGGAAGCGGGGGACGATCATGTAATGACATATAGCTTTCGCTTGTGCCTGACCAAAGATCCGGCGAATCGGGTTCCAATTCAAAAGCCGGCCAACTACGATCCCGCCCGCTACGAACTGGTGCGGCGCTACGTCACGGCCCATCCGCCGAAGCGTTTGCTCTTCGACTTGTACCCGCTTCCCGGAGACAAACTGGACGGCAACAACAGCATCGGCGGGCAAGTTTCGATCGGCCTCGTCGGCGGTTGCAACGAGTGGTGCGAAGCGTCGTATGAACAGCGCCGCCAGATTCAGCAAGACCATCGCGATTACACCGAAGGGCTCTTCTGGTTCATGGCCAGCGATCCGAGCATGCCGGAAAACCTGCGCGCCGAGATGCAGCAGATGGGCTATTGCAAGGATGAGCTAGCCAAGTGGGGACATTTCCCGCCGGTCCTCTACGTTCGGGAAGGGCGCCGCATGTTGGGGCGTTACGTCCTGACGCAGCGCGACGTGCTCGAACAACTGCCGCATGAAGACTCGATCGGCGTCAGCTCGTTCCCGATCGACTCGCACGATGTCCAGCGTGTTCCCAGCGAAGATGGCAAGGGATACGTCAACGAAGGAACAATTTTCCCGGTGCGCATTCCTGGCCGGCGCGTCGGTTACGCCTATCAAGTGCCGTATCGCGCGATCACTCCGGAGCAGCGGGACTGCGACAATCTGCTAGTACCGGTCGCGTTGTCGGCGTCGCATGTCGCGCTCAGCTCCGTTCGAGTCGAGCCGACCTGGATCATGCTCGGCCAAAGCGCCGGGATCGCCGCCGCGATGTCGGCCAAACAAGAGGTCGCCGTCCAAGCGCTGCCGTACGATCAGTTGAAAGAACATCTGCAAGCGGCGGGGCAAGCGCTCGATCTCTTGCCGCTTCCGCCGCTGCCGAAACCGGCGCCGGTCGCCAATGCGATTCCGCTCAGCAAGCTGGAAGGGATTGTGCTCGACGACAGCCACGCCGAAAAGATCGGCGGTTGGTCCCACTCGACCAACTTCCGCCCCTTCGTCGAGCAAGGCTACCTCCACGATGGAAACGAAGGGAAGGGTTCGCGGCGACTTGTCTTCCGCCCCGAGATTCCCAAGGCCGGCAAGTACGACCTGCGAATCGCCTATTCACCTCATCCGACTCGCGCCGCCAAAGTGCCGGTGCTGATCGAATCTGGCGGCAAACGCCAGGTGGTGACGGCCGACGAAACGCAGCCGCTCGACGACGGCTCCGCGTTCCGTTCGTTCGGCACGGTCAACCTGGCGGCCGGCAAAGAGACGACGATCACCATCAGCAATGAAGGGACCGACGGGTTCGTCATTTGCGACGCGGTGCAGCTGATACCGGTGAAGTAAATGGAGAAGGGGGGCGGAATCGCTTTTTCGACGTGCGCACGATTCCGCTCCCCCGGTCCTCCACACCCACCGGTCTGTTTCAAGACGCCCGGCTACATGCCGAGCGTAAACTCAAAGGTCGTCTGGTCCTCGGTCACGATCGCTTGCAGCGGACTATCGTTGCCGGCATAGATCTCAAACCCCGGGGCAATTCCCTGGGCGTCCATCGACATCCGCAACACGCTGACCGTGTATTCTCCCGGCATCAACTCGACGACGGTGAACTCTCCTTTCGAGTTGGTCACTCCTCGTCCCATCGTTCTGGTGTAGGGAGACTTGAAGGTCACTTCCGCTTCGCGGCAAGGCTTGCCGTTGATGGTGATCTTGCCCGAAACGTCGACCAGCTTTTCGACCACTGCTCGCTGAGAACAAGCCCCTGCGAACAGCGACAGGAAGGCGACCGTCAGGCAAACGCATTTCGTATTCATCGCGAATCTCCTGTTGGCGACCGGTTAGGGGAGCTGAACGACTTCTTGTCCTTTGGGCGTACCGAGGGCGAACCACATGTTGCCGTCGATCGTGTCCGGGATAAAGCGAACGCTCCCGTCCATGAACCCGCCGTTGACGCCGCCGGGATGATAGCTGCCGACGGTCGAAAGATTGCGAGCGTAGGTGCTCGCTCCCCAGGTCGCTTTCGGGCTATTCGGCGTGCCGTTCGCGTTGATCGTATAGCCGATGCTCGACACGCTTTGCCCATTAAACCAGCTGCGGGCGAACTGCCATTTGCTGACCCCGTTCTCCAGCACATAGTCCAAGCCCGGCGCGAACTCGCCGATCACCATCGTGTTGCTGAGCCCGTCGGTAATCGCCTCCATCCGCATCTCCGGCGCGACCAAGATCGCCTGGTCGAGCGGCAACGGAGTTGTGCCGTTGAAGGTATGCTTCAGTCCCCAGAAGATCGAGAACACGCCGCCGTTGGGCGGGCTATAACGACCGCACTGGCCGTACCCGTGGCTCGACATCGAGACCGGATAGTTGTTCGGACCGTCGGTCGCCAGGTAAGGGCCGATCTCGGCGCTGGGACACTCATAGGCCGATACGCGCGTTTGGCGGACCGCGGCGTTTTCCGGCGCTTTCATCCCAAACTGAAAGTTGACCTGATCGAACAGGTTCTGCTGTTCGAGGAACGGCAGCAAGAACGTATGAATCGTATGCGCGTACGGATTGTTGTCATCGCCGCCGCAGGTCGATGCGGTGGTCGTATGATCGACGGTCACGCCGCGCGGAATATGCCCGCCGGTCATGTCCATATAGTTGTGCATCGCCAACAACATCTGCTTTTGGTTGTTGGTGCAGTGGGCGCGGCGAACCGATTCGCGGGCCATCATCACTGCGGGGAGAAGAAGTGCGATCAAGACGCCGATGATCGCGATGACCACCAGCAATTCGACCAACGTAAATGCTTTGCGCTTCGTCATTGAAATTTCCCCAGATAAAAAATAGGAGGGAGAATAATTACGCTCGCAAGAATCACCTCGGCAGGAAAATAGGAGGGCGGCGCCGGAACGGGCGCATTGCATATGGGGAGCGGCGCGACGAACGGGGGTAAACGTGGCGCGGGAGGAGTCAGACAGGATTCGCCAACCGCGAAATGCGAATCGTGTCCGCCTGGGGGGACGTCTGCCGGGGCAAGGCGTATTAGATGGGGATTTGACCGTCTCTCACGCGACTCTATTTTTTATATAGTCACATAAGATTTTGTCTTTGGTTCTGAAGTTAAACGTTCGGGCCTCTCCCGAAAAGCGAAATCCCCCTAGATACCTGCAGTTTTTTGGAAGTTTTCCGGCCCTTTGCCAGCTAATATTTACTACGTCGTAGATAGATATGTCGCACTCGCCTGAATAAGCCACATAACCGATGGCTTAAAGGCGGACTGCTGAACCTGTGGCAATTTGGCTAAAGTAGAACGTTCAACGCCCGCTCACTCCACTTCCAACCTTTCCCTCCAACCCAAGCCGATAAACATGCACCATTCCCATCGCCTGCTCGCCTGTTTCGCGCTGCTTCTCGTTTCGTCCGCAACGTTGTTTGCGCAGAACCCGCCCTACGATAAGCCTCCGGCCGTCGCTCCGCCGTACTATCGCGTTCGCTACGAAGCGTCCGACAAGCCGGGCGAGCTCATCTATCCGGTCGCGTACACCGTCTGGATTCCGCAATCGGCCAAAACGCTTCGCGGCGTGATCGTGCATCAGCATGGTTGCGGCGAAGGCTCGTGCAAATCAGGCCAGACCGGCGCCTTCGATCTGCACTGGCAAGCGCTCGCCGCGAAGTACGACTGTGCGCTCCTCGCCGCCTCGTACGAACAGCCTGACAAAGCCGATTGCCAGATGTGGTGCGATCCGCGCAACGGTTCGGACGCGGCGTTTCAAAAGTCGCTGGCCGATCTTGGTCAGCAGTCAGGTCATCCCGAACTCGCGACCGTTCCGTGGGCGCTCTGGGGACATAGCGGCGGCGGACATTGGTGCGGCGGCATGGTCCTGCTCCATCCCGATCGAATCGCCGCGGCCTGGCTCCGATCCGGCGTGCCGCTGTTCGAGGCGATCGAAGGCCGCAACATCAAGCCGCACACTTTGCCAAAAGCCGCCCTCGAAGTTCCGCTGATGTGCAACCTCGGCACGAAGGAAGGCGTCACCGTTACCGACGGCCGCTTCTCCGGCGCCTGGAAGAGCAACAAGACCTTCTTCGAAGCGATGCGCAGCCAAGGGGCGCTCCTCGGCGTCTCGATCGATCCGCTGACCAGCCACGAGTGCGGCAATCAACGCTACCTGGCGATGCCTTGGTTCGACGCTTGCCTGGCCGCCCGCTTGCCGGAGAAGGCCGGCGATCCGCTTCGCTCGTTCCCGGCGTCGCAGTCGTATCTCGCGCCGCTGCCGACGGACGATGGCAAAGCGACCGCCGCCGTTCCGGCCGCCAAGTACAGCGGTGATTTGGCGACCTCGATCTGGCTCCCCAGCGAAACGGTCGCTGCCGATTGGCTGCAATACATGAACGACACCAAGATCGGCGATACGACCCCGCCGCCGGCGCCGACCAACGTCAAGCTCAACGGCGATCAGCTCACCTGGGACGCGGCGGCCGACCTGGAAAGCGGCGTCGCTTACTTTGTGATCGAACGGGATGGCAAGCAAATCGCCCAGGTTCCCGAGCAGCCGAAAAATCCGTTCGGCCGTGCGCTATTCCAAGGTTTACAATACAGCGACACGCCGACCGTCCCGCTGGCCGAGATGCGCTGCACCGTCGAGCCGGCCGAAGGGAACGACGCGAATCCGTACAAGGTTCGCAGCGTCAACACGGTCGGATTGACATCAAAGTAGGGCAGGCCGTGCCTGCCGAAGAACCGCGAACCGGGAGCCCATCCGCATGGAAATCGAAATCCACGAAACCCCGCTTCGCTTTCATCTCTACGGCAAACCGGCGTCGATCGGCGAGGAAGCGATCGGCGCCGTCGGCCAGCGGCTAATGGACGAGATGTGGCGAATCGTTCGCTCGTCGCGGACCGACACGACCGGAATCAACTATTGGGTCTACATGCCGGCCGGACGCTTGTTCGTCAGCGTCGAACTCGTCCCCGGCGCCGACGCGCCCCCCGAACTCGATTGCTGCGAATTCGAACTGCCGCGTTACCTGCGACATGTTCATATCGGTCCCTACCAGACGCTTCCCGATAAGTGGGCGTCGCTGAAGCAAAAGCTTCACGACCATGGCGAATCGATCGGCCCCGTCTCGCTCGAAATCTACGGCCACCACAGCGCCGATCCGTCGCAGCACGAAACGACCATCCTGATCGGCCTCGTCTAGAGCGATGTAGGTCAGGCCTTGGCCTGACGATGCCCTGCCGAATGTTGAAAACCAACTCTCCCTTCGCGTCAGGCCAAGGCCTGACCTACCGGAGCGACCGATAGCAACCAATCTGCTCACCGCAAGACAGCGTCACGAAACTTCCGGGCGGCGGCAACGCCGGCCGCGATGTCCCAGCCTGGCGTCACGGCGGCAAGCAGTTCGCTGGTGATCTCTCCATCCGCGGCGACGAGCGCCGCCATCGCTTTCTCCGCCGGCGGCTCGCCGTTCAGACCAGGCGCATCCGCCGCGTGATCGGCCAATTGCTGGAAGCCGTTGATGCTACAGCCGTCGAGCAGTCCGACCGATTCAAAGCCGTCCGATTTGTCGTAGGCGGAACGGCGCCAGCGGGTTCCATCCCAGCCATAGACGAAGCCAATGAAGTCGCCATAGGGCGCCGGATCCAAGTCGAATCCCCACCACTCGGGCGCGTCGGCCAAGAGATCGGTCTCCTCTTCGTCGAAGTAGGTCGCCGCATCCCGGAAGTAGGTTTCCGAGTATTCATGATCGTGACCAAACAAGATCGCTCGGCCCCCTTCGTGAAAACGAAGACAGGCCCAGTTGCCTCCGCCGTCATCAAAATACCACCGGTCCGGCTCCGCATACGCACTGTCGGTCCAGCCACGCGCCGCACAAACGGCGGCAAACGCCGCCCAACCGCCACGAAGCTGGGCAGGACTTGGCAAATCGAGGTCGATCAAAGGCAACGGACAGCTCCCTATCTAAAAATGCGATCGATCGAGGCGCGAAGTCTTGGTAGGTCAGGCCTTGGCCTGACGATGCCCTGTCGAACGAACTTTCCAATTGAATACCACAAAGTCCTTCACGTCAGGCCGAGGCCTGACCTACTGGTCTATCTTGGGTTCTTCCATGGGAAATTCCGTGGGCTCATCCCAAACGGGACGCCACGCCCCAACGTAGGTGCTGCCATAAGGGCTGATCTCGGCCAGTCGGTCCCAAAACCATTCGACCTTCTCCACGGAATTGGGCTCCGCATCTTTCGCCGCGACATCCTGGTAGAGACGATCCATCTCTTCGTTGGAGACCTGATCGACGGTCGTGCAGATATTCCCCAGAGCGGTAGTCATCATCCCGCAGTTATTGCGCCAGATGTCGGGATCGACATCGGCTGGCGGAGGCGACTCCCAAGTAGCGATAACATCGCGAATTCGAATATGCGTATTGAGAAAGCGGCGGTGCTGGTAGATGCCGTCCCCAAGCGGCGAAGTGGCGACCAGCCCCGCAATCAAGAGCCCCACGACGAGGACGTAAACGCCGATTCGAACCGTCTTTCGAATTGGAGAAGAATTTGTCATGAGAAATCCAGCCCTTCACGTCAGGACAAGGTCTGACCTACCGGAACACCGAAACTACTCCGCCCCAGTCGCCGGTTTCACCGGTTCGAATTCGATCCAACCGCCGACGCGGCCGATTCCTTCGATCGTCTGCGGGACGACAATCTTACGGACGCGGGCTGAGCCGTTTACACCGCGGTAAATATCTCCCTCTTGGACGACCTTCGTCTGGGTCACTCCTTTGTTCGGGCCGTACGTCGGATATCGGAGCAGCTTCACTCGTTTTGGGTTGTCGGCGAACTCGAGGATCGAGACTTCGTCGTATTCGGTCCCTCCGCGCGGACTCTTCGCGTAACCTTTCGGCGGTTGATGAAACATCGTCGCATGTACGTCATGTTTCGCGATGACGCGCGAGCCGACCGATGGCGTCAACGCCTGAACCGCTTTGTCATCGGTCGGCAATCGTTTCATCTGGAACTTTTCCCCTTGGAATTCGACCCGCAGCAGATGGTCGTAGTGAGGAATGACGTCCCCGGAATGAACGCGAAAATCGGCGCCGTAAGAACTAAAGCGAAGATCCTGGGGGTCCCAATCCCTCGCCGAATGAAACAGCATTTCGAAGTAAGGCCCGTCTTCGTCCGCTTTCGCCGCCGAGATCTGTAGATTTTCCACGGGACGGTACCCGCCCGACAACAAGATCCCGCGCCCGTGCGTTTCAGCCCTGGTAAATTCGAGCGTCCGGGGATACTCGCCGGTACGACCGTATTCTTCCTCGCCAATATCGGACATCCAAGGATTCGGCGCCGCGACCAGCGGGCGCGGCGCGAGGAACGGGACCAAGCAGAAAAGGAGAAGAGACGCTCGCTTCAATACGTGCATGCGGGAATTTCCTATCGCTAGAGTTTCGCGTTCGATCCTTCTTAGTATGAATCCGACAGAGACATGATATGTCCAAGTCGATAGGGATACTATATCTCGATTGAGGTCGAGGTAGGTCCGGTTCGGCCTGACGATTCCTGTCGAACGATCGAGTCAATTGTAAATCACAACGCCCTTCGCATCAGGCCGAGGCCTCACCTATCTCGGTTCGTGTCGGGCGCTGGCCCTTCGATAAGAGCAAACGTGTAAGACAGATACCAACCGCTGTCAGCGGGACGTATCTCCGCAAACAGTTCCACATCGTCGGCGACTGCGGTCTTCAACGAGCGACGGACCCACAAATCGTGCAACGGTGGCGATCGTTTCCACTCTTCTGTTTTCAGATACGCAGGATCGCCTGGCTTGCCCCCCAACTCCATCATGGTTGAATCGATGATCCCGACCGCTTCGACGAACGAGACCGGTTGTTCGAGCGGCGTTACGACGACGCTAGTGATCTTGCCGTCCGATTGATCGAAAAACGTCGCGAGCGACTTTGTCTGCCACCGGCGTCCCTCCGACATTTCAAGCGTGAGCGAAATTGGTTCGTCAATTCCGATAAAGTCGGTAGGTCCGCTTTCGCCGCGACGCATCCGCCATTGGACGCCTGTTACGTCCTCCACCGCACCGCCAAGTTGTGCGGTGATCTCCCGTGGGTTCGAATCGGGCAGCGGGGCGCTGCAGCCTACCAAAACGGCAAGCAGCGACAGGCTCACGATGGAATAGGGACGTTGCGGGTGGATCGAGTCGCCAGGATTTGACATCGCCAATCAGCCTTCCATTAGGAGTCGATATCACGCATCTACCGATAACCGTGAACGTTTTGAACGGGTAACGCCCAGCCTCGTGGAAAGCGGGAACCGCGAAAGAGATCCGTACGGTCGAAACCATCGTTCTCTGTTGACAAAGCGCACGGAGTTGTGGTCGATTTCGCGTGACGCGGCGGATCTTGCACCGCGCTGGTTGGCGATCAGGGAGCCAGGCGATATGTGGCCGGGTCCAGTGGAAAAATGATGCGGTCCAGTCCACTCCACGAAAAAAAAATCACGCAGCGGTCCAGTCCAGTCCGTCCGATCGGAACGGTCTGATGCATTTCCAATTCCGCTTTAGGTCGCCCCTTCACGGCTTTCGTTCGTACTCGGCCGATCTCACCCAGGGCTGCGTCGCCGTTGGCGACTTACCCTGGGCTACTGTAGCGCCGCCCCGTTGGGGCTCAAAAAAAATGTTGCGGTCCAGTCCACGGTTGGTTTGGGTGCAAATGAAAAAGTGTTTGCCCAGGGTTGGCGTTTCATGCGGCGGAAAAAAATCGAATTGGTCCAGTCCAGTCCCCAAGACATGCTCTTCCCACGAAGACGTGGTAAGAGCATGGCGCCGGGGAATTTTTCTTCCGTCTTTACCGTGTTCCTCCGTTGTTCCGACCGCGACTTCCGTGTTCCATTCTTACTCTTCCCAAACCGCCGCAATTTGCCCTGTAACATCAGCCGCCGTTTCTCGCTGAGCTTAGTAACCAGGCACGTCGCCTGACGGACGTTCTTTAACCAAAGCGGAAATGGGGAAAATGATGAAAACCTTTACCAAAACATGGTTTATGGCCGCTGCGGTGGCCCTGATGACTTTCAGCAGCATGGTTTCGGTCAGCCGGGCCGATAGCTCGGTTTATGAGAAAACGCTGAAATCGACCGCCTGGGTGCTGGCCAAGACCGGCGGAGAAACCTCGAGCGGGACCGGCGTGCTGGTCGACGCCGAGAAGAAGCTGCTGGTAACCAACTATCACGTCGTCGGCGATGCCCGGGCGGCGGTGGTCTTCTTCGCCGACCTGACCGACGGCAAGCCGGAAGTTGAGCGTTCGCACTACCTTACGAACGTCAAAAAGCTGGGGATTCGGGGCCGCGTGATCGCGGTCGATCGCAAGCGTGACCTCGCCCTGGTCGAGCTCGACAAGCTGCCAACCGGCGTGACGGCGATTCCGCTGTCGGCCACCGGCGTTGGACCTGGCGAAGACGTCCAGTCGATCGGTAACCCTGGTTCGACCGACGCTTTGTGGGTCTACACCTCGGGTACGGTCCGCTCGGTCTACCAAAAGCAGTTCCGCACCGGGGCTGGCGAACATGACTTCAAAGTGGTCGAAACCCAATCGCCGATCAACTCGGGCGACAGCGGCGGCCCGGTCGTGAACAACCAAGGGGAACTGGTCGCGATCTCGCAAGCGATTGCTCCGAAGGCTCGCCTGGTCAGCTACAGCGTCGACGTTTCGGAAGTGAAGGATTTCCTGAGCGGTTCGTGGAAACTGGCCCCGATCCCGGCCGACAAGCTGCTGGAAGAGGCCGAATTGAAGTTCACCACCCACGAAAGCGGGCACTACGAAGTGAAGTTCGAGGAAAAGGAATATGGCAACCAATCGGTCTTTTTGACCAAGGATACCGAGTACTACGAACGAGCCGACATCCGCAAAGTCTGGGCCCTGGCCGCCAAGCTGGACAAGGCGCCGAGCATCGAAACGACGCTGAAACTGCTCGGCCAGAACGGGCAAACCAAGATCGGCGCCTGGTCGATTGAACGGACCCAGACCGGCGAATACCTGGTGATTTACGCGGTGAAAATCGACGCGACGGCCGCCCCTGACGCGGTGAAGAGCACGATGCAGTACGTCGCCAAGCTGACCAACGTGTCGAAAAAGGATCTGGAGCCGAAAGAATCGATCCAGAACGCGTCGCAGACCCTCGATTCGTGGCTCTCGACCAAGTAGCAGATCGCGGCGTCGCGACGTCCGCGCGACGACCCATTTCCGCGCAGCGGCTGCGTTCACCTCGGAGGGGAACGCAGCCGCTTTTGTCGGTTCGAAACGGAGTGTCGCGGGATGGGTGCCGTTGCCACGTCTTCGTGGCAATGAATGCGTTCAGCACCAGAACTAAGACGTGGAACAATGAAGCTGCATTCACTCCAACCTCCCAAGAAGAAGGAAGTTAGGTCGATTTTTCCCACCACCCTCATTGCCACGAAGACGTGGCAACGGCACCCCAAAGGATTCGCCTCCTAAGCATTTTTGCGGCGGGAAAAGATTTCTCGAAAAGGGTCTGTAACAAATCGGCAGGGTTCTCGCTGAGCATGGTAGAGAGGCAGTCAACGCCTCCCAAACTCAACGCAAAAACAACCTACCCTCACGGAGAATACCCATGACCACCACGACCAAAAACATCGTTACCTTGATCGCTGTCGCCGCCATCGTCGTCGCTTTTTCGACGCAATCCGAAGCCGGATGTCACGGCCACGGCGGGGGCCACGGAGGCTTCTCGGTTTCGATCCATCGCCCGAGCTACAACAGCTATCAACCCCGTTACCAACCGACTTACCGTCAGCCGACCTATAGCCAACCGAACTACGTGAACACGCCGCCGAACTCGATTCCGCCGCAACAGTTCCCGCAACAACAATTCCCGCAGCAAGGACAGCCGTTCGCCCAAGGCCAGCCGCAACAGCAGGGACAGCCGTTCGCCCAAGGTCAACCGCAACAGCAAGGTCAGCCGTTCGCCCAAGGTCAACCGCAACAGCAGCAGCGAATCGCTCAGCAACAGCAAGCTCCGCAGCAGCGTCAGGCCGCCACGCCGCAGACGCAAGCTCCGGCGAGTGCTGAGACCTCGGCCTTGGAAGCGCTCGGCGGTTTCGCTCCGCCGCAATCGGAAGAGACGACTCCGGTCGCGACGAACAGCGAATTGCCGACCCACGTCGGTCGCTGGTCGGCGACGCTCTCCAACGGGGCTCGCATCCAACTTGACCTGAACGACAACGGCAGCTTCACCTGGTCGGCCATCAACAAAGACGGCAAGGCCAGCAGCTTCGAGGGAAGCTACCAAGTCAACAGCGGCTCGCTCACCTTGATCCGCTCCGACAACAACCAAAGCCTGGCCGGTTCGCTCGAAACCAGCGGCAGCAACGCCTTCAGCTTCAAACTGGCCGATCAAAAGGCCGCGAAGTTGGAATTCGTCCGAGCCTAAGAGTTGCGAGACAAGATTAACGATCAACGCACCTTGCCCCAGCGGCAAGGTGCGTTCGTTTCGTTATAGCACCATCAAGATTCGATAAATTCCCTTCGTCGTGATGAATTTCAATCGCCTCGCTGGTGGAGGACGATCCATGCGACAACGCTCGAAGCCGTAGTCTTTTTCGTCAGTGGCATCGGGAATCGCAGATGCAGTACTGACAACACGCGATGTCTCAAACATTGGCGCCGAATAGATCGATCACATTCTGCATAGTTTCCATGCGTTTACAATTTTGCAACTCTACTTACTTCAATCGACTACTAGAACCTTTATAATTGCTGGGCATGTCGGCATACGATTCCGAGATGAGGGACGTTCTCAATGGCTTCAAAAACTCCTCGATTGGGCGTCGGTTTTCGCAAAATAGATCCGAAGCTGCGAATGGTGGCGAACGGCAGTGCGGAAGTAAATGAGATGCGATCCGATTTTAGCCCCGCTGTGCAGATGGCTCCGTCGTACGCGATAAGTACCGTTTCGCCTCCTAGCCAACTGATGATCCAGATGGCGACCACGCCTCCTCCCGTATCTGCAAAAGCAAGGCGGGGATCGTTAAAAGAGTTGTCGGACGAAGTACACGTAAGCGTTTTTGTCGAGCGAGATAGCGCTCGTGGTGGAGAAGTCAGCGTAAAGTCAATTTCCGGAATCACATCGAAGCAAGTGACGGCGGAACGCGGCCGATTGGCGACGCTCGAAGTCGCAGTATCTGATCTGCCAAACATCGCCGCTCAAAACGCGGTCGTTCGCATAGAAATGGGCGAAACGCTCAAGCATCCGCGGCCCAGCGTTTCGCTGGGGAAAGTCTCCGCTCCGGCAAAGACGCTGCGGCGCTTTGGCGCAGATGGGGGCAAGAACGTACTGATTGGAATTATTGACGTCGAAGGTTTCGACTTCGCACATCCCGACTTCCTCGATGACTCGGGCAAAACGCGCTTTATCAGCATCTGGGATCAAGGGGGAACAACGCGTCCAAGTCCCGCCGACTTCTCATTTGGCTCGGAAATAACGAAAAGCAACATGGACGCGGCGATTGCGGCAAGCCCGAGCCAAGGCCTTGCTCCGCAAATACTTGAGCCGCAGTCCTCCATGCAACATGGATCGCACGGTACGCATGTCGCCAGCATCGCCGCAGGCAACCGAGGCGTTTGCCGTAACGCCTATCTTGCGGGAGTGTTGATTGACCTCCCTCGCGAAGATTTGGATCGGCGACGCTCATTTTACGATTCGACGCGTATTGCCCACGCCGTCGAATATCTCCTGAGCGTTGGAGAAAAGATTCGACAGGAACAGAATCTCGACTCATTGCCGATTTCCATCAACATCAGCCTGGGCACCAATGGACATGCACACGATGGAAGCAGCGCTGTTAGTCGCTGGCTGGAACATGTCCTAACGACGCCGGGAAAATCGATTACGGTTGCGGCGGGGAACGCTGGACAGGAAGCGGCGGAAAGCGCCGATGACATTGGATTCATCATGGGCCGAATTCATACAAGCGGTCAAATCGCGGCGCGGGGCCTCGTCAATGACATCAACTGGGTTGTTGTCGGTAATGGCGCAGTCGACGTCTCGGAAAATGAGCTCGAGATCTGGTATAGCGCAGCCGATCGATTTGCCGTTTCAATTAAGCCTCCCGGAGGAGACTGGATTGGCCCGATTCAGCCGGGTCAATTCGTAGAAAACCGCCAGCTAACCGATAAGAGCTTCTTGAGCGTTTACAACGAAATCTATCATCCCGCGAACGGCGCCAACTATATTGGCGTATTTTTGTCTCCATTTTTGTCAAGCGCCCAGGTTGTTGGAGTCACCCCCGGCGAATGGCAAGTTCGCTTGCATGGAATTGACGTTCGAGACGGTCGATATCATGGCTGGATCGAACGCGACGATCCTGTGGAGTTGGGTCCGCTCGGCCAAGCGTCAGCTTGGCGTTTTCCTTCGTTCTTTGCGGAATCTTCCAATGTCGACAATTCCTCCGTCAGTTCGCTCGGGTGCGGCGAGCAGGTTCTGTCGATTGCCAATCTTGACGAACGCCGTCAACGAATCAACATTTCCAGCAGTCAAGGACCAACGCGCGACAACCGGCCGAAACCGGATCTTGCGGCGCCCGGCACAGACATCGTCGCTGCCCTTGGATTTAATTTCGAGGACGACGAACAGTGGATCAGCATGACCGGCACTAGCATGGCGAGTCCTTACGCTTGCGGCGTAGCGGGATTGATGCTGGCGGAAAATCCCCGTCTAACCGCCTCCCAAATTCGCGGCATCCTGCAGCGCACCGCCCGCCCACTCCCTAATGCAGACTTCAGTTGGAAAAACGACGCCGGTTACGGCGTGATTGACCCAGAGGCTTGTTTGGCGGAAGTCCGACAACTCAGCCGGGTGGAGGACGTAACGTGAAACTTCAAGTATTTCAGTCCGACAAAGGGGACTGCTTGCTCATAACCAGCGTTGACGGCAAGCGAGTCTTGGTCGATGGCGGAATGTCGTCATCGTATAAAGAGCATGTGGCGCCGGCACTTGGAAAGCTCCAGCAAGCGGGCCATCGGCTTGATGCAGTGTATGTATCCCACATTGATCAGGACCACATCGCAGGCGTCCTGAAGATGACTGACGATCTCATCGCCTGGCGGATCTACGACTTCCAGTCGCAGAACGGCAACGCCCATGTCAAGAAGCCAAAGGTTCCCCGGCCCCCCGATTTTGATCGCGTCTGGAACAATGCGTTCCACGAACAACTTGGGAAGAACGCTGGTTCAATCGAGGATATGCTCGCCGCTCGCGCGCGAGCGCTCACGCTGATTCCCAAAAAATTCGCACAAGAGGCTGCCGAGGAGTACGCCGAGATTGCGTTTTCCAAGGGAGAGGCGGTTCGCTTATCGCGGCGTTTGGGGAACAAACAATTGAACGTCGCAGTCAATCCTGAATTCGATCATGGGCTGATGTTCGTCTGCGATCCGCCGGATCCATTAACCATCGGCAAGTTAAACTTCACGGTAATCGGCCCCTTCGCGGAAGACTTAAAAAACCTGCGAACGGAGTGGAACGCTTGGCTCAGAACTCAAACGGCGAAAGACCAACTCGCTGGCATTCGGCGAAAAAGCAAGCAGGACGAAGATCGACTGGGAAATTCCGACCTTCACGAAGTATTGGGTCCAATCTTCGCCCAGGCCTCGGAACTCGGAAACCGCGAAAACGTCACACTCCCGAATTTGGCTTCGCTGATGTTCCATCTTGAGGAGGAGAACGGCGGAACGGTCCTTCTGACCGGCGATGGTCATTGGCAGGACATTCTCGATGGTCTGGAAGAGACTGGAAAACTGGTTTCCGGTAAGGGCTTGCATGTGAACGTATTGAAAGTCCAACATCACGGCAGCGAACACAATTGGCACGCCGACTTCGGCAAGCGAATTACCGCAGACCACTATATCTTTTGCGGCAACGGCGCCCACGAGAATCCTGACCTGGACGTGGTCCAAGCGCTGCTCGATTCTCGAATCGGATCAGCATCCAAGCGGAGCAAGAATCCTGAAGTTGGAAATCCTTTCAAACTATGGTTTAACTCCGCCGCAAGTATTGCGGAACCGGCTCATAAGAGCCATATGAAGAAGTTGGAAAAGTTGTTGAACGATACTCAATCGTCCCATCCCGGACAGATTAGCAGCTTCTTTTTGACGAAGAGCTCGTTTGAACTCGATATATAAACGGCGCACTTAAACTGAAGCGATCACTCGCTTACGCATGCTCCCCGCGCCAACCTGTCGGCGTGGCGCCATGTTGTTTTTGAAAGGCGGTCGCGAAGTGGGCGCTTGAGGCGAAGCCGCAGAGCCTGGCGATCTCGGCGATCGATAGACTTGATTCCAGCAGCATCCCTTTGGCCCGTTCCAGACGCACCCGGCGGATTTCTTCGGCCGGCGAGCGCCCCAGTTGTTCGCGAAAGCGTTGTTCCAACGATCGGCGGCTGATTGGGAACTCACGGATCAGTTGTTTCACTTGCAGTCCCTGATCGGCATGCTCGCGGATGTAGCGCAAGATCGCGAGCAACTCGCTGTCGGCGATCGCCAGCATATCGGTCGAGTGCCGCTGACGAACTTGAATCGGTGCGATCAGCTTCGGCTTGGCCGGAATCGCGCCGCCGTTCATCAGCTTCAAGAGCAGCTTCGACGCTTCCGTTCCCAGTGCATGACAGCCAAGCTGGATCGCCGATAGTCGCGGCCAGGCCAGGTTGCAAAGGAGATCGTCATCATCGCCCGCCAAAATCGCCACCTCATCCGGCACGCGGATTCCGCCGAGATCGCAGATCTCGGCAAGCTGCCGCGCCGGGTAAGGATCGGCGGCGAAGACTCCCAACGGTCGCGGAAGCTTGCTGAGCCATTGCATCACATGCTGATGATCGACGGCCCAACCTTGGCGGACTTCCTTCGAGCCGAAGATCGAACAAGCGAAGCCTGCTTCTTTCAGCAGCCGAGCGAAGATCTCGACGCGCTGATCGTTATAGCGTCCCAGCGGCGGCGCGTAACAAGCGAAGTGCTTCAGTCCCAACTGACGCAAATGCGTCACTGCCAGGTGGGCGCGACGCTCGTCGTCGGTCGCGACGCGGCCGAGCCAGTTTTCCGACGGCAGCATCTGCGAAACGTCGACCGTCGGCAAACCGACCCGCCGCAAGTGGGTCGCCAGCGCTCGGGTGCGAAGATGGACGATCACGCCGTCTCCTTCCCACTTTTTCGGCAACCGCATCCGGTTTTGCGAATCGCGGGGAGCGATCAGCAGGCGCCAATGCTGCTGTCGGGCGAATTGGCCGACCGCTTCGACGACGCTCCGCCCCCAGCTATCATCCGTTTCAATTAAGACCGCCACGCGGCGATAGTTTTCCAGCACCACTGCTTACCCCAACAAGCGGAACGCCAACCTCCGTCGACGGCGGTCTGCGCAATTTTGATATCTTTGTGCGCGACTGCGCATTTTAATTGGAAGCGGCCCGAGATACGATCATCTATCGACGCTTTGTCATGAACTTCTTGGTCCTTGAGCCTTGGATATGAATACCGCCGCTATTTCCGAAGCCGCCTGCGAATCGGCCGAACATCGCCTGCGAGATCACCACCGGATCGTTTTGCTGACCGACGGCTTTTCCTCCCCGTTTCTCGCCAAAACGGCGATCAGCATGCTGCGGTACCGAACCGCCGACATCGCCGCCGTGCTGGAATCGAACGTTCAGGCCAAGACCGCCCAGGAAGTCTTCAACACCGGCGGCGACGTTCCGCTGGTCGCTGACCTTGCGCAAGTTCCCGACGCCGACGCGGTTTATATCGGCATCGCTCCTCCCGGCGGCAATCTTCCCCCCGCGTGGCGGCCGATCCTGCTGGAAGCGATCCGCCGGAACATCGACGTCGTCTCGGGGCTCCACGACTTTTTGATCGACGATCCGGAACTGGTCCAAGCGGCCGAAGAAAGCGGTTCGCGGCTGATCGACGTTCGCCGCAATCGCTATCGCCAGATCGCCTCCGGGCAGCCGTTCCGCAAAGGGTGCGTGCGCATTCACGCCGTCGGCCAGGACTGCAGCCTTGGCAAGATGGTCGCTTCGCTCGAAGTGGACAAGGGACTGCGCGACCGCGGGCACAGCACCGCCTTCATCGCGACCGGTCAAACCGGGATCATGATCTCCGGCATCGGCGTGCCGATCGACTGCGTCGTCGCCGACTTTGTGAACGGCACGATCGAACGCTTCATCCGCCAGAACGAAGAGCATGACTTCCTGCTGATCGAAGGGCAGGGGAGCATTTCGCATCCCGCCTACTCGGCCGTCACCGCCGGACTGCTGCATGGCGCGGCGCCCGACGGCTTGATCTACTGCTACGAAGCAGGCCGCGAGCACGTGAAAGGGCTGCAGGACATTCCGCTCCGTACGCATCAAGAGCTGCTGAAGGCGTACGAAGTGGTCTCGAACCTGCGTCATCCCTGCCGCATCATCGGCGTCGCGGTCAACACCCGTACCCTGAGCCAAGACGAGGCGATGGCCGAACTGGAACGAGCGCGGCAGGAATTCCAACTGCCGGTCTGCGACGTCTACCGAACCGGCGCCGCCGAACTAGTCGAAGCCGCCCTGAAACTTCGCGAAGAGGTGCTGGCCTAATGAAGATGACGCTCCACCGGCTGCAGTTGCCGCTGCAGCATGAGTTCACCATTTCCCGCGGTTCGATCAACTTCCAGAACAGTATGGTGGTCGAACTGGAAGAGGATGGCGTTTCCGGCTTCGGCGAAGTGACCGAGAACAGCTTCTACGGGCACACGATCGACGCGATGAGCGCCGCGCTGCTGGGCGCGGAAGACCTGCTCGATTTGTACGCCAACCAAACGCCGGAAGAAGTCTGGCCGCTCGCCAAGAAACGTCTGCAGAATATGTTCGCCCTCAGTGCGATCGATATGGCGGCGCATGACCTGGCGGCTCGCAAGGCGGGTCTTCCCCTTTACAAGCAATGGGGGCTGGAGTGGAACGACGTTCCCGCCTCGAGCTACACGATCGGCATCGACACCATCGAGACGATGGTCGCCAAGTTGAACGAACGCCCCGGCTGGTCGGTCTACAAGATCAAGCTGGGCGCCAAGGACGACCTGGCGATCGTTCGCGCTCTGCGTGAACAAACCGACGCCACCTTCCGCGTCGACGCCAACTGCGGCTGGAGCGTGAAGCAGACGATCGCTTACTCCCACGAACTGGCGGAGCTGGGAGTCGAGTTCATCGAACAACCGCTACCGAACGACGCCCCCGCCGAAGATCGCCGCGACGTTTATAAACACTCGGCCCTGCCAATCTTGGCGGACGAGAACTGCCAGGTCGAGGAAGACGTCGTCCGGTGCGAAGGCTTCTTCCACGGGATCAACGTCAAGCTCTGCAAATGCGGCGGCCTGACGCCGGGGCTGCGAATGTTGCGGCTGGCCCGTCGCTTGGGACTACGAACGATGGTCGGCTGCATGATCGAAAGCTCAATCGGCATCAGCGCCGCAGCGCACTTAGCGCCGCTGCTCGACTACGTCGATCTCGATGGGGCGGTGCTACTGAAGGAAGACCCGGCGCAAGGAGTCGTAATCAACAAAGGGCAGATTCTCCTGGCGAACGACTTTGGCGGCGGGGCTTCGCTCAAAGCGTCTGCCAGCGTTGGATCGTAGACGCTCGGCTTAAACACGAAAAAAGGCGGTCTTCTCCCACCAAGAAGACCGCCTGAGGAGCGGCGGACGTGCGCCTGCTCAGAATTCTTAAATCGCGACCGCTTCGTCTTCCTTCTTCGGCGGACTCAGGTCGAACAGCACGCTCAAGAGGATCGGCACCAGGACCATGGTGAAGATCGTCGAGACGACCAGCCCACCGACCACCACGGCGCCAAGGCCGCGATAAAGTTCGCTGCCGGAACCCGGCATCAGCACCAGCGGCAACATGCCGCCGACCGACGTGAGCGTACTCATCAAGATCGGGCGAACGCGGCTTTCGACGCTTTTGGCGATCGCTTCCCGCGGCGTGTAATGCGACGTGTCTTCCCCTTCTTCCGAACGTCCATTCAGAATGTTGATCGTTTGGTAAACGATCAGAATCGCGTTGTTCACCACGACCCCAGCCAAGATCACGAAGCCGAGAATCGTCAGCACGTCCATGTTCTGAATCGGCATGTAGCGGTCGACGACGCTCCAGTGATGGACCAGCGCCAAGCCGGCGAAACCGCCGAGCAAAGCGAGCGGCACGCTCACCATGATCACCAGCGGATAGCTCCAGCTTTGGAACAGCACCACCATCAACAGGTAAACGATCAAAAGCGCGAGGAACAAAGAACTGCTGAGCGTACCGATCAGCGTGCCGTCTCCCATCAGCGCGGTCCGAATCTGCGCCAGCTGCCCGGCCGAACCGGCCATGTTCACCGCGACGTTCTGCGGAATCGCGCCTGACTCACGCATCCCAGCGACGATTTGATCAACTTGCTCGATCGCCGCTTGTAGCGGCACGCCGGTCGGCGGCGTGAACTGCAGCGTCACGGCGCGTTGACGGTCGGAGTGTTTGATCTGGTCGGCCGCTTCAACCCGTTCAACCTTCGCCAAACTTTGCAGGTCGACCACGCGACCCTCTGGCGTCGCAATCGGCGAGTTGTGCAGCGCGTAGATCGGGTCGCCCAGCAGTGCGTCCTGCGTGACGATCTTCAAGTCTTTCAATTCGCCCCCGACGTCAAACGCACGGACCAGCATGATGCCGTCCCCGTTGGCGGCGACCGCCAGGCCGAGATCGCTCTGTTCCATTCCGACGTCTTGCAGACGTTCGGTGTTCGGCGTCACCCGCAATTCCGGCGTTGGGAGCGAAAAGTTCGCTGGCTCCGGCGTGACCGACATCGGACCATACTGCTGCGCAAGCGCACCGAACAGCGCGCCGGCCGAATTCGCCACTTTGTCCAAGTCGTCCCCGACCAGGTCAATCTTGATCGCCGAACCGGTCGTCCCGCCGACGCGGAAGAGCGGCATTTGAAAGGCGAAGTTGATCACGTCCGGCGCGTTCGCCCCGGCGGCCGCGGCGTTCATCAGCGGCAACGCGTCGACGACCCGTTTCTTATCTTTCGAGATCCCTGCCTGGAAGACGCGACCATCCCACGCCACCAGGAAGTAATGATCGAGCGGCGGCGGAGTCACCATTTCCCCAGTTCCGTACAGGGGATGAGCGACGCGGTTATCTTCGCCGTTCCATTCGCTGCCGCGAACAACCGCTTCAGCGCCGAACTTGTCGCCGGCCGCTTCCCACGCCGGTTTGATCACTTCTTCCATCCGCTCGCCCAGTTCCGACAACTGATCGACGTTGTAGCCGGGCGGGGGAATCAACAAACCGAATACGATGTTGCGATTGCCGACCGGCAAGTAGTCGAGCGGCGGAATCAACAGCCACGTGCCGACGACCGTCACCACCGCAAACACGCCGATCACCGCGAGCCGCGAGAACCAACTGCCGGTCAATCCATAGACGATCCCACCGACAATCGCCGGCAGATCAGTCGCCATCTGGAGGAAAGCGACGAAGCCGTTTTTCTTTTTCGCTTTGTCGTTCGCTTCGGCAACCGCGGGCGATTGCTCTTTCGCTGGACGCTTGGCCGAGAGCCATTGTCCCGCCGCAGCTGGAATCACCGTAATCGAGACAATATAGCTGACGCCGACCGCCGCCATGATGGCGATCGCGATGTCGCGGAAAAGTTGCCCCGCTTGCTCTTCAATCAGCAGGATCGGGAAGAAGACCACGATCGTCGTCAGGGTCGACGCCAACACGGCGGTCGCCACTTCCTGCGTTCCTTCCATCGCCGCTTGCTTCGGCGGTTTCCCCATTTCCAGGTGGCGGAAGATGTTTTCGATCACCACAATCGCATTGTCGACCACCATCCCGACGGCGAACGCCATCCCGGCGAGCGAGATGATATTCATCGTTCGGCCGAGCATCACCATCACCACCACCGCGACGACGGTCGAGATCGGAATCGCAATCGCGATCACGCCGATCGTGCGGAGCGAACGCAAGAACAACAGCAGCGTCATCACCGCCAACAAACCGCCGACGATGATGTTGCTTTGCACCAGATCGATCGCGTCGACGACGTAGGTCGAAGCGTCATAAGTCGGCACCAATTCAAACGTGCCGTTCACGCCCAGCTCTTTCGCTTCTTGTTCAAGCACGCCGCCAGGGGCGTTGAGCCGGGCGACTTCATCATTGATGGCGCCCATCGTTTCGAGCAAGTTGCCGCCGCTTTCGAGCATGAAGTTGAAGAACGGCATCCGCTGACCGCGGGCCCGAACCCACTCGGTCATTTCCTTGTGCGTTTCAACCACTTCGGCGACGTCGCGCAGGTAGATCGGACCGCTCGCTTCGCGGCGAATCACCAGGCTTTCTACCCAACCCGGATCACGGAAACGACCGACCATACGCACGCGGATATCGCTCTTTCCATCCGGCAGTTTGCCGCCGGAGTAGTTGCCGTTGTTCATCTCCAGCGCGTGGACGAGTTCGCTGTAGGTAATGCCGCGCTGGGCGAGGGCCGTTGGATTGACGCGAACCTGAACTTCCATCTCACGGGCGCCGCGAATGCCGACCTGAGACACCCCTTTGATCCGTTCAAACCGCGGACGAAGGCGACGCTCCATAAAGTCGTACAGCGTCGTCGCGTCGAAATTGGGATCGGTCGAAGCGAGCCCAATCCACGAGATGTAGTCGACCGACTCCGGATCGAAGTCCTCGATCTGCGGTTGGTCGACGCCAGCGGGATAGCCAGGAACTTCCGACAGCTTTTGATCGACTTCCGACATCGCTTCGTCGATGTTGGTGCCGGTTTGAAACTCGAGCCGGATCTGTCCGCTCCCCGGCTGGCTGGTGCTGGTCATCGAGACGAGCCCCGCCAGATCGCCGAGCCGCTTTTCCTGCTCTTCGATGACGTCGCTTTCGATCTCTTGCGCTGAAGCGTTTTCCCAAAACGTGCTGACCGAAATGACGACCGACTGGACCTCCGGCGTCATCTGAATCGGCACGCGAGAGAAGGCGATCAAGCCGGCCATGACCGACAGGATGACGCCGACCGCCACGGTAATCGGTTGTTTGACCGACATCTGAATTAAGTTCATCGGGATCCAGCCTAGAAGTGTAGGAAGAAGTTCGTCACATTCGCCGCAACGTTACAGCGGCTGGCGACCCGTTTTCATTTCGGCCTGTAGGGCGGGCCCTTTCACTTCGGTCACGGCGATCGGCGTGTTCGGGAAGAGTCGCTCGTTCCCTTCGATGATTACCATATCGCCAGGCATCAGCCCGATCGCTTCGACTACGACCCAATTGCCGGTCTCAAACTTCACCTGAATCGGCTGGCGAACGGCGGTGGCGCCTTTTTCTCCTTCGACCGCTTTGTAGACGTAGGTCGATCCGCCGGAGCGAACGACCGCATCCTTGGGAACGGTCAAGTCGTTCTGAGCCGGGCCGATCGGCAACCAGGCGTCAACCGACATACCAGGCGAAAGCTCTCCCTCGGCGTCGTCGAGCATGACGACAAATTGGAACGTCCGCGTGCGGGGATGAACTTCATTGACCCGCTTGGCCGAGGTAGCGTTATATTGCTTGTCGCTGCCGACAATTTTCACCGCCGGTTTCTCGGCGTATTGGCTCAGGACGCCGGCGTAGCGTTCCGGGATTTCGAGCCACGCTTCGATCTCGCCGGTCGAAACGAGCGTGACGAACGGTTCGCCTGCTTTGATCCATTCGCCGGGCTGCGCTAGACGCTCGATCACCTGGGCGTTGTAAGGAGCGCGAACCGTCGTATCGTCGAGTCGCACATGCATCAGTTCGAGCTGTCGTTCGATTTCGGCGATGCGGCGCGAATCGGTCGCCAGGCGAGCTTCGGCGACGGCGACTTCGGTTTCGTTGTGTTCATGTTCCTGCTGCGAAATCGCATTGTGACCGACCAGGCTGTGCGAACGCTGCAGGTCGAGCTTCGTTTGCCGCAATTCCGCTTCGCGCTGCGAAACGAGGGCCTGCGCCGTTTGCAGCATCGCCTGAAGTTCGCCTTGTTGGGCTTCGAGTCGCCGTGAGTCGACGATCGCGATGACGTCCCCTTTTTCGACCGCGGCGCCTTCGCGAACGGTCACCTCCAGCACGCGGCCATCTTCCAGCGCCGCGACGCTGCCGCGAGCGACCGCCCGGAGACTGCCGGTGAAGCGGTGATGCGGCTGAACTTGTCGCAGCTCAACTGGAACGGCACGAACCGACACCGGCGGCATTTGCGCCTGGGCCGCTGGGGCGATTCCTATCGCCAACAGGGCCAAAAGGGGGAGCGTAGAACGTTTCATACGGGTATCTCCAGGTAATCCAGTAGACCAGTCGTCTCTGTTTGGATGCAGAGGGAAATGGAAGGTTTCAGGTTCGCTTGGGAATTAGCACTTCGAACACGAAATGGAGGAATTCGTCGATCGGTTTGACGTCGTTGTTGACCTGGGCGCGGATCAAAACGCCCTCGAACGCCGAAATCATGAAGTCGGACAGCTTTTCGGCGTCCTGGTTCGGATCGATTTCGCCCGCTTCTTGTCCTTCACGCACACATTGCGCAATGATCGATCGCCATTGATCCCAACCGCAGCGAACCGCCGCACGCATCGGCGGACTGAGGGCGCCGATTTCCAGGGCTAGCTTGGGAATCAAGCATTCTCGGCGAAAACCGACGGAAGTGAGATGTTCGCGGGCCCAAAGATAGTAGCCGCGCAAGCGCTCGACCGGCGAGAGCGAACGATCGGACAAGCGTTGACGAAGCATCTGCACCGCCGCATCCGAAGAGTTCTCGACGACCGCGATCCCCAGCTCTTCCTTCGACTTAAAGAAGTGATAGAAGGAGCCTTTCGGCACGCCGGCCTCTTTGAGAATCTCGTTCAAACCGCAGCCGTTGTAGCTTTTGGCGACCATCGCCAAACTCGCGGCTTCGATAATCTTTTGCTTGGTGTCTGAAGACATTGCGTCTCTCTTCTTCCGGACAGGGTGGCGGCTACATAGTAGACCAGTCGTCTCGGAAGGGCAATCCGTATTTCCCGTAGAGTCGCCTAGGGGAGAATATGCCACCAATTGGCCCCTATAGTGCCAGCCATCAGGGCATCGGCGTCACAGGGGAGATCAAATCGGAGCCCATGAATGCATCAGAGACCAGCAGAAGGGTTGGGGCCGTCTAGACGCACCGCGAACCTGCCTATGCAGCCGGCTACCATTGCGTGGCAACGCAGTGACGCCGACCGATACGTTGCGTTACCACGCAGGAAAACAATCGTCCACCGCGGCAGGTTCCTGGTGCGTCCAAACGCACCCTACAGGAAGACTGCCGCAGTCCGTCCTCTTGCGACCTACTTCTTCGGCAACGGCGACTTCAAAAACTCGAGCAGGTTCGCCATGTCGGTGACGTTGATCTCTTTTTCCATTCCTTCCGGCATCAGCGACTTTTCGCTCGTTTGGAAGAGATCGATCTCGCTCCGCGGCGTCTCTTGCAGTTTGCCGTCGGCCAGTTGCAGGACGATCGACTCGCCAGACTGGCTAGCGACGATGCCGATGTACGATTGCCCGCTGAGGGTCAGAATCTGGCTCGCCGCGTACTTCGGCTCGACTTTGCCGCTCGGGTTGAGGATGTCGTACAGGATCGCCTCCCGCGGACGATTCAGCGAGTCGGCCAGATCCGGCCCAACGCTGCGGCCTGACTCTTCGGTCGCAACATGGCACTTCGCACAGTTCTTTAAAAAGACTTCGCGACCAGCGACAGCGCTGCCGATAGTGCGAGGAGCTTCTTCGTAGGCGGCGAGAACCGCGTCACGATCGGTCGAAGCCGCTTTGCCGAAAACTTCGGCGGCCGCCTTACGGATCGCTTCGTTGCGATGTTCATGCAGCGCTCGCTGGTGATCCAAGCTGACCGCCGACGCCGAGACCTTGCCCCCTTTGATCGCGGCGAAGAGGCTTTCGACGCCGAGCTGGCTTTTCAGCAAGTGAGCCAAGACCGCTTCGTGCGACTGCGGTTCCATCTCGGTCCACGCGGTCAGCAAGACTTGGGCTCGCTTGTCGTTGAGCCCGCCGCCGAGGGCGTCGATCGCCGCCAACTGCACCTGGGGAGGAAAGCGGGGATGGAGCAAGTCGGCGAAGAAGTCGTCTCCAACCGACGAGAACCGAGCGAGCAGCAAGATCGCTTCGCGGCGATCGGCCAGCGGCTCAGCATCGCCGAGGGCGACCTCTTCGAGACGTTCGGTCAACTTTTCGGCTTGCGGGCCGCTCTGTTTCAAGAGCGTTTCAAACTTCGGATTGCTGTTGATCCCTTCCGCCAAACCGGCCAACAACACGAGTTGCTGATGGGGCGCCGGGCTACCAAGCGCGAGCTTCACGAGCGACGCCGTTTCAGCTTCGTCCTTACGAGCGCCGACGACTTTCGCCAAACGTTTTTGAATCGCATCGGCCGCGGCCGGATCGGCCAGTTTCGCCAACACTTCTCCGCTACAGGTTTCGGTCGCGGTCATGATCGCATCGGCAAAGTTGACGTCCGCGCCATCGCTGGCGACCAACTTCGCGAGCACTTCGACGCGACGCGGATCGGCGGTCGTTCCCATCGCCAAGGCCAAACGGTAACGGACAAACGGGTCCTTGTCGTCGGCCAGGGAAAGGGCAGCGGTCAGCAGTTCCGGCTTGTCGCTCCACGCTTGGCTCGCCAGATCGACGGCCGAGGCCCGGACGTGCGGATTCGCGTCGGTGAGCGCCGCTTTGATCGTCGCATCTTTCAATTGGCCAATCCCGGCCAAGGTCCAGATCGCATGCAACCGTGCGAGCGGAGATTTGCTTGCCGCGAACAGCTTTTCGATTGCCGGCGCGGCGGCGGTCACTTGTCCTTCGACCAGCGTTTGCTGCGCCAGTCGACGGCGCCAACCGTTGCTGTCGCCGAGCATCGCGACCCACTCGTCGGTCGTTTTCGGCATGACGTACTTGTTCACCGACTTCTTGTTGTCGGCGGTAATGCGCCAGATGCGGCCGCGGTCTTCCCCGGCCCGCCAATCGAGACGAGCGGCGATTTCCGGCGGCAGGAACTTCGGATGTTCGACCCACAAGCGATACATGTCGGCGAGGTAAAGGTTGCCGTCAGGACCGTTCGCCAGGCTCGCCGGTCGGAACCAGGTATCGGTCGCCGCCAGGAAGTCAGCGTCTTCACGCGCACGCTTCGACGTGAGTCGAGCGCCGTCGCGAGTCACAATGGCTCGCGTCACCAGGTGACCAATCGGCTCGCAGGCGAAGACGCTGTCTTCCATCGCCGGGCCCAGGGCGTCGCCGACATAGGCGGTCGTTCCGCAAGCGGAAGTGTGGGTGCCGGCATGCGAGAGCCAGTTGCTTTTCATCGCAACCAGCGGAAAGACCTTCGAGTCGCCGCCAGAGGGAGCGACGTCGTACTGCGCCGCGTAGATCGGCGAAAAGCGATTGCGGCGGAGCTCTTCCATCGTCATCGGCGCGGCGATGATCGGATTGCGATTGGTGACGAACAGACGATCGCCCCACTGGGTAATCGTGTTGCCAAACTGCCCGGTCCCGGCGGCCGGACCAAACTCGCGAGTGATCGGATGAAACCAAAATTCGGTCCGCGGCATATCGAACGGCGGCGCGTCGCTACCACCCTTCGTGATCTTGCCGACGCCGTAATTCAAGTAAATCTTGTTATCGAGACCCCAGCGCGGATTGCCGACTTGCATTTGAGCATGCGCCGGGACGAATCCGTCGAAGACGACTTCGCGCGATTCGGCGACGCCGTCGTCGTTCTCATCCTTGAGCAGCAACACCTGCGTTTGCGCGCAAGCCAACACGCCGCCGGCGTACGGCATCAGGCTATGACAAAAGGTGAGCTTGTCGGCGAAGACCGAACGCTTGTCGAGCTTGCCGTCCCCATTGGTATCTTCCAGCAGCACGATCCGCGAAAGGGGAGCGTCCTTTTCATCGGGAGGACCGATCGGATAGTCGCTATACTCGGCGACGAACATCCGGCCGCGGGCGTCGAACGCGATCGCCACCGGATCCATCACCAGCGGCTCCGACGCGACCAGTTCAATCTTGTAGCCCGGTTCGATTTTGAAAGCGGCGAGTTCCTCTTCCGGCGATCTCGGCGCCGGCGTCTTTTCGTCGACCCAGTGACGGCCACCCTTCGTCTTGTCTTCTTCGCTTAGCTGCGGCGTGGCAGCGACTTCGGCGCCTTTGCCAGATCCATCGGCGGAAAGAATGGCGATTTCGGCGTCGGTCAAAGCGCGATCGAAGACCGAGATCTCATCCAAGCGACCTTCCCAATTCGATTGGTTGTCGCTGCGACCGCCGAAGAAGGTGTGATCAAACGAGCCGACCTTCGAAGCGTCGGCAGTGATTTCCAACTTCCCGTCCAGGTAAACCTTGGCGGTGTCGCCAGACTTCACGAGCGTTACGTTGTGCCAGGTCCAGCGCTCGACCGGAGTCTTGCCGAAGACCTGCGCTTCGTCTTGGTCGCCGAGCTGCAGCACCACGCGTCCTACATTGTCACCTTTGCCGGCCAGCCCGAGCTGAATCCCTTCCGGCGTTACGCTGTCGACGTAATCGCGAGAAAACATCCAACCCGCGATCGGGCGAGCGGCGAGATCGAGCCCGTTCCAGCACCAGATGTTGACGGTGTAATCACCCTTCAGCTCGGGAGTGCGAGTGATGATGCGGCCGCCGGCGAAGTGCGCGGCGCGATTGATCTGCTTGGCGGTCGAGAAGGCGGGGCCATCGGCGCCGGTCAGATAGAAGACGACGCCATCTTCGTAGGTCGCGTCGCGATAGCTGGCCGACGCGTCGCTGACGGTCGGACCTTCCATTTCGTCAAGCGGATAGTAACGAACCGGCTTCAAGTTGGCGATCGCTTTGGCCATCACGCTGTCAGGCGGAGTCGCCTCACGACGCGGTTTGCCGGTCACTTTTTCCAGTAGTTTTAGATCGGCCGAGACGATCTTCGGTTCGGCGGTCACTTCCAAACCGGCCGAGCGAGCCGCCCAGGTGTTGTACCCACCCAGGACATGCTGTTCCGGCGGCGGAATATAACCGTCGCCCCCGTTGGCCAGTTCAATCACAAAGGTCTTCTCAAACGGACTGCGAGCCTTCAGCTTCAAACCGGTCAGGGCGTACGTTTCGTTCGGCGTCGTCGCGATCGCGATATCGCCGATCCGGAGCGCCTGCAGCACGATTTCGGTCGATTGCCGCTCGTGCAGGATCGGCTGTTCACGCGCGTAAACTTCGGCCGGCGTTTTCGGCGAGGTGCGTTCCCCCATTTCGGCCAAGATGCCTTTGGCCCAAGTGAGTCGTTCGTTGCTCGGTACGCGATAGTTGAGTCGCATGCGCGTTTCGGCCATCGCGATCGTCGCGTCGCTATCGTACTTCATCGCGGCGAGCGCTCGTTCGGTACGATCGACCATCCCTTCGACGAAGCCGTCGTAGGTTTGATTGGTGCCGGCGCGATAATCGACGCGCCAGATGTCGCCGCTGCAACCGTGCGACATTACCGCGACGAACGGCGGCTTGTCGTCGCCTTTCTGGTCATAATGCGCTTCGAGCGCTCGGCAGTAATCGCCAAAGTAGTCAGCCGCTCCGCCGCCCCCGAAATAGTGCATCGAGAAGTTCGCCAGCATCGCGATCGGGCGACCTTCCGGCGACTGGAACGAAATCACCGCCAGCGACGGATCTTCCGGCCCCGATTCGCCGGTGACCTTTTCCATGCCGCTTTTGGCGGCGTGCATCTGGGCTCGCATCGACTTGTTGCCGAAGGGGTCGGTTCCCATTTGATCAGGAGCGAAGATCCACCGACGCAGGGCGGTGAACTCATTCGCATCGGCGGTCGCGTATCCCACTTTCGCCGGCGCCAGGTTGCGCTGGGCGGTGACGATCGCTTCGGCCAACTTGATTCGCAAATAGGGAGTATACGTTTCGTCAGGTTCGGTTCCGAGCGCACCCATCGACGACGGCGCCGAGTGCGTATGCGTCGCCGACATCAAGATCCGATCGGTCGGAATCTTCGTTTGCTCTGAGGCCAATTGTTTGGCGCTGTCGATCAGATCTTTCGGCAGCATGCAGCTGTCGGTCACGACGATCGCCAATTGCGAAGCGCCGTCGCTGACCACAATCGCCCGGGCAAAGATGTTGGTCGGTTCGCCGGTACGGCTGTAGAAGCTGCCGTTGATCAGCACCGGAAATTGCTGCGGCGTGACGTCGATCGCGGCGGCGCCGACTTGCAACTGGGCAAACGCGGCTGAAGTGAAACAAAGCGAAACTGCGACGGCGATTGCCAACGTAAAATTACGCAGCGGCTGCATCAGATCGTCTCCAGATGGAAGGGCCTCAGGCGGGGCGTTCGAGGCGTCGATTTTCAGGTGGGAGTAGGGCTCTCGGAATTTTATATAGTTCCCAGATTGAGCTCATGATATCTCGTTCCATCGAAAATTGCCAATAGTTCCTTTTCCCGCTCCCTTTTTTTCTTTCCTCCCCCCCGAAATCGCAAGGTCCCTGGGCGAAAGAGTACGCCCCAGAAATCTTGGTAGGGAAGCAGTTTCTAACCATCATGTCCGAAAACCGCGAGACGCTCTTCCGCCCCTTTTCTATATTGAACGCATGGAACTGAACCCCGAAGCCTGTTACCGTGCGGTGCTCGCTCGCGATGAGCGACATGACGGCCGATTTTTCACCTGCGTGAAGACGACGCGGATCTATTGCCGCCCCGTTTGTCCGGCCCGTCCGCCAAAGCGCGAGAACTGCCAGTTCGTTCCCTCCGCAGCAGCCGCCCAAGAAGCGGGGTTTCGTCCCTGTCTACGCTGTCGACCAGAAAAGGCGCCGGAGCTTTGGACCACCGGGGGCACGAAAGCAGTCGCCCGCGCGCTGCGCTGGATCGACGACGGCGTACTCGATACGGAGAACGTCGCCGCCTTGGCCGAGCGACTGCAGATCAGCGAGCGACAACTTCGCCGACTCTTTCAACAGGAGCTCGGAGCCTCGCCGATTGCGGTGGCGCAAACGCGAAGGATCTTGCTCGCGCTACAACTGCTCCAACAAACCGATCTGTCGATGATCGACGTGGCGCTGGCCAGCGGCTTTCAAAGCGTCCGGCGTTTCAACGAAGCGTTCCAAGCGATGTACGATCGCCCACCGCGAGAACTGCGCCGATTGCATCCCGAATCGACGGCGCCCAGCACGCAGCTTTCGCTGCTGTTGCCATACCGCAAGCCGTATGATTGGCTGAGCATGCTCGAATTCTTCGGGCAGCGGGCGATTGCAGGGGTCGAGCATGTCGCCAACGGCGTCTACGCGCGCACGATTGAACTCGACGGAGCGTCCGGCACGTTGCAGGTTACCGACCTGCCGGAGGAATCGGCCTTACGTGCCACGATATCGTTCCCGCGCCTGAAAAGTTTGCCGCAGATCATCGCGCGGGTTCGCCGGATGTTCGATCTGAGCGCCGACATCGGCGCGATCTCGCAGGTCCTGGCGCAAGATCCAACGCTCGCGCCGCTGGTCGCAGCTCGGCCGGGGCTTCGTATTCCGGGCGCTTGGGATGGCTTTGAAATTGCCGTTCGCGCGATTCTAGGGCAGCAGATCACCGTCCGAGCGGCTCGCACCATGGCGAGCCGGCTTGTTTCGCAGTACGGCGCAAGGTTCGAAGCGGATTCGCTTCCTGAGTTGACGCACCGCTTTCCAACGTCTGACGCGCTTCGCCAAATTGACATCGAAAAGTTGGGAATGCCCAAAGGGCGCGCGACGGCGATTCTTCACCTGGCGGAACAAGCGGCCAACAATCCAAGGCTCTTTGAGACCATCGGGGAACGGACCGACGCGATTGACCAGTTGTGCGAGTTTCCGGGGATTGGTCCCTGGACCGCCCAGTACATCGCGATGCGGGTGCTGCGCGAAAGCGACGCGTTCCTTGCCGCCGACGTCGGTCTGCAGCGGGCGATGGCGAAAAACGGCGTTCGTCCGACCGCCAAGCAGTTGCTCGCTCACGCCGAAACATGGCGCCCCTGGCGATCCTACGCGGTCATGCATCTGTGGACCGGCGAGTCCGCGACAACACAATCCCCGAGCGGAAAGGAAGTCCCCCATGCAATTGCTTCTTAGTCGATTGGATTCTCCTGTTGGCGAAATGCTCATCGTCACCGACGCGGAGGGAACGCTGCGAGCGCTCGACTTTCATGATTACGAGCCGCGGATGCGCACATTGCTTGCGCGGCACTACGAAACGTACCAATTGACGACCGGGGACACGCCTGACGCGATCGCCGCGGCGCTGACGAACTACTTTGCCGGCGACCTCAACGCCGTCAACCATTTGCCGACGCAAACCGGCGGCACCGAGTTTCAGCGCACCATTTGGAAGGCGCTGCGCACGATTCCAGGCGGCGTGACTCGCAGCTATGGCGACCTTGCCAAGCAGATCAAGAAGCCGAGCGCCTCGCGAGCTGTTGGCTTGGCCAATGGCGCCAATCCGATTGCGATCGTCGTCCCCTGTCATCGCGTGATCGGCGCCAGCGGAGCGTTGACCGGATATGGCGGCGGCTTACCTCGCAAGCGCTGGCTCTTGGACCACGAACGAAAGCATGCCGGGCTGTTTGCCGCGTGAATCAGGACATGAGATAGAGGAACGAATCATCCGCCTGTTTCCGCTTGTCGTCGTTTTCGATCCAGCGACGAAGCACGCCGTAGCCATAGAGCGTTTTGATGCGATGGGTGAGCCGCGCTTCGTCTCGCTTCAGCATCCCTTGCCAATAGGCGGTGCGTCGCGGATCTTCGGTCGCTTTTTCGACAGCGCCAAGTTCGCTCGAAACGTCAGGTAAGCTGCGCCAGAGCTCAATGTGATTGTGATGTGCAGGAAGCGCCTGCTGGGCCAACTTCTTGTAGCCGAACCGATTCAGCTCCGCGATCGCGGCCGCATGATTGACGATATGCCAGAGACCGCCGAAGCCTTGCTTCTTTATCGGCGCCGTGGCGATCATTTCGTCGATCGTTACGCTGACCATTTCCTGAATCGAGCCATACGGCGCGAATTTTACGTCGTCCGGCACTTTTACCTGGTCGCCGATCAGCCAACCTTTTTCCTTTCCAAAGTAACCGCGTCCCGCATTCGCCTTTTGAAAACCTTCCGTCAGCTTGCGAATGCCGACGATCGTTTGCGGCGTGGCGAAGTCGGGGTGATCCTGCAGCGCGCGGATGCCGATCGACGCGAAGATGACGTTGTGGCCTGACTGCCGCAATTGGCCGACGTTCTTCGCCAGGGCGTCAGCGATGGAGTCAATTCCCTCCGGCGTCGCTTCTTCCTGTTCGAGCGGCGCGAAGAGATCGGCCGGTTCAATACCAGCTTGCTTGACGTTCCACCAGATCGACTCTTCGCCGGCGATCACGCGATCGAGTTCCCCTTCGATTCCCTGGTAGACCTCGTCCGGCAGATCGGCATGGTCTTCGCCATAGAAATATCCGGCGACGACCGCGGCGCCTAAGTGCCCGGCCATGGTTCCCCCCCGGTGAGCCCGAGCAAGCGCGGCAACGCCCGACTGCAGGTAGCGAAAGTCAATCATGATGTACCTCCCAACAATCGCTGCGAACTAATCCTAGTTTTAACGCATCAGTTGGTCGCTTGGGAACGAAATTCCTTTGGCGTCATCCCGAAATGCTGCCGAAAGACGCGGCAGAGTTGCTGCGAGGTTTCAAAGCCAGTTTCCTTCGCGATATTGACGATTTTCTCACTGGTTTGCAGCAGCATTTTTTGCGCTCGCAACAGTCGAATTCGGCGGAGCTCTTCCATCGGTGGGCGAACGTAATGTTCGCGAAACGCTTTCTCGAGCCCGCTGCGGCTCATGGCGACCTCGCGGACAACATCGATCATGTTGATCGGCAGATGAGCCTGCTCCTGCATATAGCGGAGCGCCGCCGCGACTTGCGGATGAGGAACCGCCATGCTGTCGGTGCTGCGGCGCTCGACCACGCGGCTCGGAGCGACATAGATCGTCTTTGCCGGCGGCGGTTCTCCAGCCATCAAGCGGGCCAAGAGCGACGCCCCTTCGTAGCCGACTTGCTCCAGGTTGTTATCAATGCTCGACAGCGGCGTTTGCAAACAGTCGCAAATCGTCTCGGTATTGTCGACTCCCAGGATCGAGATTTCGTCCGGGATCAATGCGCCGATCGCCATCGCCGCTTCAATAATCTCGACCGCTTCGATATCGCGGGGAGCGAACACCGCCAGAGGTTTCGGAAGTTTCGCCAGGTGCTGCACGAGCCAACGATGGCGCTGCTCGCGCGTATCGGCGCGTCGCCCCATCTCCTTTTGCCACGAGAGGACCTCACAGCCGAGATTGTGCTGCGCCAGCTCCGCCGCGAAGGAATCGCCGCGGCGATGACTCACCCCCAACTCCCAGCGATGAATGAACGCGAAGTTGCGGAAGCCCCGATCCAGGAAATGCTGAGCTCCCATTTTCCCAATCGCGACGTTGTCCATGGTGACGCGGGGCAGGGGAATGTCAGGGCGGCTTTCGGCCAGATCGACCATCGGGACCGAGAAGTTCTTCAGCGAGCGCCACACTTGCTGCTGGGCGCCAAGTAGCGTTATGACGCCGTCTCCCTGCCAATCGCGCGGGACCAGGTCGTCAAAGTCAAAGGTCACATGCCACTGGTGATCGCGGGCAAACCGCGCGACGCCCCGATGAATCTCGGAGTAGTACCAGCCGAGCGCCAGCAAGACATGCGCCCCTTTGCCGAGAGGGCGCTTACGGTCGACTTCGGCTTCGGTAGACATCGGCGTGCGGCGGAAACGGGAAAATGGGCCGATTCCATCGTAACCGCCCGAGTAGCGAAAACGCCAACCTTTTTCCGCAACATGCGCATGTTCACTAAGAAAAGATGCATTACCATTAGAGTGGCCCTTTTGGGGCGCAAGCCAAACTAAAGAGTTCCTCGAGCCTCATCTTTGACCCCTATCACTGTCCCCACCCGCCAACTTTCCTGCCGCTACAAGAGCGAGATCGCCCCATGAAACGAATGTTGCAAACCGCACTGCTGGCCCTGTTGGTCGTGACGAGCGGCGCTCTCCTGACCGCCGGCGAACTTCACGAAACGGTCGTCTTCAAGTCAGGGATGAACGGTTACAACACCTACCGCATTCCGTCGGTCATCACCGCGAAGGACGGAACGCTCCTCGCGTTTATTGAAGCCCGCAAGAACAACATGTCCGACACCGGCGACATCGATCTGGTGCTCCGCCGCTCGAAAGATAACGGCGCCACCTGGAGCGACGCCGAAGTGATTTGGGATGACGAAGGAAACGTCTGCGGCAATCCTTGCCCGGTGGTCGATCAATCGACCGGCAAGATCTGGCTGCTGCTCACCTGGAATTCGGGGAAGACGCCGGAAGGGAAGATTCAGCCCGGTTTCGGCGCCGATTCGCGCCGCGTCTTCGTCGCTTCGTCGGAAGACAACGGACAGACCTGGACCGCCCCCCAGGAAATCACCGCCGACGTCAAAGACAAAGAATGGACCTGGTATGCGACCGGTCCCGGCAGCGGCATTCAAATCGAACATGGCCCGCACGCGGGACGTTTGGTCATTCCGTGCGATCACAAATGGCTGACCGGCGGCAAGCTGAAGTTTGGTTCGCACGTCATCTACTCCGACGACCATGGTAAAACGTGGCAATTGGGGGGCTCGGCGCCGGACTACCAGGTCAACGAATGCGAAGTGGTCGAGCTCAAAGATGGCAAGCTGCTGCTCAATATGCGGAACTACGACCGCAAGCAAACAGCCCGCCAGGTCTGCGTCAGCGCTGACGGCGGAAAGACCTGGACCGATCAAAAGTTTGACCCCACGCTGGTCGAGCCGATTTGCCAAGGGAGCGTCCATCGCTATCGTTGGCCCGCAGGAGACAAGCCGGGGATCGTGCTCTTCTCGAACCCGGCCAGCGCGAAAGATCGCACAGCGATGACCGTTCGCGCCAGCTACGACGACTGCCAAACCTGGCCGGTCGAGCGCCGCTTGTTTGACGGGAGCAGCGCCTATTCGTCGCTGACCGTTCTTCCCAACGGCCAGATCGGTTGTCTCTACGAGCGGAACGGATACAAAGAAGTCGTCTTCGCTCGTTTCGATCTTGATTGGCTGCGGTCAGCTGACAAGTAAAGAGCCAGCGTCCCGTTTCCCATCCTTTCCCTTCCTGGGTCAAAACTCGTGATTCAGCCGCATTATGGTCGATTGCGCGGACTTGTCGCCGCGGCGTTTACTCCGTTTCATGCTGATGGCGGCATCGACATTGCCCGCGTGGCGCCGATGGTCGACTATTTGGTCGAACAGCAGATTCGCGGGCTCTACGTCCTGGGAAGCACCGGGGAAGGAATCTCGCTGACCAGCGACGAGCGCAAACAGGTCGCCGAAGCGTTCGTCGCCGCCACTCGCGGTCGAATTCCGGTGATCGTTCAGGTTGGGTGCGAAAGCCTGGCCGCAGCCCGCGATCTCGCTAGCCATGCGCAGCAAGTCGGCGCCGACGCCGTTTCGGCGGTCAGTCCGGTTTACTTCAAGCCGGACACGGTCGAGTCGCTGGTCGACTCGATGGCGCACATCGCCGCCGGCGCGCCTGACTTGCCGTTTTACTACTACCACATTCCGGCGGCGACCGGTTTGACCCACTCGCCGCTGGCCTTTCTCGAACTCGCCAAAGTCCGCATCCCCAATCTCCGCGGCATCAAGTTCACTTCCCCGGCCGTGTTCGACTACCAGGCCTGCGTCGAATCGGCCGGCGACGACTACGAAGTGATGTGGGGTCTCGACGAGATGTTGCTCTCCGGATTGACCGCCGGCGGAACCGCCGCGGTAGGGAGCACCTACAACTTCGCCCCGGCCGTCTATCACCACATTCTGCAGGCGGTAGAGCAGGGGAACCTGGAAGAGGCCAAGCTGTGGCAATCGCGCTCGCAACAAGTGGTCCGCGCGTTCGTTCCCTTCGGACCGCGAGCGGCGCAAAAAGCGATCATGGCGATGATCGGACAAGACTGCGGTCCCAGCCGCTTGCCGATTCGTTCGCTGACGCCGGAAGCGTACACGCAACTGCGATCCCAGCTGGAAGAAATTGGCTTCTTTCAGTGGTCGCAATTGGCGACCAGTTCCGCGAACGCGTAAGCAAGTCGCTTACGCGAAGAGTTCCTTCACCGGCTTCCCTTTGCCGTCCTGCGTGACGTAGAAGGGGCGTTCTTCGATCGTGAAGCCGGTGCGGGGACTGATCCCCATCGCGGTCATGATCGTCGCGTGCAAATCCATCACGCTGACCGGGTTCTTCGTCGCAACCAACGGGCGTTCGTCGGCCGTTTCGCCATAGACGAAGCCCTTCTTCATGCCGCCGCCGAACATCACCACGCTCGTCCCGCCGGTGAAATGGCGATGCAGACCGTAGTGCTTCATCTCGGTCACTTTGTCGACCTTGAAGGTCGCCTGATCGTTGGCGTTGGAGCCTGGCTTCCCTTCGACGATCGCGTCGCGGCTGAATTCCGACGCGACGATCACTAGCGTCCGATCAAGCAGCCCGCGTTCTTCCAGGTCGAGCACCAGCTGCGCGATCGGGCGATCGATCTCGGAGTGCATCCGGGCGACCGTTTCGTGTCCATTGGCGTGCGTGTCAAAGTGGAGGAACGGCACGTACTCAGTCGTGACTTCGACGAACCGGGCGCCTGCTTCGACCAGACGACGCGCGAGCAAGCAGCCGCGACCAAAGCGGCTGGTGTCGTACTTCGCCAACGACGCCTTCGGCTCGAGCGAAAGATCGAACGCGGCGCGGTCTTTCGAGCTGAGCAACCGATAAGCGTTGTCGAGCGAGCGGAGCATCGACTCTTGCTGGTAGTCGCTCATGTAGTCGCGCTGCGGCGTTTGGTCGACCAGCTTGCGGAACAGTTTGTTGCGGTCGGCGAAGCGATCGGCGTTCATTCCTTGGGGAGGACGAACGGCCGCGGCCGCTTCTTCCGGGAATGGCAAATTCATCGGACCAAATTCGCTGCCGAAGAAGCCGGCCGTAGTGAACGCCTTCAGCTCTTCCTTCTCGCCAACTCCTTCCAGACGCTGCCCGATATTAACGAACGGCGGCATCACCGGGTTGTTCGGGCCGAGGACCTTCGCCATCCAGGCGCCAATATGGGGACACGCGACCGTCTGGGGCGGGACGTAACCGGTGTGCCAATGGTATTGATGACGCGAATGCAAAATGCTGCCAAGGTCGGGCTGCACCGCCGAGCGAATCAGCGTCGCGCGGTCCATCACTTGGGCGACGTTTTCGAGCCCTTCGCAAATCTGCAGCCCGTCGACGCTGGTATCGATCGCCGGAAACGTGCTGAGCATGCTGTCGACCGACATGCCGGTCTCAAACGGCAGGTATTTCTTCGGATCGAACGTTTCGGGCGCCGCCATGCCGCCGGCGAGCCACAACAAGATGCACGCGTCGGCGGTCGCCTTCGGCTGCTCGACCGGACCTTCTTCCGCAGCGGAGACCAACTGCGGCGCGCCGGTCATCCACGCGGCGGCGCTGGCGGCCGATAGCTTTCGCAGGAAGTCGCGGCGGATCGCCACACGATCTTGACGCATCGATTCGTCGGTATGCTCAGCCATGATTTTCGCTCGTCACTAACGGATGATCATGAATTCGGGAAGCATCAGCACCGTCCAGAGCATATCCTGCACGCTCTGCTGGTCCGGCTTGTCGCCGATCGCCTCGGCCAAAATCGTTTGCTCGTTGTCGGTCGCATGTCGCGACAAGAGCGACATATAAACGTGATCGACCAGTTCGCGGGAACTGGCCCAGTTTTGCGTTAGCAGTTGCTGCGCTCCCCGGGCAAGCGCGGCGTCCAGTTCCGGTCCATTGGCCAAACTGATCGCTTCCAACGTCGTCAACTCGTCCGGGCGGGAAGAGACGACCTGGTCGCGGTTCGGTCGACCCAGCGCTCGCATCAGGAAGTCTCCCTTCATCAGCGCGGCTCGCACCATCGGGGTTTCTCCCGTCAGCGACAGCTTCGTGGCGCTTTCGACGCTGGCGGTCCAAACGTCGAGCGCCGGGACAATGGTCGCCGACTGCGCAGACTTCGCCCATTCGGCGAGCGGCTGCCGAGTAATTATTTCTTTCTTCGGCGCGGCGGTCCAATTCCACGACTCGTCGGAAGCGATCGTGACGATCTCTTTGCCGGCGAGATCGATCTTCGCCTGGAAATAAAGTCCCGCGGGATTCGGGCCGCTGCCGGCATTCTTGGCGATCACCACCACCTCGTTCGGCCCCTTTTTCAAATGGGGAGTCAGCGAGACAGATTGCAGGTCGGTCCACGTCGTGCTGGAGGCGACTTCCTTGCGATTCACGAACAGCTGGAACTCATTGTCGCAGGTGATCGCGGCGATCGCCGACTGCGGCTGGGCGCCCAGATCGAACGTGCGGACCAGCGCGATCGTTTCATCCGAGGGAGGAATCTTGCCGCCGGCGGCGGAGTCTCCCCAGATCCACTTCGCGACCAGCTTGACCTCGGCCGATTCCGCCGAGTCGGTCTGAAGGCGATTCACCTTGGCGTCCATCACGCGCGGCGCGGCGCCGGAGAGTCGCCAGACGGCGTCGACGAATTGCTCGGCCGTCATCCGCTTCGCTTGCGGACCGCGATAGTCGTATTCGCCATCCTTCGAGTCATCCGAGATCACCTCGGTCTGCGATTGATACGCCTGGCTGTTGGCGATCAGACGCATCAGCTGCTTCAAGTCGTAGTTCTCGTCGGCCAGGTAAACCGCCAGGTAATCGAGCAGGTCCTCGTTCCAAGGACGCGACTGCATCGCATCGAGCGGATGGACGACGCCGCGGCCCATAAACCGTTGCCAGACGCGATTGGCGATCGTGCGGGTAAAGCGGCCGTTCTCGGGCGCGGTCATCAACGCGGCCAATTGCTTCAGCCGTTCCGGTTGCGACGCTTCCGGGTCGATATTGCCCAGTTCCGGAAAGAGCCAGGCCGCTTTGGCGATTTCGCCGGTCGGCTTGTCGCAGCGATGCAGTTCGATCGGCTGGTCGGCGTAAACGGCGGCCAGTCCATAGGCGTCGGCCAGTTTCCAGTGATCAATAAAGCTGTTGTGGCACGAAGCGCACTTCATATTGATGCCAAGGAGCGACTGCGACACGTTTTGCGAAAACTGAATCGCCACCGTTTGGCCGGCGCTCACTTCGCCGCGCCACTTGATGCCGTCGATGAATCCGCGGCTACCGGCGGTTGGCGGAGCGATCAGCTCGCGCGTCAAATGATCGTACGGCTTGTTCTGGCGCAGCGCGTCGTAAAGCCACGTGGTGATCTGACTGCGACCGCCGGTGATAAAACCGGTGCCGTCGTAATCATTCCGGAGCAAGTCGTTCCAGAAGCTGAGCCAATGGTCGGCGTAGTCGATATCGCGGGCCAACAACGCATCGATCGCCTTCGCCCGTTTGTTCGGAGAGGGATCGGCGAGAAACGCTTCGAGCTCTTCAATCGTCGGCGGCAGACCAACAATGTCGAGCGAAACGCGGCGAAGGAATTGTTCGTCCGAAATTGGTTCCGGACGCGCAACCATCTTTTCTGTTAAGTACGCGTCAATGATCCGGTCGATCGGGTTCTCGCGGCCGTCAACTGCGGCCGGCAGTTCAGGACGCCGCGGCAGGAGCGGGGGCTCGTAGAACTTGTCGCCAAACGAGAATCCAGCTTCCCACGGCATATCGGCTTTGACCCAGCTTTGCAGCAGCGCGACTTCTTCCGCCGAGACGCGGGCCCGATCCTTCGGCGGCATCTGCATGTCGGGATCATCCGAAGCAATCAGCTCCAGAAAGTAGGAGCCGTCGACGTCTCCGGGGATCGCCATCTCGTCATCCAGGAACGACTCGCGATCGTTGATCGAGAATCCCCCTTCCGCTTTTCCGGCCGAGTGGCAGGCGGTGCAATGCTTTCGCAAGATCGGCACGATCTGATGCGAGAAGTCAATTTTCGCCGGGGGCTCGGCGGCTTGAAGATCTTGGTCGCTGAACGTCGATACGCCGCAAAATGCCAGGGCGCAGAACAGGACCGTCGAAGCGCGAAGAATTCTCATAGGGCGGGCAGTTGCTAGGTGGGAACAGCATCGATCTGTTCACTCTAGTACACCCCAACATCGTGCACAATCACTTATTGGCTAAATGTTTGCGTCTAACGCGCGAGCTCGGCAGTTTGGGTAACCTTCGCTGCAAACATTTTCAAAAGATCTGTCGATTCTTGTCTCGTAAACTGGAATTGATCCTGTTTTAGCGACAAATAAATCTGATCGGCAGTCGTCGTAACGCTGAACGCCGCGGCCGTCCGCGGCCGAACCGGCGGTAGCCCGATCAAAGAGTCGTAAACCAGATTTCCGGCAACCAGACCTCCGTTGGCCATCGGCAGTTTCGTGGCGAAGCGACGCCACGAGTTGCCCAAGTTCGTCAGCACCGCGGTAGCGAAACAGAAGCGACCGTTGACGATCCAGGGATGAGCGCCGACCGACTGGATTCCAGCGAGTCCTCCGATAAAGTAGCGCGACAAGCGATCGCCACGAATGGCGCTCGTTTCCCAGGCCAAGGACTTGCGCAACTCTTCCGGCTTCTGACAGAAATCGCCGCGACGCGTTAGAAAGGCAAAGCCAACGTCGTTGGTTGTGGGCATCGCATTATCTCCCTTGCCGCGAAGATTCTGCGGCATCAGCACCCGCAACTGTCGGCGTTTGACGGGATAACCTTGCGACTCGATCTGTTCATGCAGCGTCAGGAACAGGTCACGCAGCAGCAAGTCGTTGAGCGTCACCTTGGAGTCGGTCGAGAAGCGCCGCAGGGCAACGGTCGTCTCGTTGGACAGCGCGACCGTCACCGGACCGCTTTGCTTCCGTTCCGCTCCCGCTTCCAGCACCGGCAATCCGCTGGTCAGCGGCAAAGGGCGATCGGCAAAGAAGCGAAACGCCGATGCAATGCCGCTCGCCACGTCGCACAGTCCCTGCCAGACGCTGGGATTCTCGAGGGCCGAGTTACAACGATTCAGCAAACGTTCCGGCTCCAGCTTGCGCGGCGTCGCCGGCTTGGCGCCCGGCGTTGCGTTGTTGTATCCGGTGAGGAAGTCTTCGATGAAGGCGAAAATGCCGACGCCATCGGCGCACGCGTGATGAAAGTGAAACATCACGGTCGAGCGTTCGCTGCCGCTTCGGACGTAAATGCGCAGACCAACGTCTTTGGTCAGATCGATCAGCTCGTCATAGCCGGTGACGTACGGCTCGCCATATTCGCCCCAATCGACGTCGGGCTTGCGATCGGACAATCGCCAGACCAGGCCCCGCTTTTTGTCCTGCTCGATGACGCTGCGGAAGATCGGGGCGCGATCGAGGGCGAACTGGAGACCTTCTTCAAACGGACCTCGTTCGACCGTTCCCTGAAAACGGGCTTCGCCGTCGCAGAACATCGGATACTGCGTACGCCCATCGGCGAACATGAACTTCTCTACCGGCGAAAGCGGCAGAGGAAAGATCTTGTTCAGCGTAGCGTCGTAGTCCGATTTAGGAACGTCTGCGACCTGCGACATCGGCGGGCTCCCGACAGAATAACGTGGGACTAAGGAAGTTGATCGCGAACGATCTTTCCGGCCGGCGAACGGGGCAAAGCGTCGACCAGGGCGATCGCTTGCGGACGTTTGTAATAGACCAGATGCTCTTCGCAGTAAGCGCGAATCGACAGTTCGTCGACGCCCGGCTCGACGGCGATCGCCGCTTTGACGATCTCGGCCTGCGAAGCCAGGCGACTTCCATATACTTTCACTTCACGAACGCCCGGCATGGCGGCGATCGTTTCTTCCACTTCGCAGGGAACGACCTTCAGCCCCAGGACGTTGATCATTTCGCCGGTACGACCCCGCAAATGAATCACGCCGTCTGGCGCAATCCGGGCCAGGTCGCCAGTTTCAAACCAACCGTCAGCGTCCCACGGATGGAGGATAGCGCCTTGATCGTCGAGGTAGCCGGCCATCATCGAGCTGTTTTGAATATGCAGCTTACCGACGCCCGGTTCGAGACCTTGGTCATCCGCATCCGCCGGCGGACGGACGCAAACCTTCACGCCGTTCATCGGGGGACCAACCCGCCCGTCGACATCTTCGCCGTCGGCGGTGGTCGCGACCGAGATGCCGCCGGTTTCGGTCGTTCCGTAAAGGGGGCAAACGGTAACGCCGGTCTTCTTGCGGAACTGGACCGCCGAACGCCGCGGCATCATCGAGCCCGCGGTCAGCAGCCAACGCAACCGACCAAAGTCGATCGCACCGCCGAACAGAAGCATATCGATATGCGCCGGCACCATCGGCAACACGGTGACCGGATAGTCGCGGAGAACCTCGCCTAGCTTTTTGATGCTGAAGTTGGCGGTGGTCACGATGCTCGCGCCAGAGAGCATCGGGGTCATCACCGTCAGGCCATAGCCATAGGCATGGCTCATCGGCGGAATCGCGAACAGGCAGTCATCTTCGCAAATCGCCATCGTCGCGGCGTAGTGCCGCGCTTCTTCCATCGCCGCAAAGCCCGGCCGGAGGGCGATCTTCGGCAAACCGGTCGAACCGGAGGTCGGGTGAAGCGGCACGCCGCGCAGTTCCGGTCCCGGCACAAAGCTCGGCTCAGGAAAAGCGCCCCAGAGCAAGTTCCAACCGGCGAGCGGCTGGAGTTGCTGCGAAGCGGTCAGTACCGACGCCACTTGCGCGTCTCCACCGAAAGCAGCCAGCCACTTCACGCCGAAGCGTTTCGAGTAGCGAGCCAATTCGGCCGACGGCGTCATCACGTGCACCAGCAGCGGCGAAGCCTCGCAGGCCAGCAGCGCTGCAAGCACCGCCGGAAAGAGGGGCCCGTTGCCGATTGTGACCAAGACGCGATCGCCAGCGGCCAAACCCTGCTGGCGAAAGGCGCGCACGAGCGATTCTCGTGCGCGAGCGAACTCATCCGCCGAAATGACGCGCCCCGCGTCCAGGTCAATGATGCAGCCGCGATAGTTCTCGACGGCATCCAGGATCGGCGAGGCGCTCCAGATCGAATCGGAAATTACCGGACCAGACACTGACGTGCTCCATCTTCCCATCGTTCCAGCACTTCGTCGATGTCGGCCGAAGTGTGAGCGGTTGACAGGAACATCGGTTCAAATTCATTCGGATGGAAGTAGACGCCGGCACGCTGCATGTGGTGCTGGAACTTGATGTAACGTTCGAAGTCGCAGTGACGGCGAACGTCGCGGTAGTTGTACAGACCTTCGACTTCGGTCTTGGTGATCAAACCGGCCAACAGCGGGCCGAGGTGATAGACTTGGGCCGGAATGCCGAGACGGGCGTAGATCTCTTTGATGCCGCCGGCCAACTGATCGGCGATCGCGTGGAGGTGAGCGTAGATGTTCTCTTTGTCGCCCAACACCGTATCGAGAACCGCTTCCGCCGCCGACATGACGACCGCATTGCCCGAGAAGACGCCGCCGTGGAACAACGGGCCGTTGGCGATGCAGCTCATGATTTCGGCCGAGGCGCCGAACGAACCGACCGGGTAACCGCCACCCATCGCCTTCGAGACGACGGTGATGTCGGGCGAGACCATGTAGTGCTCTTGGGCGCCGCCCGCCGAGACCCGCATGCCGGTGATGACTTCGTCGAAGATCAACAGACCGCCGCGATCGTGGATCATTTCGCGGACCGATTGCAGATAGCCGTCGCGCGGCAACAGCAAACCGGCGTTGCCGGAGATCGGCTCCATGATGACCGCGGCCGCTTCGTCGCCGTGCTCTTCCAGGCAGCGCTGCAGCGCGTCCAGGTCGTTCCACTGGCAGACGATGACGTCGGTCAGCGAGTCGCTCATGCCGGTGGTGCCGGGGATCGCCGGACCGTAGCCGCATTCCGGCAACATTTCGAGCGGAGCGTGGTACTTCGTGAAGACCGCTTCGCTCCAGCCATGATAATGGCCTTCAAACATGATCAGCTTTTTGCGGCCGGTGTAGGTGCGAGCCAGGCGAATCGCCGAGGCGCACGCTTCGGTGCCCGAGTTGGCGAAGCGGAGCAGTTCGATGCACGGGAAGAGCTGCTTCAGCTTTTCGGCGACGCGAATCGTCACTTCGGTCGGAAAGCCGAGCTGGCTGCCGTGTTCCGAGATCTGACGATAGACCGCTTCGATCACTTGCTTCGGGCGGTGGCCCAAGAGCAGCGGCCCATAGGCCATGTTCAAGTCGATGTATTCGTTGCCGTCGACGTCCCACAGGCGGGCGCCTTCGCCGCGGTCGGCGACCAGCGGAATGTGGTACGGCAGAACTCGCATCGTGCTGCTGTCGCCGCCGGCGATGCTTTTACGTCCGCGTTCCAGCGTCTTCGCACTTTGCGCCGCTCCGCTTGAATCCGTTTTGGAAATCATTCCCGTCATGGCATTACCCCCGTTCATTGCAGTGTGTCTTTCAGTTGGCGCAGTTATTAGTGGTATCGGAGCAGGTCAAAGAGGCAAGATCGTGAAAACAACGAGCGAGCTGTTCGGAACTTGCCGCATGTCCCGTCGTCACCAGACGACCTGACTGCAACGCCGATTCCCAGGAGAGCTCTCCACGCGTCAAGCGCGTAAAAGTGTCGCTGTTCAAATAGCAGGTAGGACTGTCGCCGTTTTGCAGGCCCGGCCCAACGCCGACCAGTCGGCCATGATCGACGATCATGTGCCATTGGCCGCCGCCGCTGCCGCTAATCTGCAAGCTGACGTACCGCCGATCGCTCGATCCGTCGGCAAGGTCCTTGGCGTTGTCGACCAAGGGGGCCAGATCCTGAGCGATCGGATATTTAATCTTGGCCGACGCTTCACGCGGCCAGCCGAAGTTCTTTTCCAGCGCGAACGCGACCAGGCGATCCATCATCGCGTCGTCGACGGCCGGGCAGGGGAGGTAAGGCAAAGCCTGCTCCGTATTGCTCGAATCGAACGAAGGGTCGTCGCTCCAGTAGGACTGGTAAACCCACATCTGCTCGCGGAAATTCGCGGCGACGTCGTCGATCGAAATGTTCTTGGCGGCTTCCGATCCTTCGTCCGGACGAGCCAGCGCCATCACCATCGAAGCGAGCGCTCCGAGCATGTCGGCCACCGTCGCCGGATTCGGATTGGTGAAGTGATACGTCTTGCCGTGCAGTTCCGGCTTGCGGATCACTTCGGTCATCGCAGCCGACACCCAGTCGACCGGAACCAGGTTCTTCCGTTCCGAGCCGTCCAGTTTCAACGCGCCCAGCAGGTCGCATTGGACGAACAGGTCCCACGGCAACGAGGTCACCAAGGCGTGAACCAATCGCAGCGGCGTGTAGAACCCGTGGTACGAAACGGTGAAGCCGGTCAGCGCGTCGCCGACGATAATCGACGGGCGATGCACCGTGAGGACGTCGAGGAAGTCGGCGGCGCGAACTTCCTTTTCGGCCGTCAGCTTGCTCGATTCGTAGTCGTTGCTCGGTTCCTGACCGACGTCGACTTCATCCTCGCGAATCACATCGCGTCGGCGTCCGCAAACGTAGGCGGTCGAAACGTGATGCAGTTGACGAATTCCCGCGTCGCGGCAGAGCCCCAGAACGTTGCGCGTTCCCAGGATGTTGCTCCGCCACGGTTCGCCATCTTCTTCGTCGGCGTAAAACGTGAGCGACGCGGCGGAGTGGACCACCGCTTCGCAATTCTTCGCCACCCAGGCCTGATCGGAATCCGATAGCCCCAGGCCGGGCTTGGTAATGTCCCCTTCCAGGACGACGGGTCGGACGAGCGCTCGTCCGAGTTCCGCTTCCCAGTAGGCCATGGCGGTTTCGATTCGCTGAGCGGCCGACTCAAAACGAGAGCCGCGCACGACCACCGCCAGCGGAATGTCCGCTAGCGTCAGGTCGCGAATCAAGTACCGGCCGAGCAAGCCGGTTGCGCCAGTTAACAGGTGATACTTCATTCTGAAAAAACTTGCCCTACGTTTCCGAACAATCGACTACACGTGAACCGCGGCGCCGCCGTCGACGACCAGCGTTTCGCCTTGAACCAGATCCGACAATGGCGAGGCCAAAAACAGGACCGCGTCCGCAATGTCTTCGACCGACAGCATGCGATCGCCCATCATCGTCTTGTCTTTGCGATGATCGAACATCTCGCCGGCGCCCGGCAGACGCTTCGTCGAGTCGGTTTCGACCAAGCCCGACTTCACGATGTTGACGTTGACGCCCTTGTCGCCGACTTCCAGCGTCAAGTGACGAGCCAGGCTTTCCAGCGCGGCTTTCGAGCTGCCGATCAGCCCGTACCACGGCAAAGCCATGTCCGAACCGTGGCTGCTGATGCCGATCACCTTCGCGCGGCCCTTGCTCTTCACCAGCAGCGGCAGACCGGCTTGCACCAGGTAGAGCATCGCCAACACGTTGGTGTGGTAGGTGTTTTCAAAGTGTTTTTCGTTGGCGGCCATCAGCGGACGGAAACCGCCGGTCGCCGCGTTGCTGACGATGATGTCGAGCTGCTGGATGTGCTCGCCGATGTATTCCATCATCGATTCGACGTCGTCTTTCTGGCTCACGTCGGCCTTGACCACGAAGGAGCGTCGCCCCATCGCGCGAATTTCTTTGGCCGTTTCCATCGCGGCGGTACGCGAAGTGACGTAGTTGACGATCACGTCGGCGCCTGCTTCGGCCAGTCGCAATGCGCAAGCTCGCCCCATGCCGCGCGAACTTCCGGTAACCAGTGCGATACGTCCGGAGAGGTTAATCATGTTGCGTTTCCTGAAAATCGATTTTGAATTACATCGCTTTCGTCTCGACAGCTCGCGACTCCGCTCGCTTTCTCGACGTATTTCTGAAAATGAAAAATGCGTTCTTCACGCGTGGAGATCAGACCGCCCATCGGCTCTTCCGGGGCGGAAATCCCCTCTTGAACCTGCACGAGCACGCCGGCGTCTTCCGCGCCGACCTTGGTCAAAAAGTCTCGCGCCCATTTCGTGATGAAATAGCGATTCCATACGCGTCGCAGACGTCCTTTTTCGCCGATGTGGCACATCAAGCGGACGACGGACAACGACTGGCTGGGCGAAACCGGAATCACGCACTCCACCCAGCGATACAGCGACAATCGCGCCATCATCACGTTGGGGTAGTGCAGGATGTGTTCATACGATCCGTCGCGCGGACGGCCGACCAGCAAGTGGCCGATCGCATCCATCGTAGCGCGAACCGAACGTTCTTCACTGTAATCAACGAACATCGACGTCCAACTTTCTTCCATGGTGTGTTGGATATCTTTTTCTTCCGGAAAGGTTCCGAATGTTTGCGGATGCACGGTTGTAGTGTGGTAGCTTTCCAGCGCGTTCTCGACCAGGCACTTCCAGTTGGCGTTGATCGTCCGCGTAACGGTGATCGCCGTATGCATTTCGGGCGTGAACCAGCTTTCGTACAGCTCGAACTTGTCGCCGAGAAACTCTCGCAGGCTCGGGCCTTCGTCGGTCAGGTTCAAAAAGATCAATTGGCCGCAGCGCTCGATCCGAAATTTGCGCAAACCAAGCATTCCCTGGGCGAGCGGACGGAACGTCTTCGCGTCGGGGATCTTGCGAACGTTGCCGGTCTCGTCGAACTCCCAGCCGTGATATTGGCAGTGGAGTCGTTCGGTCGCGCCGCACGGTTTGCAGGTCAATTTGGCGTAGCGATGCGGGCAGACGTTCAAGAAGCCGCTGACCTCATCTCCCTTGCGCCACAGGATGATCGGACGACCGAAGATCTCCAGCGTCAGGAACGAGCCGTCTTTCGGCAGTTCGTCCATCAGCGCCACGGCATGCCACGTCGGCATCATCAGCGTTTCCATCTCCTGATCGAAGACGGATTGATCGAAGTAGGACTGACGCGGCAGAACCTGGGGATGATGTTCCTTGCTTACAAACATGATGAAAGCTCCTGCTGGGGATAGGCTGGAGTATCATTGGCCGTCGCTTGCCAGACGGCCGTCGCCATTCCCCGACTCGACGGACGAGTCCACATCGCCAGGGGAGCGAGTTGGCGTCCGTACAACGTGCAGCGAACTTCATGGTCGCAATACGATTCGATTTCGACGCCGCGGGGGTTCCACGTTTGACCGGCGCCTTGCGATTTGAAAATCGCTTCTTTCAAGCCCCACAGCAGCGAGGCCGACTCGGGGCGTTCGGCGAGCCAGGCTTGCTCCCGCTCGGTAAACCAAGCGGCCGAGAAGTGCCTGTCTTGCGGAACGTCCCAAGCGAGATCGACGCCGATCGAGGTCGCGTCGGTCGTCATGCCGACCAGCAGCGCGCCGCCGGCATGCGAAACCGAAATGCGGTAGTTGGTCGGCTTGCCGTCGACGAAGACTTCCGGAGCTTTCCCCAGCCCGTCCGACGAACGCGACAAGACTTCCACGCGGCGCAGGTCGGCCGGTTCGCACGAGCGCGTAATCAAACGCTTGGCGATCCAGCGCCCGCCGAGCCATTGGCTGCGGCGGTCTGCGTGGGCGAAGAAGTCCAGTTCGTGCCGTTCGGCGGCGCTCAACCAAGCGGCCGAAGCGGAAATGGGGAGGTTGCCCGCATCGGCGACATAGCGCACCAGCCGGGCAGGAGCATACGTCATGCAACGCCTCCTCGGCCGAGAATGACCTTTTGATAGCCGTACGCCTTCAGGATCACCTCTCCGTTTTCGCCAAAGAGGGTCAGATCGTAGAGGGCCGACTTTTCGGCCACGTCGCGGCAAACGAAGTGGACATAGCAGTTTTCGCCGTCGCTGGGCATCCGTCCCAGTTCCAGCCGTTCAATCTTCCGCGGCAGGGAAACCGCGCCTTCGCTGTGCATGTACAACTGGCAGCCGCAAGCGTAGAGGGCCGAATCGAGGATGCACGACGGAACCCGCCATCCTTCGACTCGTTCCGGCTTCGTCAAATCGGCCAGCGGCTCGGCGACGATGTGACCCCAACCGCCGGAAGCGTCGCAGCTAAGCGCCTTCAGGCAGCGGAACGGAGTTCCATGGTAGATCGCCGCATCTTCCGGATAGGTGACCGCGCTCCACTCGGTCGGGAACGGCGGCAGTTCCGCGGTCAGCGCCGCCGGTTGGTCAGCCACTTCGACCTTCGCTTGCAGGTAGAGACGATCTTTCTGGATCAGTCCGCCGGTACGGTTGCGGAAGTCGCAAGTCCAGCGGCATTCGGCCAGGTTATCGCCGACCATCTTGGCTCGCGCCTGGGCGGTCGTCGCGTTGTCGGTATGGAAGGCCAGCCCGTCGATCATGTCGACGTCGCAGAAGGCGACCGTCTTCTTGCCCGAGGCCAGCTCGGCCGCTTCCCGCAACGCTTCCAGGGTGACCACCACCGGCATCAGCGGTTTGCCGCGCAGACGATGGAGGGCCAGGAAGGGATCGTTGATCGGATCGAGCGGAACGTCGCCGACCAGTTCGTCTCCCTCGGTCCGCGAAGTCGCGACCAGCGGGAACGAGCCATCGACCGCTTCGCCGCTGCGCGGCTTGAATTCGCCCAGCGGGAACTGTTCGTTCGGGTAGAACATCGGGTAGAAGTCGCCGAACGTGTAGAGCGTTTCCGCCTTGTAGCCGCCGCCAGCGAGTTCTTCTTCGAGACGACGAACTCCTTCTTCCGGCAGCATGTATTTCATCTTCATCACCGAACGCGGGCCCCACGCGAACCGCGACAACGTCGCGATGCCGGCGCCTTCCCACGATTCCCAGTGAATGCAGAGCGTGGTGCAGTCGGGTCGAGCCGCGCGGAACCAGTCGAGCGCCTTCGACATCGAGTCGTTCCCCGCCGCGTAATCGCTCAGCCCATTGCCGCCGAAGCGACCGCTGATCGAACCGAAGCCGATGCAGTGGGTCAGAGGATCGTTCTTCGTCAGAGCGAACAGATGCATCAGGCCGTCGAACTTCGCCCGAATCAGTTTTTCGACGAACGGACGACGCTTGTGGTCGAAGCGACCCGGCTCGATCAAGCCGGCGCCATGCATCAGCCCGGTGATCGGACCGTCGGTCTTGCGAATTTCTTCCAGCACCGCGGCGACCGCATCGCGATCGGTGACGTCGCACTGGTGATAGGTCGCTTGCACGCCGGCGTCGGCGAACTTTTGCAGGTTGTTGAAGATCTCGCAGTCTTTCAGGACGCGGTCCCATGCCTGACCGGGCGAACCGCCCGAGGCGACCGCTTCGCGCGTGATCTGCGTCTTGTAGGTCTTCAGTTGCTCTTCGTCGAAGTTGCGCCACACGGCGTCAGCTAGCGGCGCCGGGCTCTTCCCGAGCAAATGCAGCTTCCAGCCATATTTCGCCGCTAGTTCACGAGCCGCGATCGCGGTGATGCCGCGAGCGCCGCCGGTTACCGCCCAGACCCCGCCACGCGGAATGTTCGCGTCGGGTCCCATCGCCAGCGGAGTGCCGATCGGGCGAACCACCCGACGAACGCCGCCGATCCAACTGACTTCGACTTCCGGCTGATCGGCCGCCAGTTCGCGCATCATCGCGTCGAACAACGCCGCCGGCGATTCGGACGCGGGAGCGTCAATCACCTTGCAGCGAGCGCCGCGGTTTTCCAGCCGCGAGTCTTCAATGTGCAACGACTTCACGAAGCCGGCGACGCCGCCCCCGTCCGGAAGTTGCACGGTCGATTCAAAACCAAAGTCTCCGCCGAGCGAGATCGCCGCGACCAGGTCGCCGGTCCCCGCTTCCGGGAATTTCAGATTTCGCTTGTACCAGTTCTGCGCGACGAAGTAGGGGAAGATGATCCCTTCGTGACGGCGACGATCGATTTCGGCGGCCGAAAGGGGATCGGTCGACACGGCGTCGCGGCTGGTCATCAGGAAGAGCCGTTGGGCCGGCTTCTCCGGATGGAGCGAATCGAGCCAAGCGAGCGTTTCGTCCAAGTCGGCGCGAGCGCCAAAGCGATAGACTTCGACGCCGGCTTGCGCCAGACGTTGTTCCAGTTCGACCGCGTCGGCGTTTTCGCCCAAGATCCAGACCGGACCGGTGAAGGTCGGCGCCGCGGCGGTTCCCGTCGGCAGCGGAGCGTCAATCAGCTTCAGCTCGCAACGTTCGGTCCGCAGTTCGACCGACGCGTCGGCCGGACCAAGCGGATCGCTCGAAACAGGTTCGGCCGGTTTCGCCGGAGCGGCGGCCGGCGCTTCGGCGCGGCTTTCGGCCAACACGCCCAAGCCGTCGGCGAATCGCTGCCAGTGACGACGTTCGGTGATCAAGATTTCGCCGCGGGGGACGTCCGCTTCGATTTCGCGAATCAGATGGCCGATCCCTTCCGCCAGCGGCATCAACTTCAGGGCGCTCTTGTCGTTCAGAACGCTCTTCGTTTCGGGGCGAGCGGCCATGCCGACTTCGTCCCAACCATGCCAGTGGAAACCGACGGCGCGAACCCACGGTCGTTGACGACGATAGGCGCCCATCAGTTTGCAGAGGAGATCGCTCGCCAAGCAGTAGTCGGCCTGACCGAAGCTGCCGAGACGACCCGCGATCGAACCGAAGCCGATGAAGTGGCGGATCGGATCGTGCTGCGTCAGCGCGGCGAGATGCACGATGCCGCCATCTTTGATGCCGATCGTCGCATGAACGACGTCACGGCGTTTCTTTTCCATGCGGCACGACTTGTCGATGCCGGCGCCATGCAGGATGCCGGAGATCGGACCGTCGACCCGACGAATCTCGTCGAGCGCCTTGGCCAGCGATTCGCGGTTCGAGACGTCGCATGCGTGGTACGTGGCCGAGACGCCGTTGTCGACGAACGCTTGCAGCGACTTGTCGATTTCCAGACTCTTCTGCACCCGTTCCCAAGCCTGCGGCGCTTGCTGTCCCGCTTTGCGGGCCGCAATCATCGTGTCGGCCTTCAGCTTGTTCAGTCCCGCTTCGTCCAGGCTACGCCAGGCCGGATCGATCGTCGGCAGTTCGCTGGAACCGATCAAGTGGAGCTTCAGCCCGTAACGTTTGCCAAGTTCCAGGGCACAAGCGGCCGTGATGCCGCGGGCGCCGCCGGTGATGACCCAAACCCCTTGCGGCAGTTGGGCCGTCGCATTGGCCACGCCAGGTCGATCCATCGCAAACGGAACGCGACGAACGCCGCCGGCGTACGAAACTTCGTAGTCTTGATTGCCCGAAGCGAGTTCAACCAGGATGTTGCTGGCGATCTGCTTCGGCGCGTCTTGCAGGCTCGTGTCGAACGCTTTGACGCGCGGGCCTTTGCCGCCACGCATGACGGTGAACTCGATGAAGAGCGCCTTCATCAGGCCGGTCAGGGCGCCACCTTCAACAGCGGTCGCACCGCGGCTGAAGCCGAAGTCGCCGCCGAGGGCGGTCACCGCCACGACGGTCGTCTTTTCGAGCCAACCGCCCGCCTCGGCGAGGGTCAACCACTTCTGACAGACGAACAGCGGAGTTTCCATCGCAGTCGGTTGCACCCCGTTCCAGCTCGCTTCGACGCCAAACTGCAGATGCTTCCGCTCGTCGCGAGCAGTCGTCATAAACAGATGAGGCGCCGGACCAGCCGCACAGATCGCTTCGATCTGAGCGACGGCGCTGTCGATATCGCTGGCGTCCGCAATCTGATAAACCGTGACGCCGGCTTGCTGCAGTTGTTCGATGAGAGCGGCGGCAGTCTCGCCGCTACCCAGAACAATCGCAGCCCCTTCGTAAACCATCGAGGTAGGTGCGGTCTGCGCCAGCGGCGAATCGCACATTTCCAGCTCAAAGCGAGCCGTCACATTGGCCGGAGCCAGCGGAGTCGCTTCGCCGCGCTGCGGAGCGGCCGGAGCCGACGAGTTACCGTCGTCCAGCAGTCCGGTGAGCGAGTAGCTCTCGATCGAGCGCGACATGGTCGTGCTCTTCAGCGATAGTTGACCGGCGCCGAAATCGAAGAGGAACGCCAACGCGTCTCCTTCGGCCGTCAACAACAAGTTGGTGACGTCGGTGACCGAGATTTCGCCTTGTTCGGTGGCGGTCGATCCGCCTGCCAGCGCCATCAGGCGATTGCCGCAGTGGATCGTCGCTTGATCGCTGACGATTTGACGATCGCCGCCGCACGATTGAACGCTCGACAGTCGACCGGTCGCCAGTTCGCCCAGGATCACGCTGCTCGCGCTGCTGGGCGTTTTCAACGCGACGTCGATCGCCGATTCCAGGTTCACGCCGTTTTGCAGGACGGCGGCGGAAGCTTTTTCGCCGCTGAAAGTCAGTCCGGCGGCGTTCACGCCGCCCAGTACGAGTGCGGTGCCGATTGGCGCCACAGCGACGTGCGACAAGCCGCTGGTCGGCTTACGCAGGAACGCCGCCAGGCGAATCGTCTCACGCATCGGATTGATCGCAGGGGACTCCATCTGAGCGGCATGCGCCAGCGAACCGTCGCTCGCCGCGGCTTGCTCCATCGAGGCCAGCGTTTCCGCGACCGCGAAGTGATGGGCCACCACATTGCTCAGGGGAGCTTCAATCGCGTTGGCGATGCCGAGCAATTCGTCCCATTGATCGGGCGAAAGGGTTTGGATCGCATTGGCCGATTGAGTCGAGCCGGGAAGCTCGTCGATCGACTCGCCGACGTACTCCGCATAAGTGCGGAGTACGCGACGAATCTCGTCCCGATATTGGCTACCGTGACGCCACCCCATCTCGTACGGCGTACCGACGAGAGCGAGCGGCGCTGCGGCGCCATTGTCCAAAGTCTTACCAGAGAGTTCCGCAGGAGCGCCATTAATAACGCTCACCGCGGCCGGCGCATCTTCTTTAATTTCCAGAGCCGGCGCCGGAGCGGCCAGGGAAAAAGATGCTGGTTCCTCGGTGGTCGCCGAAGCGGTGCCCGAGAGGAAGTTCAAAACGTGACGCAGGGTCGGGAAGTCGTCGAGCGACAAGTCAGTCGCCGACGTGCTGATCTCGAAGTACTCCTGCAGTTCGCCGAACAGCTGAGCCTTCTTGATGCTGTCGATGCCGAGGTCCGCTTCCATGTCAGCGTCCAGGTCGACCACTTCCGGCGGGTAACCGGTTTGTTCAACGACGAAGTTGATCAGGAACTTTTCGAGTTCCGCCGTGCTGGCTCCGCCCGAAGCCGGGGCTTCCGCAACCGGAGCAGCCGCCGGAGCCGGGACGACCGGAGCGGCAGGAGCCGGAGCAGCGACCGGGGCCGCGGCGACCGGTTGGCTTTCGCTGGCTTGGCCGTTGGCCGAGAGGAAGTTGAGCACGTGACGTAGGGTCGGGAAGTCGTCGAGCGACAGGTCGGTCGCCGACGTGCTGATCTCGAAGTATTCCTGCAGTTCGCCGAACAGCTGAGCCTTCTTGATGCTGTCGATGCCGAGGTCGGCTTCCATGTCAGCGTCAAGGTCGACCACTTCCGGCGGATAGCCGGTTTGCTCGACGACGAAGTTCACCAGGAACTTCTCCAGCTCGGCCGTGCTGGCGCCAGTCGAAGCGGCCGCGGCAGGCTGAGCCGGGGCAACCGGAGCGGCAGGAGCCGGAGGTGCGACCGCAACCGGGGCGGGAGCAACTGGAGCAGGAGCAACCGGAGCAGGAGCAGCGGCCGGAGCGGCGGCGGCGCCTTGTCCGCTGGCGTTCAGGAAGTTCATGACGTGACGCAGGGTCGGGAAGTCGTCGAGCGACAGGTCGGTCGCCGACGTGCTGATCTCGAAGTACTCCTGCAGTTCGCCGAACAGCTGAGCCTTCTTGATGCTGTCGATGCCGAGGTCGGCTTCCATGTCAGCGTCCAGGTCGACCACTTCCGGCGGATAGCCGGTTTGTTCAACGACGAAGTTCACCAGGAACTTCTCCAGGTCGACGCCGTCGCTCTTGCTGGCGGCCGCCACCGGCGCAGGCGCCGCAGGGGTCGGAGCAGGAGCAGGCGGCGCTGGCATCGGCGCCGGCGCCACCGGAGGCGCAGGTGCAGGAGCGGGCGCTGCCGCAAACGTCGGTTTCGGAACAATTGGCGCTGCGACCGGTGCCGGCGCGGGAGGCGCGACTGCGGCCGGAGCCGGAGTCGGTGGCGCTGCCGCAGGCGGAGCCTGAGCAGAGCCGCGCATCTTCGCGCGTCGACGCTCGGTAGCGTCAAAGTGCGGAATATCGTCCATCAGGTTCTTCTCGTTGGTGCTAATCGGACTACGGGAGGAAGCGACTGGCTGCGGCTTAGCTGGCGCGCGGTCGGTCGAAGAAGACATCGTTTGGGAGACGGCGGCGGCGGCCGGCTGCGGCGGAGCGAACTTCGCACGCGACTCGGTCGCCGTCACGGCAGCGGCCGGCTTCGGCTCGCTCGCGACTGCGGCGCTGACTCCCAGGCATTCCAGCAACGCTTCGACGCACAAGATCGGCTCAATGCCGCCGCGCTTGGGATTGTCGGAAGCGATGACGGTAGCGTCGCCGGAGAGAATCCGGCGATTTAGCTTGGTAAGCGTTTGCTGCGGCCCGACCTCGACAAAAATTGTCGGAGTTTCGAGCGCCAGTTGTTCGATCAGCGGCGCGTATTTGACCGGCGTGGTCAATTGCACGCCCAGGTTGCGGCGGATTCGCGCCGGATCGTCGGTCAAGTTGTTGTCGACGGTGCTGATGAACGGCGTTTGCGGCGAACGCAACTCGGCCGTTTCCAGCGCCTGCTGCAACATGCGGCTCGAGCCGGCCATCAGCGGCGTGTGGAACGCCGCCGGAACCGCCAAAATGCGAGCCGGATACGACTTCGCGGCGAGCGCCTTCGACAATTGCTCCAGCGCCGTCAACTTCGCGCCGATCACCGTTTGGTCCGGAGCGTTGTAGTTGGCCAGGTAGGCCTGGCAGCCGCACGCGGTAATGATCGACTTGATCTCTTCCGGCGGAGCAGTCGTCGCCAGCAAACCGGCGTTATTGAGCGAGGTCGCGTTGATCCCGTCGCAGCGAGCGCGGGTCATACGAATCACCGCGTCGAGGTTCCAGACCCCAGCGGCGTAGAGGGCCGGGAACTCGCCGTAGCTATGTCCCAGCACCACGTCGGGCTTCACGCCTCGTTCGGCGAGCGCCGCCAGACAGATCAGGTCGGCCAACAGCATGGAGATCTGCGTCTTCCAAACGTCGGCGCCCAATTGGGTCGGAGCGTTCCAGGCCAATTCGGCGAAGGTCGGGTAACCGAGACGACGCATCGCAGCGTCGGCGTCGGCCATCATCTTCGCGGCGGCCGGCGATTGGCTCACCAGGTCGCGAAGCATTCCTTCGTACTGCGATCCCTGGCCGGGGAAGAGGAAGGCGATGCGCGGTTTGGTCGAAAGCGGTTCGCGGCAGAAAATGCCTTGTTGTTCCAAGACCTGGCGCGACGCGGCGTTGCCCAGTTGCGGCGACGCCATGGTCAGCTTCTTGGCCAGCGACTCGGCGCTGTCAGCGACAATCGCCAAACGGATCTTGTCGCTGGGCGCGAATTTGACCGTGTCAGCGGCCGAGAAGGCATGGCTTGGGTCCGCCATCGCAGCGTTGATCATCGTCTTCAATGCCGGCAGCGAAATGGCGCCAAAGCGGACGATCTTGGCCGACGACGAAGTCGGTTTCGCGACGGCCGGAGCCGCAGCTTTCGGCTTCGGCGGAACCGGCGTGCCGTCATCCAGAATCAGGAAGAAGGCTTGTCCCTTCGACCAGTTGGCGACGGCGCCAAGGCCGCGACCGTTGAGTTTGACGTTGAACGAAGCGGTTTGCACGCTCGACGAAGATCCGTTGAACGCCGCAGTCGGCTGTTGCAGCTGACGCGCCGCGGCAACTTCATGGTTTTGCGCTTCGAGCGCCGCTTTCAACACGGCGATCAGAGAGCTGCCGCCCCCCATGTTGCCCAGCTGCGCGGTCGCCGAGCTCAAGTGGAGCGGCTGTTCGCGTTCGGGCGACGAGTGTTCGTGGGCGATCGTCGCCAGCGCCTGCGCGACGCTCGCATTGTTTTCATCCGTTTCAATGTCGACGAATTGGATTTCGCCGGGGGCAATGTTCGCCATTTCGGCGGCTCGCTGGACCGCCAGACGCATCGCTTCAGCCGGCGACTCGTCCGACGCGACGCCGAGTCCGCGAATCACCGCACGAATCCGATCGCCGTCGCGACGCGCGTCGGCCAATCGCTTCAGCACCACCACCGCGGCGCCTTCGCTCGGCACAACGCCGTTGTAGCCGGCGTCGAGCACGTTCTTCGGAGCCCCGTCGCGATGCAAGTGGCCCGACTCGCTCAAGCCTTGGAACATCGTCAGCCCCATCCGGCGTTGACCGGCGGCGCAGATCATCATGTCGTTGTCGCCCGACAGCAGCGAGTCGATGCAGAGCGAGATCCCCGACATGCCGGAGGTGGTGCCGCTGTCGATCGCCACGGCGCCGCCGTTCAGGTCGAGCGTCTTGCTGATTCGCGAAGCGAGCGTGCTGCTGGTGAAGCTGCCGGTTTCGTCCACCAACGCGGGCCACTTCTTCAGCAGCACGTTGGCGAAGTCTTGGTTGATCGCTTCAATCTTCTCGGCCGACAGACCGCGTTCGGTCAGCATCCGCTTCAGCTTGTGCTGCATCTCGGGGAGACGCAGACCCATTTCGAGTTGGTCGCCAAAGTCGCCGCCAAACTCGGTGCCGATCACGACGCCGCAAAGTTCGCGCTGGATCGACTCGCGCGTGTAGCCAGCGTCGGCCAGCGCCTGTTCGCTGGCGTCCAGGAACATGAACTGCAGCGGGTCGGCTTCGGTGACTTGCTTCGGCGGAACCTTGTGTTTGCGCCAATCGTAGGCGTAGTCGTTGATGAAGCCGCCGAGAACTTTGATGCCGCTCGCTTCCGCCTTCTGGCGAGCCTTGGCCGACCAACGATCCGCCGACGGTTCCCCCTTCGGATCGGTCCCGTTCTGCAGGAGATCCCAGAACTGATTGATTTCGCTGGCGCCCGGCGCGATGCAGCCGAGACCAATGATCGCCACGGCGCGATCGTCCGCCGTTTCCGTAACGGGACGCGGACCGCCGGTGATTTGCTCAGCCGTTTGACCGACGTATTCGTCGATCACGACGTGCATGTTCAAGCCGCCGATGCCGAAGGCGTTGACCGCAGCGGAACGAGGACCGCCGTCGGCCGGGGCCGGCCATGGCGCCGATTGCATCGGCACGAAGAAGGGCGATTCGCTCCACGGCACCTTAGTGTTCAACTCTTTGATGTTGATCGCCGCCGGGAAGCGCTGGTGCTGCATGCTGAGGATCGTTTTGATCATCCCCGCAATGCCGGCCGCTTCGAGCGCGTGGCCGATGTTGGCTTTGGCGCTGGTGATCGGAATCTTCTTGCCGCTCGGGAACTGCGGCTCCAGCACTTCGCGGAGCGTTTCCAGTTCGGTCGCGTCCCCCAGCTGGGTCGCCGTGGCATGGCATTCGAGATATTGCAGACGCGAGACGTCGACGCCGCGGCGATAGGCGCGACGCATCGCCCGCATCTGACCTTCTTTGCGGGGCGCCCACAGGCTCTTCCCTTTACCGTCGGTCGCGACGCCGAGACCGCGGACGACCGCTTGAATTTTGTCGCCGTCGGCGATCGCGCGTTCCAGCGTCTTCATGACGAGCGCGACGTAACCTTCCGACATGATCAGGCCGTCGGCGTTCGAATCGAACGGGCAGCTGTCATTCTTGGTCAGCGTCTGAGCGGCGGAGAAGAGGACCAGCGAGTCGGACTTGCAGTCCGAAGCGCCGCCGACCACCACCATGTCG